>DASZHY010000096.1:0-7411 GCA_035949675.1 Thermoanaerobaculia bacterium
AATGATGCGAACTTCTGAGACGGGACACTAGCGAACGATCCTGAACGTGCGTGCCCAGCGGGTCTTGTACGGACCGATCGAGAAGAAGCCGAGCACCGTCTGGCCGAGATCGGCGATCCTGCTGCTCCATTCCTGCACGGCGCCGTCCGGGGCCTGGCCGCTCTTCGACCAGTAGATCGCGAACGCCCTGCCGAGCACGTAGGTCTCGGGCAGCTCGCCCCAGAAGCGGGAATCCCACGAGTTGTCGCGGTTGTCGCCCATGCAGAAGTAGCTCGCCGGCGGCACCGTGAAGGGTCCGAAGTAGTCCCGGGATGCCAGCTGTCCCATGTAGTCCGGAGGGACGTGCTCGGGAGTGCCCGGCGGCGGGCGATGGAGCGCGTAGGCCGAATCGTCCACCGCCGTGCCGTTGAGGAACACCTTCTTGTCGACGATCCGGATGGTGTCTCCGGGAAGCCCGATCGCACGCTTCACCACGTCGATGCGAGCGTTCTCCTTGGAGCGGAAGACGATGATGTCGCCGCGACGGATCGGACGCAGCGGCAGCAGCTTGCGCTCGACAGCGGTGGGCGCCGGGCCATAGATGAAGCGGTTGACGAAAAGGTGGTCTCCGACCAGCAGGGTGTCCTCCATCGAGCCGCTGGGGATGTAGTAAGTCTGGACCACGAAGGTGTTCGCGAACTGCAGGAAGATGGCGGCGATGATCAACGCCTCCAGGTACTCGCGCGCGATGTGCCGGTCTTGAGCCATGCGGCGTAATCTACTACGTCCTTCCGCGCCGCGGATCTTCCACCTTGGAGAAGCCCTTGCGGGCCTTGCGCTGTGGGGAGCCGCTGCGGCGGCGGGAGACGGGAGCGGGGCGATCGAGGGCGGCCGGCCGCTGAAGACCCCGCGGCCAGCCGCCCGTCCCTGTCGTTGTCCCTGCTGTCGTTGCCCTTCGCGGCTCGCCACCCCCTCTCCGGGTTCGGCGCGACAGCAGATCAAGAGCCAGGCCAGGTCCTGAGAAAATCTCTAAATACGGCAGTCATTAAGGTTCCAAGCGTCAGACCGGGGTCAGGCGGCAAACGGCGTGTAAAGGCATCTGGACAAAGAGCTGGGAAACGGGGGAAGGGCAGGGGCGCAAACAGGCTGCTGCGTAGGGTTGGCGCGACGCCGGCACGATCGTCAAAGGATCAGGACGGCCGCCAGATCGTTTGACACCAAACGGGGCGCGCCAGAACGGCTGGGTATCCCTCGCTGGTACAGACCGGCGGCAAGCACCAGTGAGGAGCCGGCCAAGGCTCCGCCCACACCTGTGGAGACCACCTTCGGTGGGCGGCAAGGGTGCCCGCGTTGCATTGACTCGCTCGACGGCGGTGCAGTAACGTGGCCGCCATGGGCGCGATCGTGGTGGTGACGACCGTGGGCACCGAGGAACAGGCCTACCTCATCGCCCGCGAGCTCGTCGCCCGCCGCCAGGCAGCCTGCGTCAACATCATCCCCTCCATCCGCTCGATCTATCGCTGGAAGGGGAAGATCTGCAAGGACGGCGAGCTGCTGCTGGTCGTCAAGACCCTGCAGCAGGAGTACGAAGGCGCCGCCGCGACCATACGCGAGCTGCACAGCTACGAGCTGCCCGAGATCCTGTCGTTCAACGCCGGCCAGGGCGACCCGAGCTTCCTGGACTGGATCGCCAGCTCGGTGGACAAGCACGCCGAGTTCTCCGACGAAGAAGAGGACGAGCTCGCCTACGCCGCCGACCCCGACGACACCGACTTCTGAGCCGCGGCAGACCGCCGCCGACCCCCACCTCGCACCCGCGCCGCCTACCCCTCGCCGCACACCCGCGCGGCACCCGCGCCGCACCAGCGAGCCGCCGGCAACTAGTTTGTCAGGCCAGGGCTAGACCTTGGCCAGCGCCTGGTCGAGGTCGGCGAGCAGGTCCCCGGCGTCCTCGATGCCTACCGAGATCCGCACCATGCTGTCGGTCAGCCCCAGGGCGATGCGTCGCTCGGTGGGGACCGAGGCATGGGTCATGGTGGCCGGATGGGAGATGAGGCTCTCGACGCCGCCGAGGCTCTCGGCGAGGCTCAGCACCTTGACGCTCTCGAGCAGGGTCTTGGCAGCGGCATGGGTGCCCATCTCGAGCGTGATCATGGAGCCGAAGCCCGAGGCCTGACGGCAATGGACGTCGCGCCCGGGATGATCCGGCAGACCGGGGTAGAGGACCTGCCGCACCTTGGGGTGTGCGGCGAGCATCCCGACCACGGCAGCGGCGTTGCGCTCGTGCTGCTCCATGCGCACGGCGAGGGTCTTGACGCCGCGCATCACCAGGAAGGAATCGAACGGCGAGAGGATCGCCCCCATCGACTTCTGCATGAAGAAAAGCCAGTCGGCCTCCTGCTGGCGCCCGCACACCACGGCGCCGCCGACCGAATCGCTGTGGCCGTTGAGGAACTTGGTGGTCGAGTGCACCACCAGGTCGGCCCCCCGCTCGAGCGGCCGCTGCAGGTAAGGAGAGAGGAACGTGTTGTCGACCACCAGCAGGGCTTCGTGAGCGTGGGCGATCTCGGCCGAGCCCGCGATGTCGGAGATGTCCATCACCGGGTTGGTCGGGGTCTCGATGAACACCATCCGCGTGGCCGGAGTCATTGCCGCGCCGACCGCGTCCAGCTTGCTGCTGTCCACCCACGAGAACGACACCTGGTTGCGCTCCAGGACCTGGGTGAAATAGCGATAGGTGCCGCCATAGACGTTGCGCGACACCACGACGTGCTCGCCCGCCTTGACCAGGGTCATGAGGCTGGCGATCGCCGCCATGCCGGAGGCGAAGGCGTGGCCTGACACCCCGCCCTCGAGCTGGGCGAGGTTCTGCTCGAGCGCTTCCCGCGTCGGATTCTGCACGCGCGCGTACTCGTATCCCTGGTGCTCGCCCAGGCCGAGCTGCACGTAGGTCGACGTCTGGTAGATCGGCACGGCCACCGCTCCCGTCCGCGGGTCGGGAGGCTGTCCGGCATGGATCGCGCGGGTCGAGAAGCCGAGGTCTCGGGTCGTGCCTTTCACGGTGCCTCCATGCTTTTCATCGGGCGCGCCTCGATGCGGCGCCGGGCGCCGATGATCTCACAAGTGCCGGGTGCGGCCGGCCGCTCGGCCGCGGGGTAAGATCTGAGTCATGAGCGAGGCGACGTCCTTCTCGCCCCTGCGCTGGCAAGACCGCTCGTTGTTGCTGCTCGACCAGACCAGGCTGCCGGACGAAGAGGTCTGGCTCGACTGCCGCTCGCCCGAGCAGGTGGCGGACGCCATTCGCCGCCTGGCGGTGCGCGGCGCGCCGGCCATCGGCGTGGCGGCCGCCTACGGCCTGGCGCTCGGCCTGGCGACGGAGCTCGATGCCGCCGGGCTGGCGCCTCGTTTCGCGGCGGTGGCGGAGCTGCTGGGCGCCACCCGCCCCACCGCCGTGAACCTGCGCTGGGCCATCGACCGCGGCCGCCGCATCTTCGAGCAGAGCGCCCCGGCCGGCCCGGCGGCGGTGGCGGACGCACTGCTCGCCTGGGCGCACCAGCTCGCCGCGGAGGACGTCGAGATCAACCACCGGATCGGCGAGCATGGAGCGGCGCTGTTCGCGGCCGGCTCCCGGGTGCTCACGCATTGCAATGCCGGAGCGCTGGCGACGGCCGGCTACGGCACCGCCCTCGGCGTCATTCAATCCGCCTGGCGGCGCAGCGGTGTGAAAATGGTCTGGGTCGACGAGACCCGGCCGCTGCTGCAGGGCGCTCGCCTGACCGCCTGGGAGCTAGGCCGGCTCGGCATCCCGTTCCGCCTGGTCACCGACTCGAGCGCGGGCACGCTGATGGCGCAGGGCTTGGTGGATCGCATCGTGGTGGGGGCGGACCGCATCGCCGCCAACGGCGATACCGCCAACAAGATCGGCACCTATCCGCTCGCGGTGCTGGCGGCGCGCCACCGCGTGCCGTTCTATGTCGCCGCGCCGCTGTCGACCATCGACCGCGCCACGCCGGACGGGTCGGGCATCCCCATCGAGCAGCGCCGCGCCGACGAGGTGACCGAGGTGTTCGGCACCCGCATCGCGCCGGTCGACACCGAGGCGGTGAACTTCGCGTTCGACGTCACGCCTCACGACCTGATCACCGCCATCGTCACCGAGGTGGGAGTGCTCGAGCCGCCGTTCGACCAGAGCATCGAGCGGGCGTTCGCCGGCGCCTGACCGGCATCCTGGCCACCGCGGTGATCGCGCGCGGCAGATCGCGCGGTTCGCGGCGCCAGGCTCGTCTCCGCGACCTGGTGGACAGCAGCAATTCGGCAGCGCAGGGACAGCAGGAAATCGGCAGCGAAGGAGCGAAAGTAGCGGCTGAAGGTAAGGATTGGAAAATGGAATGGTGGAGGCGGTGGGAATCGAACCCACGTCCGGAAAACGCGTCTCAGAGGTTTCTACGTGCGTAGCCTTCTATTTGCAATCTCGCCGCGCGCGCGTTGGAAGAAGGCACCTGGCGCGGCGGCCAGCCTTGCTGTATATCAGGGTACGGCACAAGGCAACCGGACCCCTTGACCCGCTTTAGCGTCGCGCCGATGAGCGCCGCAGGTCACGCTCTCATCGGTGCGTCGCGGCTATTTAGGCCGCGAGTGCGAAGTTGTCGTTCGCAGTTAAACGTTCCACTTTACGGGTGGACTTCGGACACGCGGCCTCTGCTCCGCTTTTGTTCCCCGTCGAAACCGGTACGCCCCCAGTTGCCAAAGAACCGACCGTCACTATAAACGCTCTTGCGGCGATGCGCTATTCCGGGTTCCGGGCAGAGCTATCGAGCAGGCTGCTGAGGGCTGGTCCCGGCGTCGCCCTGGTCCGCATGGGCGGCGACGCTCGCCAAGAACTCCTCCGGTCCCTTGCCGCGCAACCGCGGTGCCACCAAAAGCCAGCCCGCCACCGCCAGCACGGCTCCCAGCGGGGCGCCGGGAAGGAGCTCGGGAAACAGCGGCCAGATCACCGTGAGCACCGCGCCGGCGCCGGCCACCACCAGCAGGGCGATGACCGTGGTTTCCAGGTAATAGTCCTGCGTCACCGGCCGGAAGGCCACGCGTGATCCCTCGCCGGCTGCCGCGACTACCATCGGTCCCGAAAGCAGGCCGCGGCGCAACCCCGCCACGACCGGCAGGTGGAGCTGCCCGCCCTCGCCGCCCGGCTGGAACTCCGCGCCCCACTCGGCGGCGGCCGAGCCGACGGCCAGCAAGGCCGCGGGCGGCGCCTGCCGCAGGACGACCGCATGCTCGCCCGGCGACGAGGTGACCTTGATGCCGGAATGCTCCACTGGGGGGCCTACGCCGCCCGCTCCTCCGTGACCAGCTCGTCGAGGAAGCTCTCGACCGTGGCCAGGAAGCTGTCGACGTCCGGCAGCTGGTTGATCTCCTGCCGCAGCCGGCGCCCGTTCGGCAGGCCGTGGGTGTACCAGCCGGTGAACTTGCGCAGCTTGTGCATCGCGAAGGCCGAGCTCTCGCGCTCCGCAACCATCCGGAAGTGGCTCAGGATCAGGGCCCGTCTGTCGGCGAGCGTCGGCGGGGCGAGGCGGCCGCCCGACATGTGCGCCGCGATCTGGCGGAAGATCCACGGGTTGCGGGTGGCCCCGCGGCCGACCATGATGCCGTCGCAACCGGTGGCCGCCTGCATGCGGATGGCGTCCTCCGGCTCGCGCACGTCGCCGTTGCCGATCACCGGAATGGCGAGGCTCTCCTTGAGCCGCGCCAGGTGCGACCAGTCGGCGTCGCCGGTATACATCTGCCGGGCAGTGCGCGCGTGCATCGCCACCGCGGCGACGCCGTTGGCTTCGCAGATCTTCCCCAGCTCGAGGTAGTTGCGGCGGCAGTCGTCCAGGCCCAGCCGGAACTTGACCGTGAGCGGTATGGACAGGACGTCCCGCACCGCGCGGATGATCCGCTCCGCCAGGTCGAGATCGGCCATCAGGGCGGCGCCGGCGCAGCCTTTGAGCACCTTGTTGGCCGGACACCCCATGTTGATGTCGCAGATGTCGGGCCCCAGCTCCTCGACCACCAGCGCCGCTTCGCGCATGGTGGCGACGTCCGAGCCGTAGATCTGGATGGCGAGCGGCCGCTCTTCGCCGCAGAAGTACATCAGGTCGCGCGTCTTCTGGTTGCCCGAGACGATGGCCCGGGAGGAGATGAACTCCATCGACACCACGCCGACGCCGCCGATCCGCCGCACGATCAAGCGGAAATCGCGGTCGGTCACCCCTGCCATGGGGGCCAGCCAGAGCGGCGGGTCGACGCGGACGGAGCCCAGCTGCACCATCCGGCGATTGTAACTCGGCGCGCCGGCGTCTGCCGGCATCGCGCCGGAGGCCCGCTCAGTCCGCCGGCCGCCGGGCCGAGGTGCCGAAGAGCAGGCTCAAGCCGGCGCCGAAGACCGCCCACTGCAAGCCGCCGATCAACAGGCTCCAGGCCAGTTTCGCGCCGCCGCGCAGGCGCAGGTAGGCGAGAGACGAGGGGAAGTCGATCCAGGCGAGCACGCCGCCGCGGCCGAAGCCCCCCCAGAAGCGCCAGACCCAGAGCACCGCCAGGGCGTGCAGGAGCAAGCTCCCGGCGGCGGCGAACGCGATCGGTCCCCAGGCACGCCGGCGCCCGGTCGCACCCGGGGCACCCGCGGTCCGGGGGCTGCCGGCGTCAACCGGGCTCATCCTGGCGCTCCCTCGGCGGCCAGCCGGAACCCGTAGTCGCTGTAGCGCATGCCTGGCGGGATGGCCGAACGCGCGGCGCAGCGGCTGGCCTTGATCTGGTGGCGCCACGACCCGCCGCGGGACGCCCGGCGCGAGCCGCTCTCGGGGCCGCGCGGCTCACGCCGCGGCGAGCGCTGGTAGTACCCCGGGTCGAACCAATCGGCGCACCACTCGTGCACGTTCTCGCCCAGCCCGAGCAGCCCGAGTGGATGCAGCGGAGGATAGGCATCGACGATTTCCGGCCCTTCCAGCCAGCGCCGGCGATAGTCGGGCAGCGACTCCGGCGGCTCGTCGCCCCAGGGATACGTCACCTCGCGGCCGGCCTTGGCCGCGCACTCCCACTCTGCCTCCGTCGGCAGGCGCACCAGCAAGCCCAGGCCCGCCGAAGCCCAGGCGCAGAAGGCCTGCGTGTCCTCCCAGGAAGGCCCCACCGCCGGCATCCGCGGATGCGTGAAGATCGCCTCCTGCCAGAACAGCGGCGCCGGATGATGCGTCGCGTCGAGGAAAGCCTGGTACTCCTGGCGCGTCACCGGCGTCCGGGCGAGCCGGAAGGGAGGCACCCAGACCTCATGCCGAGGGTTCTCGTTGTCGCGAGGGCCGCCGCCCATCAAGAACGACCCCCCCGCCACCTGTATCCAGTCGGGGGTCACGCGGCCCCCTGCGATAGCCACTGCATACCAAAGGATACAGCGAACAGC
>DASZHY010000097.1:0-31600 GCA_035949675.1 Thermoanaerobaculia bacterium
CACAGCAGGTCCTGCCCGCGACCCCGGCGACCTGCACGAGGTCGGCAAGCGAGAACTCCGCGAGGTCGCCGGCTAGTTTCATGGTCATTGTCCGGGAGGATCGGGGCAGCCGCCGCCAAGCTTAGGAGCGGTGTGCGACACCGCGGTGGCAGGCGGGTGACAAGCGGCAGCCGCGCCTCGGCTACACTGTCGCGGGCCCGCCCTGGGGGCGGGGCGCTCTCGCCCGACGCATCGGCAGCCGGGCGATGGATGGAGTCTGGCGCCTGGTGCCTGGCGCCCGGCGCCGCGGCGATCGCGGCACGAGACATGCAAACCGGCAGGCGGGGAGGGACCGGCGATCCAGGTCTTCGGTGCCGCCCGTGCCTATTCGAGGAGGCTTCCGCCCATGAAAGGTTTCGCCCGCGTGCTGGCCTGTGCGTTGCTCCTGCTGCTCGCAATCGCCGGCGCCGTTCTTGCCATCGGCCAGGGCCGGGTCCTTGGCACCGTCGTCGATCCCTCCGGCGCCCCGGTCGCCGGCGTCAAGGTCGTCATCACCAGCCCGGACATGGCCACCTACAAGCTGGAGAAGACCACCGACGCGCACGGCCAGTTCAGCGCCATCATCCTCGACGCGCAGCGCCAGTACCGGCTCCATCTCGAAAAGGACGGGTTCATCACGCTCGAGCAACCGCTCAAGCCGAAGATCGAGGACACGCTCAAGGAGACCTACACGCTGCAGCCCGCGGGCCCCGGCAAGGCCGGCGGAGCTCCCGCGGGCGGCGCCGCCGCCACCGCCGCGCCGGGCGCTGCCGCCGCGGCCCCGCCTGCCACCCCGCCGGCCAACGCCGCGGAGGCCAAGGCCAAGAACGACGCCGTCGTCGCCTACAACGAGGGGGTGGTGGCGCTCAAGGCCAAGGACCTCGCGACCGCCGCGGCGAAGTTCGATCAGGCCGCGACCCTCGACCCGAAGCTGGCGGCGGCGCACGCCGTCCTGGCCGGCGTCTACCTCGAGCTTCACCGGCCCGCCGATGCGCTCGCCGCCGCCGATCGCGCCCTGGCGCTCGAGCCCGGCAAGCCGCGGGTGATGATCGACCGCTACCAGGCGCTCAAGGCCATGGGCGACAAGGCGCGCGCCGCCCAGGCGCTGGACGAGCTGGCCGCCAGCCACCCCGGCCCGGAGCTGGCCCGCGACGTGGCGGTGAGCCTCTACAACGAGGCCGCCGATGCGCTGCGCGAGAAGAAGGTGGAGCAGGCCGCCGCCGAGCTCAAGCGCGCGATCGCCGTGGACCGCACGCTCGAGCCCGCCTACGGGGCGCTCGCCAACATCTATCTCGGGAAGCAGGACTACCGCGCCGCGCTCGACGTCGCCGACCGCTGGGTGGCGGCCGCGCCGCAGAGCCTGTCGGCGCTGCAGCTGCGCTACAAAGTGCTGACCGAGCTGAAGGACCCCCGCGCCCGCGAGGCCAAGGCGGCCATGGACAACGCCAAGGGGGACGCCGGCAACCCCTTGAACCATGGCATCGAGCTCTACAACGGCAACCGCATCCCGGAGGCTACCAAGGTCTTCGAGGGCCTGCTGCAGACCGACCCCAACAACGCCCGTGCGCACTACATGCTGGGACTCTGCTACACCAACGTCGGCGATCTGGCGCGCGCCAAGGAGCACCTCGAGACCTTCGTCAAGCTGGCGCCCAACGACCCCGACGCCCAGAACGCGCGCCAGATGCTGGCGGAGCTCAAGTAAGCGGCGACGGCGTAAGACGCCCCTGGGAATGAGGCCCGCTATGCAGCACCTGCGTGGTATCGAGGCCCAGGAACTGGAACCGGAAATGACCGATTGCATCCATCAGGGCTGACACCTCTACGCCAGCAACCCGAACAGCGTCGCCTCACACCACCGCGCTATCATCCTCGCGGCCGTTGCGCCGACAATGTCCGCCGGAGGAGCCTAAGGCGGAGTCGCCTGTAGCTCGCGATCTCGAGGGAGGGGGAGGGGGCACTGCAACTCGACGCCTATACGGTGACCTGGTACGGACTGGCGCCGCTCGCCACGGCGGCGGCGATGCTGCTGCTCGGCGTCTTCGTCGTGGCCCGCGAGCGCGGGTCGCGCGAGAGCGTCCTCTTCGGCGTCCTCGCGGTCACCGTCATCATCTGGCTCGGCTGCTTCTCGGCGATGTACCTCGCCAACGCCGAGCGCCTGGCCCGGTTCTGGGCAAAGGCGGCCTATCTCGGCATCACCTTCATCGCTCCGGCGGTGCTGAGCTTTGCCGTCGCGGTGACGCGCGACTGGCAGCGGCGGCGGCGGCTGGTGGCGGCGAGCTGGCTGGTCTCGGCAGTGCTCTGCGCGGCCAGCGTCGGCACGGACGCTCTGTTTCGCGACCTCGCGCACTATCCCTGGGGCTACTATCCGCGGTTCCGCTGGCTGGGCGTGCCGTTCCTCGGCGTCTTCTTCGCGCAGCTCGGGTTCGCGCTGCGCCAGTACTCGATCGACCACCGCGCGGCCACCAGCGCCATCCATCGCCAGCGGGCGCGCTGGCTGCTGGTGGCCTTCTCGATCGCCTACCTGGGCTGCATCGACTACGTCGCCGCCTACGGCGTGGCGCTGTACCCGTTCGGCTACGTGCCGGTGTTCCTGTTCATCGTGCTTTCCGCCTGGACGATTCGCCGCTTCCGGCTGGTGGATTTCACGCCGGAGCTGGCGGCGCGCGAGATCCTGGCCACGGTGGCCGATCCGCTGATCGTCTGCGACACCGAGGGCCGGGTCCGCCTGCTCAATCCGGCGGCGGCGAGCGTGCTCGGCCAGAGCCAGGAAGAGATCGTCGGGAGGCCCCTTGCGGAGCTCGTGCCGCCGCCGGAACAGGGCCGGCTCGCCGCGCTCCTGGCGGGCGGCGAGAGCCGGGACCAGAACCTCGACCTGCGCGCGCGGGACGGCGGGGCGGTGCCGGTCGAGCTGGCGGTCTCGCCGCTGCGTGATCGCGGCGGCGCGGTCGTCGGCTCCGTCCTGGTCGCCCGCGATGCCCGCCCCCACCTGCGCGCCCAGGCCGCGCTCGCCGCTTCGGAAGCGCGCTACCGCGCCCTGTTCGAGGCCAACCCCATCCCGATGTGGGTCTCCGATCGGGACAGCTTGCGGTTCCTCGCCGTCAACGATGCGGCGGTGCGCGATTACGGCTACTCGCGCGAGGAGCTGCTGGGGATGACCATCCGCGGCCTGCTCGCGCCCGCCGAGCAGGACGGCCTGGAGCAGGAGTCGACCGAGCGCCGCCTGCGCACCAAGGACGGCCGTACGCTCGAAGTGGAGGTCACCTGGCATGCCCTCGACCTCGGCGGCCGGCCGGCGCTGCTCGAGCTCGCCACCGACGTGACGCAGCGCAACCGCGCGATGCGGGCGGCGCGGGCGAGCGAGGAGCGCTTCCGCGCCACGGCGGAGGCGCTGCGGCAGAGCGAGGAGACCTTCCGCACCTTCAGCGAATCCGCGCCGGCGGCCATCTTCATCTGCGAAGGCGAGCGCTTCCGCTACACCAACCAGGCGGCGGAGCTGATGACCGGTCTCAGCGCCGCCTCCCTCCTCGCCATGCGGAGCTGGGAGATCGCGGCCCCCGGCTCGCGCGACGCCCTGCGGGCGATGCTCGTCCCCGAGCGCGGCGAGCTGGTGCCGGCGCGGCGCGAGGTGCGCCTGCTCACCAATCCCGGCGGCGAGCGCTGGGTGGACCTGACGGTGGCGCCGCTCACCAGCCACGGGCAGGCGGCGGCCATGATCACCGCCTACGACGTCACCGAGTCCAAGCTGGCGCACGACATGGTCCGCGCCTCGGAGCGCCGGCTGCGCGACATGCTGGAGAACGTCAAGCTCGCCGCCCTGACGCTCGACACCGAGGGCGCCGTGACCTACTGCAACGACTACCTGCTCGAGCTGCTCGGCTGCAGCATGGAGGAGCTGGTGGGCAGCGCCTGGTTTCGGCGCTGGGTGCCGGCGGAGCAGTGCGAGCGGCTGGAGGCCACGTTCACCGGCAACCTGGCGGCCGGCACGGCGGCGCCGCACGACGAGTACGAGATCGTCACCCGCGACGGCGACAGGCGGCTGGTGTCATGGAGCCACACCGTGCTGCGCGGCCTGCACGGCGAGGTCGTCGGCACCGCCTCGATCGGCGCCGACATCACCGAGCGCAAGCGCGTCGAGGAACGGCTGGCGCACGAGGCGCTCCACGACTCGCTCACCGGCCTACCCAACCGCGCGCTGTTCATGGACCGGCTGCGCTCGGCGCTGGCGCGGGCGCAGCGCCGCGACGACTACCGGCTGGCCGTGATGTTCCTGGATCTCGACCGGTTCAAGGTGGTCAACGACAGCCTCGGCCACCTGCAGGGCGACCGGCTGCTGATCCAGGTGTCACGCCGCCTCGAAAGCTGCGTGCGGCCGGGAGACACCATCGCGCGCCTGGGCGGCGACGAGTTCACCATCCTGCTCGAGGAGCTGGAACAGCCTGCCGAAGCCGGCCGCGCCGCTGCCCGCATCCGGGCGGAGCTGGCCGCGCCGTTCGGCCTTGGCGGGCACGAGATCTTCGTCACCGCCTCCGTCGGCATCGCCCTCGGCGCCGCCCGCTACGTGCACCCGGAAGACCTGCTGCGCGACGCCGACACCGCCTTGCACAGCGCCAAGGCGCAGGGCAAGACGGGGCAGCAGGTGTTCGACACGCCGATGCACGAGCGCGCGGTGGCGGCATTGCAGCTCGAGAACGACCTGCGCCGGGCGCTGGACCGCAACGAGTACCTGCTCCACTACCAGCCGATCGTGGAGCTTGCCGACGGCCGGCTCATCGGTTTCGAGGCCCTGGTGCGCTGGCAGCACCCGGAGCGCGGTCTGCTGGGGCCCGACAGCTTCATCAACGTGGCGGAGGAGACGGGCCTGATCCTGCCGCTCGGCGATTGGGTCATGAGCGAGGCGCTGCGCCAGCTCAAGCACTGGGAGCGCCGGCTGCCGCGCTCGCGCGAGCTGGCGCTCACCGTCAACATCTCGAGCCGGCAGTTCGCCCAACCCGACCTGGTGGCGCGCATCGGCAACGCCCTGGATGGCGCCGGGGTGGCGGCCGGACGTTTGAAGGTGGAGATCACCGAGAGCCTGATCGTGCAGAACCAGGACACCGCCGCCGACATGCTGCGCGGCATCAAGGACCTGGGCTGCAGCGTCTGCCTCGACGACTTCGGGACCGGCTACTCCTCGCTCAACTACCTGCTGCGCTTTCCCATCGACACGCTGAAGGTGGACCGTTCCTTCCTTGCCGATCTCGGCCGCGGCTCGCGCAACTCCGAGATCGTGCTGGCGGTGATCGGGCTGGCACAGCGGCTGGGCCTCGACGTCATCGCCGAGGGCGTCGAGAACGAGCGCCAGCGGCGGCACCTGGTGGATCTGGGCTGCGTCTTCGGCCAGGGCTTCCTCTTCGCGCAGCCGCTGGCCGCCGACCGCGCCGGGACCGTGGTCGCGGCGGGCGAGGCCCCGCCGCAGGGCGATTACCAGTCCTGACCGGGACCCCTCGGCCTTGGTGCTCAGTAAGCGGCGCGGAGCGTGATCAGCGCCTCGTTGGGATGGATCGTGCCGGGGCGGGTATTGACGTCGTTCACCGCGTACTCGGCGGTGAGGTCGATCCCAGGCACGATGCCGGCGCGCACGCCCAAGTCGTACTTGCGCCAGTTCCAGGCCACCGACGGCGCGGGATAGAGCGGCGGCGCGGTGAAATGGTTGTTGATGAAAGAGGCGCGCACCACCGGCTCCACCCATCGCCAGACTGGCGTCTCCCCGATCAGGATCCCCGGGATCTCGGCGCGCCACGCGAGCTCGGCTTCCGCCCCGGAGCGCGGCAAGCCGGCGAGCCGCTGGTTCACGTACTGCGCGAAGAGCCGCCAGGCGGCGGCGCGGGCGTCGAGGTTGGCTCCCCACTCGGTCTTCTCCCGGCCGTGTATCGGCAGCGGGAAGAGGTCGAACGGCCCGAGCAGGAGCTTGATGTCGCCGGAGTAGAAGGTGCCGCGCAGGTCCACGTGGTCCGCCATGGAGCGGCGGAAGTACCAGGCGAGCAGGTCGAGGCCGTCGGCCCCGCCGCCGCCGCCGATGAGCCATCGCGTGCCGAGGCCGCCGCCTACCTGAAACCTACCGCTGCCGTTGAGGTCGTTCGACTTGGTGTCGTAGAGGATCGGAAAACCCGACTGGTAGATGGGGTGCACGTTGTTCGGCACGCGCTCGGGAGTGCCGTTGTCGCCGGCCAGGGCGTTGGGGTCGCGGAAGAAGAGGGGATTGCCGTTGCCGAGCTGCGACCGCCAGTAGAAGTGGCTCCCCAGGGTGCCGCCCAGCTCGGCTTGCAGCTCCTCGAAGCGCCCCACCGCCGTCCCCCACAGGCCCCAGCTCTCGAGCTGGCGCGTCCGTTGCGAGGAGAAGCGCAGCGCCTTGCCGACCAGCAGGTAGGCGGTCGCGCCCGCGGGTTGCTCGGTCAGCGCTTCGAACTTGCGCCCGAAGCGCACCCACGCGTCGTGCAGCTGGATGCGGTCGTCGGAGGAGGTCGGGTTGCGATTGTAGAGGTCGAGGACGCGGACCTCGATGCGGCCGGAGATGTTGGGCTCCAGGTTGGCCTCGCCGATCAGGTTGATGGTCGAGACCTCGAGCGAGCTGCCCTTCTGCGGCGTGCGCAAGAAGAACTGCGTCTGCCCCGGCGGCAGGAAGCTCGGCGGAAACGGGAACGGATCGAGGAATGACGTGTCCCGCGAACTGCGGAAATGGGTCTTCACTTCCGCCCGCAGACGGAAGCGCGGCCGCGCGGCCTCGTCCTCGGCGCTGAGGCTCGCCGTGGCGGCGCCGAACAGCAGGCACGCCGCCAGCAGAGCCTTGGTTCCAGGTCCTGGAGCACTCATCGTCGTCTCCCTCGGTCGGTTCAGGTTCTCATTCGCGCACGCGCATGAGCGCGCGGTCCACTTCGGCGGCGGTCGCCGGCCGATCCAGGCGTGATTTGGCCAGGCAGCGGCCGATGATCTCGGCCAGCAACTCCGGCAGGTCCGGCCGGAAATCGCGCGGGCTGGGCGGCGCGCCGTAGAGGTGAAGGCGGATCAGCTCCCTGGTGTCCGCGGCCGCGAACGGCGCCTGGCCGGCAAACATCTCGAACATCACCACCCCCAGCGAATAGATGTCGCTGCGCTCGTCGAGCTCGGCGCCGCGGGCGTGCTCCGGGCTGGCGTACCGCGGCGTCCCGATGACCGTCATCGAGCTGCCGGCCCGGCTGCGGCGGGCGACGCCGAAATCCATTAGCTTGACCAGGCCGCTCGGCATGACGATGACGTTGTCGGGCTTGAGGTCGCCGTGCACGATCCCGGCCGCGTGCACGGCCTGCAGGCCGCGGCAGAGCTGCTTGGCGATCTGCAGCCCGGGGGCGAGATCCATCCTGCCGCTCTTGCCGAGCAGCGGGCGAAGGGTGGTGCCGGCAACGTATTCCATGCTGACGAAGCGGACGCCGTCGACCTCGCCGAGGTCGTGCATGCGCACCACGTTGGGATGGGTGATGGCCCGCGCCGCCTTGATCTCATTGCGGAGAAGTCGCAGGTGGCGCTCGGGGTCCGCGAACAGCTCGGGTGAGAGGACCTTGAGCGCCACCACCTCCTCGAGCTCGAGGTCGCGGGCCTGAAAGACCCGGCCCATGCCGCCGGTGCCGAGCAGCTTCAGGATCTGGTAGCGGCTGGCGAACAGATCGCCCACCTGCGGCCCGTCGGGGGACGCCGCGACCGGCAGCTGGCCGGTCGCCGTCGCGGAGCCCGCCCGCAGCTCGGCCAGCAGGCGCTCGAGCTCGTGCTTTTCCCGCAGCTCCGCGACCATGGCCCCGAACGCCCGCGCCAGCTTGCCGACCTCGTCGGCGCGCGCCCGCGGCAGCTCGATGTCGAGCTGCCCTTGGCGCACCGCGTCGGCGCCAAGAGCCAGCTGCTCGATCGGGCGCGAGATGCGCCGCGCCGCCGCGAAGGAGATCGGCAGCGCCAGCAGCAGGATGCCGGCGCCCAGCTCCAGGACCACAGCACGCAGCCGGTGGAAGACCGCGAGCTGGGCCTCCTTGGACCTGCCGACGAGCAGGGCCGCGATCGGCTCGCCGCCGCCCGAGGTCACGGGCAGCATGGTGCCCACGTAAGCCGTGCCGAGATGGACGAACTCGAAGGGGCCGAACTCCTTGCCGCTCGCCAGCGTGGCGTTCACCAGGCCGGGGACCGCGGCCAGCTCGGCCGGCAGCGCGGCATCGCGAAGGGCGGCGCTCGCCGCGACCGTGGCAGGTTGGGGCGATGCGCCGCGCGCCGCCACGTTGCCGAGGACCGCGACCTCCCCCGACAGCAGCTGCCCCATCTGGCGGGCGGCCGCGTCGTCGACGGGGAAGGCAGCTGCCACCACGCCGACCAGCCGCTGCTCGGCCCCGTCGCCCTGGCTCACCGGCGCCGAGGCCAGCAGCAGGAGCCGGCGAGCGCGCTTGACCTCGAGGATGAACGAGGAGGTCGCATCGCCCGAGTCCAGGGGCCCCGCGACCCAGGACACGGCGGAGAAGTCGCGCCCCGCCTCCTGCCCGGCGGTGCGGTCGCTGCGCGCGAGCAGCGTGCCGCGGTCGTTGAACAGGAACACCGAGGCGGCGCCCAGCCCGCCGGCAAGCTCCACCGCCGAGTCGTAGAAGGTCGCCGGGTCGGCGCCGCCGCCGAGCAGCGCCTTGGTGCCGACCTCCTCGGCGAGCGAGCGCACCTGGGCGCGGCGGGACTCGCCCTGCGCCGCGACGTAGCCGGCGAAGATGTCCGGCACCGGCTGCAGCGTCCTGCGGATCTCCTCCGCCGCCAGCCGGTCCGCCTGCCACGAGGCGATGCCAACGACGGCGCCCACGATGGCGGCGATCAGGAGTGCGGCCGAAAGGAAGAGCCGCATTCCCAGACCGACGCCGCGAGCCTCCGGCACGCCGAGCGCCGCCGAGCCGCCGCCGGTCCGGCTGTGGAGCGGCGGCGCGGCGGCCTCGACGCCGGGCTCGGCGCCGGCGGCGGTCTTGGCGCCGGCCTGGGGGCCGGCTTGGGCGCCGGCTTTGGGGCCGGCTTCGGCGCCGGTCTCAGTAGCGGTCGTCATCGAGGGTGGCAGGCGGGTAGTCCTGGCCGTGCTTGTTCTTGTGGAGCGCCGGCCGGAAGCGCGAAGCGTCGAGGGTCACCTGGACTTCCGCGGCCGCGGCGGGACGCACCTGCGCCGTGACCTCGCTCTCGCCGCCCCGCTCGTGCCAGAGGTGGACGGTGTGCCGGCCAGCGGCCACTTCAGGGATGCGGAAGGCGCCGGCCGAGTCGGTCATGGACCAGGCTCCCTCCACCACTCGCACGTAACCCGCCATTTTTGGGTGGATGTTGCAATAGACCGTCACCAATCCCGGCGTCTCGAAGCGGTGGCTGCGGCTCTCGCCGTTGCGGTACAGGCCGAGGTCGAACGCCTGGCCGGCGGTGGCGCTGAACACGTTGTGGTAGATCCGGTCGACGTTGGCGAAGACGACCGTCCCGCCGCGCGGCACGACGACGATGTGCGGCGAGAAGCTCTTGGCTTTCGATGCCATGCCGGGGGTCGCCGGCGGCAGGCGCGTGTCCAGGTCCGGCACCCAGACGACGGCCTCCGCCGCCGGCACCGTCTTGCCGTCGCTGCCGAGCAGCAACACCCGGCCGGAGATCTCGCCCGCCGCCGCCGGCGCCGCGGGAGGAGAAGGCGCGACCTGGGCCGCTACCGCGGCCCCCAGACTCCCCAGGATGACAGCAAGCCAGGCGCGGACACTCACTTGGAGGCTCCGGAGCGGGAACTTGATCGTGAATACGAGAGATGAGAGTAGCAAAGCTCGGCGGTGGGAAGCAAGGAGAAAGCAACGGATACATTTCTATGCGCGTATCTTTTTTAATATTGCTATTTTCCTCCCCGACTCGCCGCCTTCTCTTTGGCCACCCACGCCCTGATGCTCTGGTCCAGGAGATCGAGCGGCAGCTGGCCGCGGCCCAGGACCTGGTCGTGAAAGGCGCGTACGTCGAACCTGTCTCCCAGCTCCCCGGCGGCGTAGCGGCGCAGCTCCTTCAGTTTGAGCTCACCGATCTTGTAGACCGGCGCCGTGCCAGGCTGGACGATGTAGCGGTCGATCTCGACCTCGATGTCGTGGTCCGGCCTGGCGGAGTTGGCCTTGCAATAGTCGATCCCCTGCTGGCGGCTCCAGCCCAGGTCATGGAGGCCGGTGTCGACCACCATCCGGATGGCACGCCAGACTTCGGCGCTGAGCCGGCCGAAGCGGGAGTAGGGGTCCAGGTAGAGGCCGAGCTCGCTCCCCAGGCTCTCTGCGTAGAGCCCCCAACCCTCCGAGAAGGCGGGGTAGACGTCCCACTTGCGCCAGTCGGGAAGCCCCTCGAGCTCCGCGGCGAGAGCGTACTGGAGGTGGTGCCCCGGCACCGACTCGTGCAGCGCGAGGGCCTCCATTTGCCACTTCGGCCGGGATTTCAAATCATAAGTGTTGACCAGGAACCAACCCGGCAGGCCGGCGGCGAGCGACCCGCTCGTGTAGTAGGCGGATGGCGCTGATTTCGTGCCCGCGCCCTCCATGGCCTTGACCCCGTAGGGGAGCCGCGGCAGCCGGCCGAAGAGCCGCGGCAGCTCGGGGTCGATTCGTTTCGCGAGGTCGCGGTAGGCGGCGACCAGGTCCTCGGGCCGGTCGTAGAAGAAGCGCGGATCGGTGAGCAGGAACCGGCAGAAGTCGGCGAAAGTCCCCGCAAAGCCGGTCGCGGCGATCAGCTCCTCCATCTCCCGGCGGATGCGCCGCACCTCGCCGAGGCCAAGCTGGTGGATCGCCGCCGGCGAGAGATCGGTCGTGGTGTGGAGCCGCAGCTCGTAGGTGTACCACGCCCTGCCGTCGGGCAGGTCGCTCATGGCGATCGACTCCCGGGCGCCGGGGAGGTAGGTCCTGACCAGGTAGTCGTGGAGCTTGCGGAGGGCCGGCGCCACCTGCTGCGCGAAGGCCCGGGAGGCCTCGCTCCGCAGCCGCTCGCGGTCCGCCGCGGAGATCGTCTCCGGGAGCGCCTGGAAGGCTTGGAGGACGGGGCTTTTCCAGGGATCGTCGGCGAGCAGGCTGCGAACCCGCTCCGGCACGTCGCGCAGGGTCACTCGCGGCGGCGTGATCCCGGCCGCGAGCCCCATGCCGAGCTGAACCAGGGTCTGATCCACCGCCCGCGAGAAGCCCCGCAGGCGCGCCAGCAGGATCTCGTAGTCGCGGACGGTGCGGGTCGGCATGGACCGCGGGAGCTCCATCAGGTCGAGGTCGATGCCGCTCAGCGGGTCGATCAGCAGCACCTCGCTGCGAAACGGCGCCAGCTCGTGGAACCGCTCCCCCTCGATCTGCCTCTCGAGACGCCGGCGAGCCAGGTCATAGTCAAGCTGCTCTGCCGCGGCGAGGCGCGAGCGGTCGATGGACGCGAGGGCAACCCGCTCTTCTCGGGCGATGCGATGGACGAGTGCGATGGTCTCGGCCGAGAAATCGGGCCAGCGGTCGTTCAGCCCCGGGTGGCCGACGTACGTGGCCAGGTCGGGGAACTCGCGCATCTCGGTGACCCAGTAGAGGTCGAAGAACCTGCGGAGGCGCGCGCTTTCGCTCTCCGCGGCCCGGGTGGCGGTGAGCTGGGCGATCTGCCGGGCCGACTCGGCGAGCTCCGGGGGCACGGCCGAAACCGCAGACGGCAGGGACATTGAAAGTAAGGCGGCGAGCGCGAGGACCGGCGTGGCTCTCATTCCTTTCCTCCGTGAGCCTTCGAGCTCGAGGATAGCGCGACTCCGGTGCGAGTTGGTAGAATTCAACGGTGCGAGCCACGGCGGCTGGCGAGGGGACCACCAGATGAATAATCCGATAGAAAGCGAGCAGAGCGCCGAGCGCCGTGATCGCCTCGCCGCCGAGCGGACCTTTCTTGCATGGGTGCGCACCGGCGTTGCTTTGATGGGCTTCGGCTTCGTCGTGGCGCGCTTCGGCCTCTTTCTCCAGGAGCTGCGGCTCAACGTGCGCGGCCCCGCACCCCAGCCGCAAGGAATCACCCGGTGGTTTGGAACCGCGCTCATCATCGTTGGCATCGTTGCCATCGTGCACTCGGTCAGGAACTACACCCGCCAGCTCCGTGAGCTGGATCGCGGCGAACCGATGCTGCCGCGAACCCCGACCTGGGCCGTATCGATCGCCTTGTTGCTGGCGTTGCTGGGACTGGCGCTCGCGATCAATCTCGTCTTGGTCCAGAGCTCTCTCATTTCCGATTCAGGAAAAAGCGAGGAGGCGGTGATGGCGTCGACGGCCGGCAATGGGCTGGTCAGCAAGCCCAGCAATCATTCCGTGGATCAGACACTGGCGAAGCTCGAGGGCATCCTCGCGGCCAAGGGTGTCACCATCTTTGCTCTGATCGATCACAGTGGAGAAGCGGAGAAGGTGGGCATGCACATGCGTCCCACCAAGCTATTGATCTTCGGCAACCCCAAGGCCGGAACGCCCTTGATGCTGGCGGCGCCCGGCAGCGCCATCGACCTGCCCTTGAAGATCCTGATCTGGGAGGACGCGCAGGGAAAGGTCTGGGTCACCCACAACAGCCCCGCCTATTTGCAGCAAAGACACAACCTGCCGGCCGAGCTGCTGGCGAACATCGCCGTCGTCGAAACCCTGGCAGCCAAGGCCGCGGAATAGGCGAGCAAGAGGTTGCCACTGCAGTAGGAAGGAGGTCCTGTGATTGCGGAGACTTCTGGCGGTGCTGCCTACGATCTCGACGCCGCTGTAGCGCGATCGCAGGGCCGAGGACGTTGGGTACTAATCGTGCTGGTCGTGCTCCCCGCCGGCCCTCCGGCCTCGCCGGCGGTCAGCTGAGAGCGAGCGCTGTTCGCGCTGGGAACCGAGAGGCACTGATGTGTAGTGCCCTCCGGCGAATCACTTCTGCAGTCCCTTCCCGCGCACGGAATGGATCTGCTCAAGCAAGTCGCGCTTCGTTCGCGCCGCGAATGTGTGTTGAGAAGCATCCGGCTCGCCGGCGGTGTACTGAGGAGGCAAGCGCAGCGATCCATCCTGAGCGACGGGAACGACATCGCCCGCATCGAAGACGTGGAAGAGAACGCCGGTGGTGTCGTCAGGCGCAAAAACGAAAAGGAACACCTCGTTGCCGACCTCCGGCGCGGCTGCGTAACGCTGGTCGGTTTTACAGATCTCCACGCCGGCGAGGTGGAAGCGTCCGGTCGGCACGGAGAAGTAGTATCGCGGCTGCGTCAATTCCATGCCATACGAGCGGATGGGCTCGATCTGGAAAAGCCGGGCAGGGGCCCCGTCATAGAAGCCATAGGCCATGCCCGTGACGCGGCCGAGGACGGCGACGCCGGAATGCTTGACGGCGTCGTCGAGGGTGGCGCGGGGAGGAGGCTCCGGAGAGTCGGAGAACGACGGTCCAACGTCGCGACAGCCCGGCGCCGAAGGGGTACCCAGATAGCCGACGAGATGGCCGTCGCGATAGACGGGGCTGTCCGAGGGGGTGGTCAGGATCTCGCGGAGGCGGCCGGTGTATTCACCCCACACGGCGGGGTTCGGCTCGCCGCTGTCGGTGACGGCGACAGATGCGTCGATCCAGATCGGCAGCGTGGCGTACTGCAGCGTCAACGTCTTTGGCATGGGGTACGGGCGCTCGCGAGCCCGTGGAGCGGCAGCGACGGCCAGATCAGCCATTGCCAGCACGAGAAGGAAAGAGACGGCGAGGATCGGAGAACGTTTCATGGTAGCCCTTCCTGTGTAGCTCCAATGGACTCAAGACACCGCCTTGAGCGGCAGCCGCAGCCGCGCGGCGCATCCCGGCGGCGGGGTTCGGTTGTCAAGGGTCAGGGCGCCGCCGTGGGCTTCGGCGATCTGCCTGGATAACGCCAGGCCTATGCCGGTACCGTTGACTTTGGTGGTGTAGAAGGGCACGAAGAGGTTCTCCCGGCTGGAGATGCCCGGACCTTCGTCCTCGACCTTGACCTCCAAGAACTCGCCGTCGACTCGCCAGCCGATGCCGACCCCTCCTCGGGTCAGCAGGGCGGCGTCGGCGGCGTTGCGGACGAGGTTGATCAGCAGCTGCTCTAGCTGGTCGGCGTCGCCCTCCAGCATGACCGCCGCGCCCTTCTCTACGAAGACCGGCAAGCGGTTCTCGAGCGCGGCGACCCGGCGAATGAGGCTGGCGACCTCGACCGGCGCCAGCCTCGGCGGTGGCAGGCGCGCCAGGCGAGCGTAAGCGGCCATGAAACGTAACAGGGCCTCCGAGCGGTCGGCGATGATCTCGAGGCCTCGCTGCATGTCCTCCCGCCAGTCGGCGGGCGGCTCCTCCCGGTCGAGCAGCGACGAGAGGGTGGCGGCCATCGAGCGGATCGGCGCCAGCGAGTTGTTGAGCTCGTGCCCGAGGACCCGGATCAGCCGCCGCCAGGCCTGGCGCTCCTCCTCGCGCAGGGTGCGCGAGACGTCCGAGATGACCAGCAGGCGGTGGGGGAGCCCGCGCTCGCGAAAGCGGCTGCGGCGGACGTCCCAGCGCCCTGGCCCACCGGGAAAGGTGTGGTCGAGGGTGCGGGCCTCCTCGCCGGCGAGAAAATCGGCGAGGTCGAGCGCGGCCGCCGACCGCCCCCGCAGCCGCTCGGCGGGCGCCGCCAGCAGCCGCTCGCCGGCGCGGTTGACGAGCTGCAGCCGGTCGCGGTCGTCGAAAGCGAAGATGGCCACCCCGACCTCCTCGATCACTCGATGCAGCAGCGCCGTGGCCTCGACCTCTCCCAGCCGGTGCTCGCGCAGGGTGGCGCCGAGGGCGTTGACTTCTTCCAAGACCTGGCCCATCGCGTCGAGCGTCGGCGCCGGGCGGGCGCGCAGCGAGAAATCACCCTCGCGCATGGCCGAGAGCAGGCTGGCGAGCGTTCGCAGCGGTCGCACCACCTGCCCCTGCAAGGAGGAGGCGAGCACCCACCAGGCGAGGATCAGGAGCCCGGCGAGCGTCCAGCGGACGGCGGCGGAGGCAGGGACCATCCAGAGCAGTGCCAGGGCGAGCAGCGTCGCCGGCAAGCCGACGGCCAGGGCGAGCAGGAGGATGCGGGTCTCGAAGCTGCCCGCCCGCCGTTGCCTGGCCGGAGCGCTGAGCTCATCGCTCATCAGAGTCCGTGCTTACCGAGCCGGCGATAGAGCGCGCTGCGCGACAGGCCGAGGGCATGCGCCGCCTGGGTGACGCTGCCGCCGTGGCGCGCCAGCGCCTTTTCGATCAGCAGCCTCTCGACGTCTTCGAGCGGCAGCTCCTCGATCGGCGCCGGACCCGTGCGCTCGGGGCCGCCGCCGCCGCCGGCTCCTTGATGCAGGCCGAGGTCCGCGGCGCGCAGCCGCTCGCCCGCGGCCATCAGCACGCCGCGCTCGACCGCATGGTCGAGCTCGCGCACGTTTCCGGGCCAGTGATGGGCGAGCAGCGCCGCGACGGCGTCTTCGGCGAAGGCGCGGATGCGCTTGCGGTAGCGGCCGACGTGCTGGACGAGGAAGTGCTCCGCGAGCGGCATGACGTCGGCTCGGCGCGAGCGCAGCGGCGGCACGTGGATCTCGACGGTGTTGAGCCGGAAGAGGAGGTCCTGGCGGAAGCGCCCGGCTGCCACCTCCTGGCGCAGGTCGGCATTGGTCGCCGACAGCAGGCGGACGTCGGCCGAGCGGGTGCGCGAGGAGCCGAGACGCTCGAACTCTCCGGTCTCGAGGACGCGCAGCAGCCGGGCCTGCTGCGCGAGCGAGATGTTGGCGATCTCGTCGAGGAAGACGGTGCCGCCGTCGGCGAGCTCGAAGCGCCCGACGCGGTCCTCCTTGGCGTCGGTGAAGGCGCCGCGGACGTGGCCGAACAGCTCGCTCTCGAACACCGACTCCGAGAGCCCGCCGGTGTTGACGGTCACCAGCGGCTTGCCGGCCCGCGGCGAAACCGCGTGCAGCGCCCGCGCCACCAGCCCCTTGCCGGTGCCGTTCTCGCCGGTGATGAGCACGTTGGCCTCCGAGGGACCGACCCGCTCGACCAGCTCGAGCACCTGGCGCATCTCCGCCGACTCGGCGATCGGCAGCCGGCGCTGCCCGGGCCGGGAGGAGCCCCCCTGCCCGCCTTCGCCGGCATCGCGCAGCATCCGGTTCTCGGCCTCCAGCCGGTCGCCGCGCCGCAGGGCGCGCGCCAGCTCGACCTGGGTGCGCAGCACCGAGAGGAGGCGCTGGTTCTCCCAGGGTTTTTCGATGAAGTCGCGCGCGCCCTGCCGCATCGCGGCGACCGCCAGGTCGATGCTCGCCCAGGCGGTCATCACCACCACGGGCAGGGTGGCGTCGAGCTCGCGCAAGCGGGCCAGGAGGTTCAAGCCCTCCTGGCCGGATGTAGTGTCGCGGGAGTAATTGAGGTCGATCAGCGCGACGTCGAGCTCACGGGTGGCAGCCGCCTCGATCACCTCCACGGGCGAGGAAGCCAGCACCGCCTCGAAGCCCTCCGCCTTGAGCAGCAAGCGCAAGGCCTCGCGCACCTGCCGCTGATCGTCGGCCACCAGGGCCCGAGGCCGGACAGCCGAAGCCGCGCTCATGCCAACACTCTACCGAAGTTGGCCGAGCCCGGAGGGGCGACCTCCGAAGGGGGTACGGATCAGACGACGAACCCGCGCTCGGCGAGCTCCTTCTCCTCGACCTGCCGCTGCGGTCCCTGCTCCTCCTCGACGACCCGGCCGTCGAACAGGTGGATGGTGCGATCGGCGTAGCGCGCGAAGCGCGGATCGTGCGTCACCATGCAGATCGTGGCGCCTTCCTTGTGCAGCTCCGCCAGCAGGTCCATGACCGCCTCGCTGTTGCGGGAATCGAGGTTGCCGGTGGGCTCGTCGGCGAGCAGGATCGAGGGCTTGCCGACGACCGCGCGGGCGACTGCCACGCGCTGCTGCTGGCCGCCGGAGAGCTGCGACGGATAGTGCTTCATCCGGTGGGACATCCCGACCCGCTCCAGGGCTTCCTGAACGCGCTCCTTGCGCTCCTTCGCGGCCATGCCGCGGTAGGTCAGCGGCAGCTCGACGTTCTCGTAGACGGTGAGATCGCCGATCAGGTTGAAGGCCTGGAAGATGAAGCCGATCTCCTGGTTCCTGATGCGGGCGCGGTCCGAGAACGACAGGTCGGCCACCTGCTTGGCGTTGAGCCGGTACCTGCCCTCGGAGGGCGTGTCGAGCAGGCCGAGGATCGACAGCAGCGTGGTCTTGCCGCAGCCCGACGGGCCGGCGATGGACACGTATTCGCCGTTGCGGATCTCGAGGTGGATGCCGGACAGGGCGTGCGTCTCGACCTCGTCGGTCAAAAAGACCTTGGTGACCCCTTCGAGCTGGATCAATGCCTCGGTGGATGCGTTCATCAATCCTCTCCTAAAGAAGCGCGGTGTCTTGATCAGCGCTGACCAGCCGGGTCGAGCGTCGCCGCGGGTTACTTGAGGTCGATAGTCGGGTAGCCATCCTGCGCCGAGGTGTCGGACAGGATGACCTGGTCTCCGGGCTTGAGCCCGCTCACGATCTCGATGGTGTTCACGGAGCTCCGGCCGAGCATCACCGGCACGCGCATCGCCTGCTTGCCATCCGGGGTCAAGCGGAACATCTCCACCTTGCTCTGGGCCTGGCCGTACGCCGGCCGGCCTACGTAGAGCACGTTCTCGAGGCGCTCGATCTCGATGGTGCCGTCCACCGACAGGTCGGTCCGCGCGCCTTGCGGCAGCGGCCCTTGCAGCTCCACGTCGACCAGCACCGTGCCGTCTTGCACCGACGGAGCGACGCGCGAAACCGCGCCGGCCGCGATGCCGTTGCGAGTGTCGACCGCGGCCTTCTGGCCTTTGCGCACGTCCTTGGCCTGGGTCTCCGGGATGCGCAGCTGCGCTTTCAGCTGATCGGGGCGGGCGACGCGGGCCAGGGTGGTGCCGGCGGTGACCCGCTGGCCCACCTGCACCGGGACTTCCTGCAGCACGCCGGCGAGGCCGGCCTTGACGGTGAGCGAATCGACCTGGTGCTTGCGCAGCTCGTAGACCGCCGCCAGGTTTTCGACCCGCGAGGCCTGCGCCGCGTTCTGCGCCTCGGCGGACGTCTCGGCCTTCTTGTATTTGTCCTGCTCGATGTTCACCGTCTTGTGCAGCTCTTCGGCCTTGAGCAGGGAGAGCTTCAGGGTGATCTCCGGGATCAGCCCGTCGCCGGCCAGCTTCTTGTTGGCCTCGGCCTGCAGGTCCGCCTGGGCGCTGTTGGACAGCGCGGTGGTCACCGTCGACTGCTGGTTGAGCAGCTGGGTGGCGAGCTGGGCGCGAAGGTTGTCGGCATCGGCCTGCGCCGCCTTGAGCTGCGCGAAGGCCTCGGCGGCGTTCTGCTGGGTCTCGGGGTTGCTCATCTCGACCAGCACGGTGTCGGGAGTCACGGTGACGCCGGGCAGGTTCGGAATGCGTTCGATGCGCCCTTCCACCTGCGCCGAAATGAAGCGCACGGCCGAGTCGATCGGCACCAGGGTGCCGGAGCCGCGCACCTGGCGCAGCATCGAGCCGCGCTGAACGGTGTCGATCCAGACGGTCTGGCGCTCCACGGTGGGCGCGGCGGGTTTCAGACGGGAGAGGCCGAGGGTGATCAGCGCGATCGCCACCAGGGCGCCGGCCGCGATCACGACATTGCGCCGTCGGCGCTTCTGGGCTTGTCCGGTGCGAGCGATATCCATATCGAGCTTCCTCTCGCTCCTGTCACTACGCAGGTCATGTGCCACGGTTTCATGGCACGCGTATGTCTATAGAAACAAAGTGCTTCCAGCTGTCATTCCGGGACCGCCGCGCGCGCGAGGCGTCCGTTTTCGGGATGCCGCAGTCCCAGAACCGGACGCCGCGCCCATCCTGCGCCGTGCCCGGCGCGGCCAACCGCGCTCGTTGCGCGGCGCCTGCCGAGCCCGTGCTAGGGTGGCGCCGTGAGCGTCGAGGAACATCGGGCTTACGCCCCCGGCGCGCTGGGCTTCGGGCTGATCACGGTCAGCGACTCGCGTGCCCGCGCCGACGACCTCAGCGGGCGCCTGCTGCGCGAAGGGGTGGCCGCCGCCGGGCACCGGGTGGTGGAGTCGATGCTGGTGGCCGACGACGTCGCGGCGATCCGGGCAGCGGTGTTGCGGCTGCTCGAGCAACCGGGGCTGGATGTGGTGGTGGCGACCGGCGGCACCGGGCTCTCGCCCCGCGACCTCACGGTCGAGGCGGTGACGCCGCTCTTCGACCGCCCGGTCGAGGGTTTCGGCGAGCTGTTCCGGATGCTCTCCTACCAGCAGGTGGGCGCGGCGGCGATGCTCAGCCGCGCCGCCGCCGGCCTGGTGCGGGACCGAGCCGTGTTCCTGCTCCCGGGCTCGCCCAAGGCGGTGTCGCTGGCGCTCGAGGCGCTCATCCTGCCGGAAGCGGCGCACCTGCTCGCACAGGCCCGCCGGCAGCTCTAACCCCGCGCGGCCGGGCCCCACCGATCCAGCCGCACTCATCCAGCCGAGCCGGCCGGCCGCGCACCCCTCCATCCGCCTCCGCGGCAGAATTTCGGCACTCGGCCAACCGTTATCGGCAGGGGGGCCAGGGGGGCGGATCAAGCCTTGCGGCCGTGCAGCAGGCGCCACAGGACCAGCAGCACGATCGCGCCGAGCACGGCGATGATCAGGTTGCGCAGGTCAAGGCCGCCGGCCAGCCCGCCGAACCCGAACAGCGTCGAGAGCCACCCGCCGAGCAGGGCGCCGGCAATGCCGATGAGGATGGTGATGATGCAGCCGCCCGGATCGCGGCCGGGCACCAGCGCCTTGGCGATGAGCCCCGCGACCAGCCCGAGGACGATCCAAGCCAGGAGTGACATCGGTCAGCGCCCTCCTTCGCCGTCGTCATTCACGGCCGACATGAGCACGCGTCTCTGGGACGGGTGCGAGGGCCGTGCCAGAGCCGAGGGCCGCTCGGCGGTAGAATCCGACACCTATGCCTGACATACCCCTACCCGCTGATTCCGCTGCCTCCGCCGCCCCCGGGGCCGCCGCCGGGGCCGCCACCGGCGCTCACCCGGCCCCGGGCACCGCCGCGGCCTCCGGCCCGGACGCGGGCAGCGTCCGCGCCGGCACAGGGGGGAGGGCCGCCGAGCCTCGCCGGCAGCGGCTGTTCCTGATCGACGGCTACTCCAACATCTTCCGGGCGTTCTACGCCATCCGCAACCTCTCCAACTCGAAAGGCGAGCCGACCAACGCCATCTACGGCTTCATCACCATGCTGCGCAAGCTGCTGCGCGAGGAGCAGCCGGAGCTGATCGGCGTCGCCCTGGAGACCGGCAAGACCTTCCGCAGCGAGCGCTTCGAAGCCTACAAGGCCAACCGCGCGCCGATGCCCGAGGACCTGGCGAGCCAGATGCCGTGGATCCGCCGGGTGCTCGATGCGTACCGCATCCCGGTCCTGGAGCTGGCGGGGTACGAGGCCGACGACGTCCTGGGCAGCCTCGCCTGCCGCGCCGCCGAGGCCGGCTACGACGTCATCCTGGTCTCCGCGGACAAGGACCTGATGCAGCTGGTCGAGCCGCGGGTCTCGCTCTACCACACCGGCCGATCCAAGCTCTACGGGCCGGGGGAGGTGGCCGAGGACTTCGGCGTGCCGCCTGCCAAGGTCACCGACGTGCTGGCGTTGATGGGCGACTCGATCGACAACATCCCGGGAGTGCCGGGGATCGGCGACAAAGGAGCGAAATCCCTCATCCAGGAGTTCGGCTCGCTCGACGAGCTGCTGGCGCGCGCCGGCGAGGTGGCGCGCAAGAGCTACCGCGAGGGGCTGCAGCAGCACGCCGAGCAGGCGCGCCTCTCGAAGGAGCTGTCGACCATCCACACCAACCTGCCCATCGCCTTCGACCCGGCGTCGCTGCAGCGCGACCCGCCCGACACGGCGGCGCTGCGCCGCCTCTTCGGCGAGCTCGAGTTCTTCTCGCTGGTCGAGGAGCTGACGCCCGTGCCGGCCGCGCAGCTGGCGATCGGCGGGGTGGCCGGCGCCGGCGACGCCGGCAGCCCCGGCAGCGAGCTGCCGGCGGCGCGCGAGGCTCTGACGCCGGAGGAATGGCAGGCCGCGGCGGCGGACCTGGCGGCGGCTGCCGGCGCGGCGCCGGCCGGCGAGCTCGTCGTGGCGGTGCTGGGAGAGGCGCCTCCTCTCGCCTTGGCGCTGGCGGCGGCCGAAGGGCCGGCGCTGCTCGCCGACTTCCGCCGTCCCGGCATGCGCGCGGCGGCGCTTGCCTCCCTGGGCGGCTGGGTCGCCGGCTCCGGGGTGCGCCTCGCCGGTCACAACCTCAAGGAAGTGCTGCGCCTGTGTCCGGGCGGCGCGCTGTGCGGCGCCGAGCTGTTCGACGCCATGCTGGTGTCCTATCTGCTCAAGCCGTCGGTGCACGGCCATAGCCTCGAGGACCTGGCGCTCGAGCGCTACAACGTCAAGCCGCTGTCGGCGAAGGAGGCGGGCTGGGACAAGGGGCAGTCGCCCGAGCCGGGAGACCCGCGGCTGCTGGCCTACGCCGCCGAGCGGGTGATGCTGGCGCAACGCCTGGCCTCAGGCATGCGCCAGGAGCTCGAGGCCGCCGGCGCCGGGGCCCTGGCCCGCATCTACCGCGACATCGAGATGCCGCTGCTGCCGGTGCTGCTCGGCATGGAGGAGACGGGCATCCTGCTCGACGCCGCGTACCTGGGCGTCATGTCGCACGAGCTGGGGCAGGAGCTGCGGCAGCTCGAGGAGGAGATCTGGCGCCAGGCCGGCGAGCGTTTCAACCTCAACTCGCCGCAGCAGCTGGGCGTGGTGCTCTTCGAGCGCATGGGCCTGCCGGCGGGCAAGCGCACCCAGAAGACCCGCAGCTACTCGACCGGCGCCGAGACGCTCGAGGAGCTGGCGGCCACCTACCCGATCGCCCAGCTGCTGCTGCGCTACCGCGAGCTCTCCAAGCTCAAGAGCACCTACGTCGACGCGCTGCCGGCGATGCTGGGGGAGGACGGGCGCCTGCACACGCGCTTCCAGCAGGCGGTGGCCGCCACCGGCCGCCTGTCCTCGGCCAACCCCAACCTGCAGAACATCCCGGTGCGCACCGAGCTTGGTCAGCGCATCCGGCGCGCCTTCGTCGCCGGGCCCGGCCAGTCGCTGCTGGTCGCCGACTACAGTCAGATCGAGCTGCGCATCCTCGCTCACATCGCCGCCGAGCCGGAGCTGATCCGCGCCTTCGCCGCCGGCGAGGACATCCACCGCGCGACCGCCGGCACCGTCTTCGGGATGGCGCCGGAGCTGGTCACCGCCGAACAGCGCCGCGCCGCCAAGACGATCAACTTCGGCATCATGTACGGCATGAGCCCCTTCGGCCTGTCGCAAAACCTCGGCATCTCGAAGGGCGAGGCCGACCGCTTCATCGCCGCCTATCTCGACAGGTATCAGGGCGTGCGGCGCTACGTCGAGGAGACGCTCGCGAGCGCCGAGCGGGAGGGCAAGGTGGAGACGCTCTACGGGCGGGTGCGCTGGCTGCCCGACATCCGCAGCAAGAACCGCAACCTGCGTGAGAACGCCCGCCGGATGGCGATCAACGCCCGCATCCAGGGCACCGCCGCCGATCTGTTGAAGATGGCCATGATCGCGATCGACCGGCGCCTGCGCCGCGAGCATCCAGCCGCCCGCCTGCTGCTGACCGTGCACGACGAGCTGCTGTTCGAGGTGCCGCAGGGCGAAGTGGAGCCCATCGCCGCCCTGGTGCGCCAGGAGATGGAGGGGGTGGCCCAGCTCGCGGTGCCGCTGGTGGTCGAGGTCGGCTCCGGGCCCAGCTGGTACGACGCCAAGACCTAGCCAGGCGCCCGGCCGCCCCACCGCCCGCTGCCGCCACTGCTGCTACTGCTGCTGCTCCTACACGTCGTAGACGAAGCGCACGTCGTGCTCGACGTCCGCCCCCAGGCTGCGGTGCACCGGGCAGGTCTGGGCGGCGCGCTCGAGCTTCGTGCGCTCGGCCGGCGTCAGGCTGGCCGGCAGGTGGATCGTGACCGGCAGCTTGGCGATGCGGCGCGGCTCGCCGGCCATGTGCTTCTCGACCCGGAAGCTGACCCCCGAGAGATCGACGCCGTCGCGCTCGGCACAGATGGCGAGGGTGGTGACCATGCAGGAGGCGAGGGCCGCCGCCACCAGGTCGGTAGGGGAGAACGAGCTGCCGTCGCCCTGGTTGTCGGCCGGAGCGGCGGTGCGCAGGACGACCCCGGAGGGGCCGTGGGTCATCTCCGTCTTGAGCTGGCCGGTATACCGGCCGGTGATCTCGACTGCCACCTCACCCTCCTTCGCGTTTCCCGCCGCTTCCCGCGGCGCCTCTGGCCGCCAGGGCCGCCAGGGCCGCCTGGGCCGGCAGCCGCGCGAGTGTATCAGCCGGGCGCGCCGCCCCCCGGTTCGGTGCGGCGCGATGGCGCCACCGGCGCGATGGCGAGCAGCGCGCCCGGCTGCGCTCATCTCCCAGCGAGCAGTGCGACGCCGGCGATCAGGGCGAGCACGCCCTGCACCAACGGGAGGCCGGCGAACGACACCTGGAACAGCAAGACCAGACCGACCAGGATCAGGTAGATCGACAGCGAGATGATGCCGATGCTGCGTCCTTTCATCGAGCTCCTCCTTCTCATGTCTCCTCATGTCTCCATGGGCCCATCCGGGACCCGTCGGTCCAGCGAAGCATGCGGTATGGTTTCCGCCATGCCCGAGATCCGTCAACCCGCCGCGTCCCTTTTCGACCTGGGCGGCCGCGTGGCGCTGGTCACCGGCGCCTCGCGCGGCATCGGCGAGGCGATCGCCGTGGCCTTCGCCGCCGCCGGCGCCAGCGTGGTGCTCGCGAGCCGCAAGCGTGCCGACCTCGAAACCGCCGCCGGCCGCATCCGCGACGCCGGCGGCGCGGCGCTGGCGGTGGCCTGCCACACCGGCCGCGCCGCCGAGGTGGAGGCGCTGGCCGCCGCGGTGCGCGACGCCTTCGGCGGTCTCGACGTGCTGGTCAACAACGCCGCCACCAGCCCCCACTTCGGGCCGCTGCTGGCGGCCGAGGAAGGGCACTGGGACAAGACCTTCGAGGTCAACGTCAAAGGCTACGCGTTGGTGACCCGCGCCTGCGTGCCCTTGCTGCGCGCCCGCGGCGGCGGCTCGATCCTCAACCTCGCCTCGGTTGCCGGCATGACGCCCCACACCGGCCTCGGCGTCTACGGCGTCACCAAGGCGGCGGTGCTGATGCTCACCCGCACTCTCGCCCTGGAGCTGGCCGCGGAGAAGATCCGCGTCAACGCCCTTGCCCCCGGCCTCATCCAGACCCGCTTCAGCGAGGCGCTCTGGCAGACGCCGCGGCTGCGCGAGCGCGCCCTGGCCGCGATCCCGCAAGGCCGCCTCGGCCAGCCCGAGGACCTGATCGGCGCCGCGCTGTACTTCGCCAGCGACGCCTCGCGCTTCACCACCGGGGCGGTCTTGGTCGTCGACGGCGGCCAGACGCTGGGCGGCGCCTACTGACTCGCCTCCGCCGCCGCGACCGCCCCCGCCCCCGCGCCGGCACCGGCCGGCGCCACGGCCCCGCCGGCCGCGGCATGCGCGGCTGCCTGCAGCGCCGCGGCCAGCTCCGCGGCTGCCGCGAGCAGCTGCTCGACGCGCTCGCCCCGCCAGCGCTCGACGAACTGCCCGAACAGCCGGTCGCGCCGCTCGCGGTCGAGCCGCGCCAGGGCGAGCAGGCCGGGCTCGACGGAGCGCCGCCGCTCGACCCGCAAGCGGTGGTCGTCGGCGTCGCCGGCCAGGGTCAGCTCGAGCAGGCGGCGGGCGCGCTCGGCGGCGGCCTCGCCCAGCGACGCCGTGAGCTCGGCTTCCTGCACGTGGGCGTCGTGGAGCTCGCCGAGCAGGTCCTGCAGCCCCTTGAGGCGATGCACCAGCTGGTCCGCCCGCACCTGCGGCCGGCTCGCTTGCACCAGCTGGGCCAGCGGATCGGCGAGATAGCGCAGGCGCTTGGCGCTGATTCGCGCCGCGTGCGCACGCTCGACGTCCCCGGCGTCCTTGACGCGGCCCAGCTGATGCCCGAGCCTGGCGGTGTGCTGGAGCAGGATCTCGGCGGCGGCATCGCCGAAGGTGGGCGGCGGGTGCTCGTCGAGGCGGACCTCGGCGCGGTAGACCGAGAGCCGCCGGCGCAAGCCCCCCTCGACCTTGGCGAAATCCCGCGTCACCTCGGCTCGCAGCTCGCCGTAGGCCTCGTCCCGCCGCTGCTGCAGGCGCGCCCGCAGCCACGCCAGGCCGAGGCGGTGGTGATGGCTGCGGAGATCCGGAGCCCGCTCGCGCAGCCAGGCGAGCTGCACCTCGGCGTCACGGCCCGGCCCGGTGGCGCCGGCCAGACGCGTCAGCCGCCGGGCGAGCTTCTTGGGCACGCTGTCGCCCAGCTGAGCCTCGTAAGATTTGAGGCAGCTGCGCAGCCGGCGCAACGCCACCCGCAGGTCGTGGAGCGCCTCGGCGTCGTCAGGGTCGGCGAGGCGCGGCAGGGCGGCGGCAGCCTGGTCGAGGTAGGTGAGGGCGAGGCGCCGTGCCCCCTCCTCGGGGGAGCGCTCGAGGATCTCCGGCGACTCGTCGGTACCATCAGCCACTGGCGCACCTTCTCTCGGCCACGGGCGCGGCGGCCGCGCGGGACACTAGGGACATGCCCCTAGCCCGCCATGTCGCGCAGCTGGGCCGGGGTCAGCGCCCAGATCAGCGATGCCGTGCCCGCGCCCACCTCGCCGGGGAACTCGAGCAGGCAGGCGCCCCCCTTGCGGAAGGAAAACAGCCGCTTCTCGGTGCCGGTCAGCAACCAGGAGACGATCAGGCTGATGCTCGGCTCGTGGCCGACTACCGCCACGTTCTCGCCGGACTGCTTGCGCAGCCAGCTCAGGAACTCGACCGGCGAGGATTCGGGCGCCAGCTCCGCGATCTCCACCTCGCGCAGCCCGCCGTAGACCGAGTCGAGCACGGCGGCGGTCTGCGCCGCCCGGGTGAGCGGGCTGGTGGCCAGGAGGTCGATCTCCGGGACCAGGGTCCGCAGGCCCCGCGCCCCCTGCTTCATCTTCTTCTTGCCTTCGTCGGTGATCGGACGCAGGCTGTCGTCCTTGCCCGTCCGCGCAAAGTCCTCCCGGTCCTCGGCAATGGCGTGACGGATGATGAGAAGCTTCATGCAGTCACCTCGGCTGGCGCATAGCTTTTATCTCGTCCGGAGCCAATTTGCAAAGATGGCGCAAAAAAAGGCCGGGGAACGGGTGCGAGCTCATTCGCCCGACCGTCCTCCCCGGCCGTGCGCGGAGGTCCAAAGGGTTGCCGCCGGCGAAAGACGCGCTCCCGCGGGCGATGCCACGCCAGGATAGGCGCGCGCCACGCCCTTGTGGTGACGCTGGCGTGGCGGGAGGGTGACGATCCTGGACAGCGCGCACGGCGCAGGCATGATAGCGTCGCCGTCGTCCCACCGTCCCTCCGGAGATCGCGAGCATGACACCTCCCGACACCTCCGCCGCCGCCGGCGCACCCCCCGCACCTGGCGCCGCGGGCGACCCCAGGCACCCCAACAACCCTTTGCGCCGCACCCCCCTCTATGAATGCCACTTAGAGCAGGGCGCCCGCATGGTGCCCTTTGCCGGCTGGGAGATGCCGGTCCAGTACGCCGGCGTCATTGACGAGCACCGGGCGGTGCGCGGCGCCGCCGGGCTCTTCGACGTGTCCCACATGGGCGAGGTCTGTGTGCGCGGCGCCGGCGCGGAGCGGTTGCTGCAGTGGCTCACCCCCAACGACGTGAGCCAGCTCGTGCCCGGGCGTGCCCATTACAGCGGCCTGCTGACCGACCGCGGCACCTATGTCGACGACCTGCTCGTCTATCGCCTGGCGGCCGACGACTTCATGGTGGTGGTCAACGCCTCCAACGCCGAGTTGGACCTGGCCTGGATGCGCGAGCATGCCGAGACGGCCCCGGAGACCACTACCGCGGATGCCGCGAAGACCCCGCCCCCGGAGATCGCCGACGAGAGCGACAGCTATGCGCTGCTCGCCTTGCAGGGTCCGCGGGCGCTGGCCATCCTCGAGCCGCTCGCCTCCCCCGGGGTTTCGGCTCTCCGCTATTACGGCTTCCTGCGCGGCGAGGTGGCCGGAGTGCCGGCGCTCATCTCCCGCACCGGCTATACCGGCGAGGACGGGTTCGAGATCTACCTCGAGCCTGCCGCGGCGCCCGCCGTGTGGCGGCGCCTCCTGGCCGCCGGCGCACCGCACGGCCTGGTGCCCGCCGGTCTCGGCGCCCGCGACACCCTGCGCCTCGAGGCGGCCATGGCGCTCTACGGCCACGAGATCGACGAGCGCACCACGCCCTTCGAGGCGGGGCTCTCCTGGGTGGTCAAGCTCGGCAAGGGCGACTTTCTGGGCCGCCCGGCTCTTGCGGAGCAGAGCGAGCGGGGCGTAGAACGCACCCTGGTCGGCTTCGAGGTGCGGGACCGGGGAATCGCCCGCCAGGGGCATGCGGTTCTAGCCGGCGGCGAGCCGGTGGGCGAGGTCACCAGCGGCACCTTCAGCCCGACGCTCGGCAAGGCCGTCGGCATGGCTTACGTGCCGCCGGCACTGGCGGCCGCCGGCACGCCGCTGGCGGTCGACGTGCGCGGCCGGCAGCTGGCCGCGGCGGTGGTGCCGCTGCCGTTTTACCGCCGCAAGAAAACGGCGATGTAGCAGGGCCATCGGCAGGGCCATCGGCGGGGCCGTCGGCGCCAGGGGCGGTCCGCCGGCGGGCCAGCCAGGGAATGCCCGGTTGGTGTATAACTGACGCATCCGAGACCATGAGGAGGATCTCCTCGTTTCCTGCCTGACAGGAGGGTCACCGACAGCATGTATCCCAGTGATTATCTGTACTCGAGGGAGCACGAGTGGGTGAAGGTGATGGACGACATTTGCGTGCTCGGGATCACCGAGTTCGCCCAGCAGGAGCTCGGCGAGGTGGTCTTCGTCGAGCTGCCCGAGGTCGGCCAGGTCTTCAACGCTCAGGACGAGCTGGGCACGATCGAGTCGGTCAAAGCGGTGGCCGAGGTTTACTCGCCGGTGGCCGGCGAGGTGGTGGAGATCAACGACGCGGTGGTGGACGACCCGGAGATGCTCAACGACGATCCGCACGGCGAGGGCTGGCTGGTCAAGATCCGCTTCTCGTCGGCAGACGATCTCAAGGCCCTGATGAACGCCGAGCAATATGAGGAGTACATCAAGAGTGGCGAAGCCTAGACCCAACGCCGCAGCGGCAGTCGCTGCGCTGGAACCCCCCGCGCCGGCCGCGGCCGCGCCCGCCGCCCCCCCTGAACCGCTGTTCGCGCGCCCCGCGCCTCCCTTCCAGCCGACCGACACCTTCGTGCGCCGCCATCTCGGCCCGCAAGAGCCCGAGGTGCGCGAGATGCTCGGCACGCTCGGCCTCGCCTCGCTCGAGGACCTGGTGCGCGAGACGGTCCCCGAGTCCATCCGCCTGGGCAGGCCGCTGGCGCTGGCCGGTCTTCCCGAGGACCGCGAGCTGGGCGAGCACGAGGTGCTGCAGGCGCTGCGCCGCCTGGCGTCGCGCAACCAGGTCTTCCGGTCCTACATCGGCATGGGCTACCACGGCTGCATCGTGCCCGGGGTGATTCAACGCAACGTCCTGCAGAACCCTGGCTGGTACACCCAGTACACGCCCTACCAGGCAGAGATCTCACAGGGCCGGCTCGAGGCGCTGCTCACCTTCCAGACGATGGTGTCGGACCTGACCGGCCTGCCGGTCGCCAACGCCTCGCTGCTCGACGAGGCGACCGCCGCTGCCGAAGCGATGCACATGTGCGTGGCGCTGGCGCCCCTGGCTCAAAACACCACGCGCGGCGAACGCAACGTCTTCCTGGTGTCCCCGCACTGCCACCCGCAGACCCTGGCCGTGGTGCGCACCCGCGCCGAGGCCATCGGCGTCGAGGTGCGCGAGCTGGCCTCCGCCAACCCCCGGGCCGGCCTGGCCGGCCCGGCCGGACTGGCTGGAGATACCGGCGAGGACCTGGGCGACGTCTTCGGCGTGCTGCTGCAGTACCCGACCACCGACGGCCGGGTGCTCGACTACGCGCCGCTCGCCGCTCGCGCCCATGCCGCCGGGGCGCTGGTGGTGGTGGCCACCGATCTGCTGGCCTTGACCCTGCTGCGGCCGCCTGGGGAGATCGGCGCCGACATCGCCGTGGGCTCCTCGCAGCGCTTCGGCGTGCCGCTCGGCTATGGCGGTCCGCATGCCGCCTTCCTGGCGACGCGCGAGGAGTGGAAGCGTCAGATCCCCGGCCGCATCATCGGCGTTTCCAGAGACGTCCATGGCAACGTCGCCTACCGCATGGCGATGCAGACGCGCGAGCAGCACATCCGCCGCGAGAAAGCCACCAGCAACATCTGCACGGCGCAGGCGCTGCTGGCGGTGATGGCCGCCATGTACGCGGTCTACCACGGTCCGGCGGGTCTCGTGGCCATCGCCCGGCGGGTGCACGCGCTGGCGGCGGCACTGGCCGCGGGGCTGCGGCGGCTCGGCTACGGCACTCCGGCGGAACCTTTCTTCGACACCGTGCGGGTCGATCTCGGCGGCGGGCCGCTGGGCAGCGCCGCCGACCTGCTGGCCGCCGCGGCGGCGCGGGGGATCAACCTGCGGCAGCTCGACGGCGCGACCGTCTGCGTGGCGCTCGACGAGACGGTCACCGAGGACGACGTCGCCGAGCTGCTGGCGATCTTCGCCGGCGCCGGCGCTGGCCCTGGCTCCGGTCCTGGCTCCGGTCGGGCCGCCGCCGCTCCCCCCGTCCCCGCCATCCCGGCGCCCCACGCACGCACCTCGCCGTTGCTCACCCATCCGGTCTTCCATCGTTATCACACCGAGCACGAGATGCTGCGCTTCTTGAAGCGCCTCGAGTCGCGGGACCTGTCGCTGACCACCTCGATGATCCCGCTCGGCTCCTGCACGATGAAGCTCAACGCCTCGACCGAGATGGTGCCGGTGACTTGGCCCGAGCTCGCCAACCTGCACCCGTACGCGCCGCGCGAGCAGACGCTCGGCTACCAGGCGCTGTTCTCGACGCTCGAGAGCTGGCTGTGCGAGATCACCGGCTTCGCCGCCGCCTCGCTGCAGCCCAACTCCGGTGCGCAGGGCGAGTTCGCCGGCCTGATGACGATCCGCGCCTACCTGCGCTCGCGCCCCGACGCCGCGGGCGCCGAGCGCGACGTCTGCCTGATCCCGGTCTCGGCGCACGGCACCAACCCGGCCTCGGCGACGATGGCGGGGATGAAGGTGGTGGCGGTCGCCTGCGACGCCGCCGGCAACGTCGAGCTCGGCGACCTCGAGGCGAAGGCGGCGGCGCACCGCAACCGGCTGGCCGCGATCATGGTGACCTACCCCTCGACCCACGGCGTCTTCGAGCCGGGCATCCGCGAGCTGTGCGCCATCGTGCACCGGCACGGGGGCCAGGTGTACATGGACGGCGCCAACATGAACGCCATGGTCGGGCTTTGCCGCCCCGGCGACGTCGGCGCCGACGTCTGCCATCTCAACCTGCACAAGACGTTCTGCATCCCGCACGGCGGCGGCGGCCCGGGCATGGGGCCGATCTGCGTGGCGCTGCACCTGGCGCCGTTCCTCCCCGGCGATCCGCTCGGCGCGCAGCCCGGCGCGCGACGAGACGGCCAGCTGGCGGCCCCGGCCGGAGGTGGCGCCGGCGCCGGGATCGGCGCGGTGGCGGCGGCGCCGTGGGGCAGCGCCGGCATCCTGCCGATCTCGTGGGTCTACATCGCGCTGATGGGCGCGCTCGGGCTCACCCGCGCCACGGCCATCGCCATCCTCAACGCCAATTACATGGCGGCGCGCCTGCGTCCCCACTACCCGGTGCTCTACAGCGGCGCCGGTGGGCGGGTGGCGCACGAGTTCATCCTCGACCTGCGGCCGTTCAAGGCCAGCGCCGGGGTGGAGTCCGAGGACGTCGCCAAGCGCCTCATGGACTACGGCTTCCACGCCCCCACGCAGTCCTTCCCGGTGGCCGGGACGTTGATGATCGAGCCCACCGAGAGCGAGTCCAAGGCCGAGCTCGACCGCTTCTGCGACGCCCTGATCGCCATCCGCGGCGAGATCCGGGAGATCGAGGAGGGCCGCGCGGACCGCCGGGACAATCCCCTCCACGGCGCGCCCCACACCGCGCGCGAGGCGGCCGCGGACAGCTGGGGCCACGCCTACGGCCGCGAGCAGGCAGTCTTCCCGGCGCGCTGGGTGCGGGAGCACAAGTTCTGGCCGGCAGTCGGCCGCATCGACAACGTGTGGGGCGATCGCAACCTCTTCTGCAGCTGCCCGCCGGTGGCGAGCTATGAGTAGCATCTGGCTGGCCGGAGCTCGGCGGGGCTTGCCGGGGCTCGCCGGGCTTGTAACGGTGCGGACGCCGCGAACGCCGCGGACGCCGCAGACGTCGGGATGAAGTAGTGAAGGCCTTGGGAGCAGCGACAGCAGGCCTCTTCCTCGCTTGTTGGGTGGTCTTCCTCCTGCAGCTCGCCGGCCTGGCGCGGCTGCCCGACCTGCCGCGCCTGACCCTGACCCAGCTCTACAGCGCCG
>DASZHY010000098.1:0-10704 GCA_035949675.1 Thermoanaerobaculia bacterium
TGGCGCAGCAGGTGGCCGTATTCCTTCATCGAGGAGCCGCAGCCGGCGGCGTTGGTGACGATCGTCTCCACGCCGGCCCGCTCAAAGACGTCGATGAGCCGGCGCGCGAAAGCGAGGGCCTTCTCCTCGAGGCCGGCATGGACCATGAGCGCGCCGCAGCAGCCCTGCTCGCGCGGGATGACCACCTCGCAACCCTCGGCGGCCAGCACCCGTACCGTGGCCGCATTGACCCCGGAGAACAGCACCCGCTGCACGCACCCGGTGAGCAGGCCGACGCGCTTGCGCACGGCGCCCTGCGCCGGGACGCGCTCGGGCGGCAGGCGGGCGCCCAGCTCGCGCCAGGAAAGCGCCGGCAACAGGGCCTCCATCGCGCGCAGCTTGCGGGGAAGCAGCTTCACCAGCCGCGTGCCTCGCAGCAGCGCGCGCAGCCCTGAAGCCTGGTACGCCCAGGCCGGCAACAGGGCTGCCCGCAGCCGCCCGGGATACGGGAAGAGACTGAAGATCAATCGGCGGTGGAGCCTCTCGGCGGCCGAGCGCCGGTAGCGTCGCTCGATCTGGGCACGCGTGGCCTCGATCAGCTGGTCGTACCTCACCCCGGAAGGGCAGGCCGTCACGCAGGCCATGCAGCCGAGACAGCGGTCGAAATGTTGCACGAAGCTGTCGGTGAGATTGGCTTTGCCCTCGGCGCCGAGCTTCATCAAGTAAATGCGGCCGCGCGGCGAATCCATCTCCTCGCCCCACAGCGTGTAGGTAGGGCAGGTGGGCAGGCAGAAGCCGCAATGAACGCATTTCTTGTACAGCTCCGCGGCCGGCGGGTTGTGATCGTCGAAAGCCAAGACGGCGGGCGCCCGGTGGGTGACGTCGGTGACCTCGTTGACTTCGTTGATTGCAGCCATGGCCATCAGATTCCCGCGAGGAAGCGCCCCGGGTTCAACGTCCCGTCGGGATCGAAGCGCTGCTTGATGCGCACCATGACCGGCTGTGCGTCGGCAGCGGGTCCCCAGACGTCGAGGCCGCGCTTCACCGCGAGCGGGCAGCCGAGCGCGACGATCGTGCCGCCTGGCCGCCTCTCGCCGGGTTCGCCGCTGCCTGCCAGCTCCTCGCGCAGCGCCAGGAGCGTTGCGCGCAGCGCCGGCTCGTCGCCCTCCAGTCGGACGTAGCCGGCGCCGACCCCCTGCACCACCATGCGCCAGGCCAGCGACCGCGCCGTGGCCGCGCGCTCGATCAGTGCACACACCGCGGCGATGTGCGCCGGCAGCACGCTGAGCTTGGCCACCAAAGCCGGGGCGGCGCCGTCCCTCTTGGTGGCCCAGATGGCCTGGTGCGAGGTCCAGGCATCGGCCGGCGCGTCGGCGGGGGCCGGGTTGAAACCGGCCAGCTGGGAGGCCGGCTGATCAGCCAACTGCATGGCCAGCTGCCGCACTTGATCCACCTGCGACTGGATGCCGGCCGCCGTGCCATCGAAGCGGATGTCGAGCCGTGCGCCGCCGGGCGCCACCCGCAGCTGCAAGCCGATGGGCGTCAACCTGGACGCCAGGATCGCGAGCAGCAGCTGGTTGAGCGTCGCGGGCGCGCCGCTGAAGGTCAGGCTGCGCGTCTCCCTGGGCAAGGGGTGGAGCCGGAAGATCGCCTGCACGATCACCCCGAGCGTGCCCAGCGCCCCGGTGAACAGCTTGGCCAGGTCATAGCCCGCGACGTTCTTGACCACCTTGCCGCCGCTCTTGGCCAGCGTGCCGTCGGGCAACGCGACGGTGATGCCGATGATGAGGTCGCGCAGCGAGCCGTAGCGGAGACGCAGCGTGCCGCTGTCGTTGGTCGAGAGGATGCCGCCGAGGGTCGCCCGTTCCGGCCACAGCGGGTCGAGGGCCAGGTGCTGGCCGTGCTCGGCGAGAGCCTGCTGCAGGTCGCCGACCCGGCATCCGGCCTCGGCGATGACCGTCATGTCGCCCCAGGCATGCTCCAGGACGCGGTCGAGGCGCGCCGTCGAGAGCAGCAGATCGCAAGCGGCGGGTGGATTGCCCCAGCCCATCTTCGTGCCGCCGCCCCGCGGCGTCACCTTGAGGCCCGCGCCGCGGGCCCAGCGCAGGCAGGCGGCCAAGTCCTCGGCGGTGCCAGGCTCGGCGATCATCCGCGGCGCGACGCCGTCGACGGCATCGGCCGCGGTGGCTGCCCGCAGATGCTCCTGCCCCAGGATCGCGGCCAGCTCCGACCACGAGACCTGCTGCACGGCCGCCGGCATCACCGGTTCTCCCGTCGCTAGAAGCGTTGCGCCACGCCCGCGATCTCGAGCGGATGCGGCTCGTAGACGCCCGGCTTCTCGCCGCACAAGCGCGGCCGGGGAAAGACCTTGCCGGGATTGGACAGATGCTCGGGATCGAAGGCGCACCGCACGAGCTGCATGGTTTCGAGGTCGGGCTCGGCGAACATCTCGGACATGAACATCTTCTTCTCCTCGCCGACGCCATGCTCGCCGGTGATGGAGCCGCCGGCCCTGATGCACAGGCGCAGGATCTCGCCGGCCAGCTCCTCGGCCAGCTTGTCCTGCCCGGGCACCGCGTCATCGTAGAGGACCAGCGGATGCAGGTTGCCGTCGCCCGCGTGGAAGACGTTGGCCACGCGCAGGCCCCGCTCGGAGCTGAGCCGGCTGATCTCGCTCATGACGAAGGGCAGCGCCGTCCGCGGGATCACCCCGTCCTGCACGATGTAGGCGGGCGAGATGCGTCCCACGGCGGCGAAAGCCGCCTTCCGTCCCGTCCAGAAACGGGCGCGCTCGGCATCCGACTGCGCGAGGCGGATCTCCCAGGCGCCGCACCCCTTGCAGGCCTCGACGACCTCTTCCATCAGGGTCGCGACCTCGGGCGCGGGGCCGTCGAGCTCGACCAGCAACAGCCCGCCGCAATCGGGATAGTTGGCGTGCACCGCGGCCTCGGCCGCTTGAATTGCCAGGTTGTCCATCATCTCGATGGCCGCCGGCAGCATCCCCGCGGCGATGATGGCGCTCACGGCAGCGCCCGCCTCATTGGTGGAATTGAAGGCCGCCAGCAGCACCTGGACGACCTCCGGCTTCTTCATGATGCGGAGGATGACCTTGGTGGCGATGCCGAGCGTGCCTTCCGAGCCGACGAAGACCCCGCACAGGTCGTAGCCGGGACGGTCCACGGTCGCGTCGCCGAAGTGCGCCAGGGAGCCGTCGGGCAGCACCACCTCCAGGCCCATGACGTGCGTGGTGGTGAAGCCGTACTTCAGGCAGTGAGCGCCGCCCGAGTTCTCCGCGACGTTGCCGCCGATCGAGCAGACCTGCTGCGACGAGGGATCGGGCGCGTAGAAGTAGCCGTCCGGCGCCACTCGCGCGGTCACGTTGAGGTTCATCACGCCGGGTTCCACGACCACCCGCTGGTTGGGCAGGTCCACTTCCAGGATGCGGTTCATGCGCGAGAGGCCGATGACGATGCCGTTGGCCGCCGGCAGCGCTCCGCCGCTCAGCCCCGTGCCCGAGCCGCGGGCCACGAACGGGATCTTCTCGCGATGGCACACCCGCACGATCGCCTGCACTTCCTCGGTCGAGGTCGGCAGCAGCACCGCCAGGGGCAGCACCCGGAACACGGTGAGCCCGTCGCACTCGTAAGTGCTGAGCTGCTCGGGCTCGGTGATCAGATCCGCCGCGCCGACGATGGCGCGAAACTCGTCGAGGATCCTGGTTTCCATGGGGTGCGATCAGCTGGACGGTCGGCATGACCCTACGTCAGGGCCGGGACAGGGTCAAGCCGACCGCTCCGCGCTATGATGCCAGCTCCACGATGACCCTTGTCGCCGGCACACGCCTGGGCGCTTACGAGATCACCGCCAAGCTTGGCGAGGGCGGCATGGGCGAGGTGTATCGCGCCAGCGACACGCGGCTCGAGCGCGAGGTGGCGATCAAGGTGCTGCCCGCGGCCTTCACCGCCGACCCCGAGCGTCTGGCCCGCTTCGAGCGCGAGGCGAGGCTGCTCGCCCAGCTGCACCATCCCAACATCGCGTCGATCTTCGGGCTCGAGGAGTCGGGCGGGGTGCGCGCCCTGGTCATGGAGCTGGTCGAGGGCCCGACACTGGCGGAGCGGCTGGAGACCGGCGCCCTTCCCCTCGACGAGTCCCTGTCGGTGGCCCGGCAGATCGCCGAAGCCCTCGAGGAGGCCCACGAGAAGGGGATCGTTCATCGCGACCTCAAGCCGCAGAACGTCAAGCTGTCCCGAGAAGGGAAGGTCAAGGTCCTCGACTTCGGGCTGGCGAAGGCGCTCGACGCGCCGGGCTTGGCCGCCGACGTGGCGCGCTCGCCGACGCTGATGAACTCCCCGACGTTGACCGCCGCGCATGGGACCCAGCTCGGCACGGTCCTCGGCACGGCGGCGTACATGGCGCCCGAGCAGGCGGCCGGTAAGCCGACCGATCGCCGGGCCGACGTGTGGTCGTTCGGCGTTCTGCTTTACGAGATGTTGACCGGCAAGCAGCTCTTCGCGGGCGACTCGGTCGCCGAGACGCTCGCCAGCGTGCTCAAGAGCGAGATCGACTGGACAGCCCTCCCCGCGGACACGCCGCCGGCGATCCGGCGGCTGCTGCGCCGCTGCCTCGAGCGCCAACCGCGAAACCGCCTGCACGACATCGCCGACGCCCGCATCGTGCTCGACGAGGTCGTCTCCGGGACCGCCGATGAAGCTGTGGCCGCGACCATCGCGCAGGCGCCGGCGCGCCCGTGGTGGCGCCGACCTCTCCGACCTCTGCCATGGCTCGTCGCCCTCCTCACCCTGCTTGGCTTTGCGTTCGGCGCCGCCGCGATGCGCCGGCTCGATCGCCTCGACCGGCGGGCAGACGTGCCCTCGCGCACCACACGCTTCTTCGTCACGCCCCCGGCGCCGGGCGAGATCGAGGGCTACCCGGCGCTGTCGCCGGACGGCCGTTCCCTGGCCTTCTGCTTCGCGCCCAAGCACAGCGTGCCGCGGCTCTGGCTGCACTCGTTCGACTCCGGCCAGAGCCGGGAGCTGGCGGGGACCGAGCACGCCGAGCAACCGTTCTGGTCGCCCGACGGCCGTCACCTCGGGTTTTTCGCCGCCGGCCAGCTCCGCCACCTGGAGCTCGCGACCGGGCACGTCGAGTCGCTCGTTGCGCTTTCGGACTCGCGTGGAGGGACCTGGAGCGAGACGGGCGACATCGTCTTCTCGCCGAGCTGTTGCGCCCCCCTGTCGCGGGTCGCCGCGAGCGGCGGCGCGCCACGCCCGTTGACCACGCTCGACACCGGAGCGGGGGAAGGGAGCCATCGCTATCCCTGGGCGCTGCCGGGCGGTGAGGCGATTCTCTTCACCATCCCCGACGGCAAGCAACCCGGGATTTATTGGCTGTCCCTGGCGACCGGAAAGCGAGTGTTCCTCCTGCCAGGGGCCGCGCGCGCGGTCTACGATCCGCGCGGCTTCCTGCTCTGGAACCGCGACGGCTCGGTCGTGGCGCGGCGCTTCGATGCCCGCACCGCGACTCTCTCCGCGGAGACCCTCCTGGTCGCCGAGCACGTCGGCACCGATCCCGAAAAGACGGCCCAGGACCTGTTCGCCGCCGCCGGGGAGGTGGTGGCGGTGCGCACCTCCGCGCCCTACCAGAACGAGCTGCGCTGGTTCGACCGCCGCGGCGACCCTGGCCAGATCGTGGCGTCGATCGGCAACTTCTACGACCCGTGGCTCTCCGCCGACGGCACGCGAGTGGTGGTGGCCAAGAGCGCTCTCCCCAACTACTTCAGCTCCGACGTCTGGATCTTCGATACCTCGGCGCGAGATCGAGCCACGCGCTTCTCGTTCACGGGAGGCCACACGCCGATCTGGTCCCCGGATGGAACGACGATCTACTTCGCCGCGGAGCCGCGCGGCGAACATGTGATCGTGGCCAGGCGCGCCGATGGCAGCGGCAGCGAAAAGGTCCTCTATCGCGGACCCACGGCGATGTGGGTGGACGGCTGCTCGCGTGAGGCCTTCCTCGTGGTCGAGGGCACTTCGAAAGCGGGGACGTACAAGCTCTGGCTGCTGCCGCTCGAGGGCGGGCACGAGGCGCGACCCTTCCAGCAGGCCCTGCCGGGCTCGCAGGGCCACGCCGCGTTCTCGCCGGACGGCCGGCTCCTCGCCTACACCTCCGACGAGAGCGGGCTGCCGCAGATCTACGTGCAACCCGTGGACGGCTCGCCGGGACGCTGGCAGGTGACCACGGACGGCGGCGACCTCGCGACCTGGCGGGCGGACGGCAAGGAGATCTTCTACGTCGGCTTCGACCGCGTGCTGCGCGCGGTACAGGTCCGGAGCCTGTCGCCGTTCACGGTGGGCGATGCGCAACAGCTCTTCGCGGTGTCCATCCCGCAGCTGGCGATCACCAGCCAGCACTCGTACTACCTGGCGAGCGCCGACGGTCAGCGTTTCCTGATCAACGGCACGAGCCGAGACGCGAGCGACCCCGGGATGCTGGTGACCATGGGCTGGTCGCCGGCCGGCGCCGGCGCCAAGTCGCCATGAGCTCATGGTCGCTCGACATCGAGTCCGCGCGGCTGCCGCGGACGGCCCGGGAGGTCGACCGCGACCTCCTGGTCGTCGGCCGCGGCACGGAGTGTGACCTCCAGCTGCCCGACCAGCGGGTGTCGCGGCAGCACTTTCGCCTCGAGCGCCGGGGCGACGAGCTGTGGGTCCAGGACCTCGGATCGCGGGCCGGCACCCGGCTCAACGGTCGCCCGCTGGCCGGGGCCGCGCGCCTGGCCGACCGGGACCTCCTCGAGCTGTCCGACGACATCCGCATCGTGGTGCGCGGCGCTGGCGGCGGTGACAGAGGTCGGGGCGAGGCTGCCGAGCCGGAGCCGGAGCCGTTCGTGGTCGCCGACGGCCTCGCACCCGCCGAAGCCGTCCGGCTAATGCGCGACGCCGCGTCGGTGCTGGTGCAGCGGCCCGACCTCGAGGCCGCGAGCTCGGCCGAGGATCTGCGCCGCTATGCGGAACGGTTGCGCCTGATCAACGAGGTCCACCAGGCGCTGACCGAGTCGCCGTCGCGCGACGCGTCGCTCGAGATGATTCTCGACCGCGTGTTCAGCAGCTTGCGCCCGGAGCAGGCGGCGGTGTTGCTGCTGGACGAGGCGGGCAACCTCACGGAAGTGGTGTCGCGCCCTCCTGGCCTCGGCCCCGACCGCGTCCTCTTCTCGCGCAGCCTGCTGCGCGAGATGAAGGAGCGGCGCCAGGCGGCGCTGGTGCTCGACGCTGCCGCCGACGAGCGCTTCGCCGGCGCGGCCAGCATCCTGGACTCGGGTGAGCGCAGCGTCCTCGCCGCGCCGCTGCTGGTGCCCAGCGGCGTGCTCGGGATGATCGTGCTCTCCTCCCGCCTGCGGGTGCGGCAGTTCGGCGAGGACGACCTGGAGCTCCTCGTATCGCTGGCCTCGGCGGCGGCGCTCCACCTGCGCAATCTCGACCTCGCCGCGGAGGCGGCGGAGCGGCACCGGCTGGCGTCGGAGCTCGAGCTGGCACGCCACATCCAGCTGGCGCTGCTGCCGTCGCAGCTGCCGGCGGTGCCGGGCTACGAGCTGCTGGCCGGCAACGTGCCCTCGCGGGGGGTGTCAGGGGACCTCTACACGGTCGACGTCCAGCCCGAGAGCGGCATCGTCACCTGCCTGGTCTGCGACGTCTCCGGCAAAGGCATGGCAGCCTCCCTGCTCGGCGCTTCGCTCGAGGCGCTCACCGTCGGTCCCATCGAGGTGGGGCACCCGCCGGAGGGGATTTGCGTCCGTGTCTCGCGGCGCCTGTTCGCGCGCACGCCGCCCGAGAAATACGCCACGGGCTTCATCGTGCAGCTCGACCCCGCCACCCACCGGCTGGCCTGGGCCAATGCCGGTCACAACGCCGCACTGCTGGTGCGTGCCGCGGGCGAGGTCGAGCGGCTGACCACGTCGGGCCCGCCGCTCGGGCTGCTGCCGAGCGCCAGCTACCAGGGGCATGCCACGGAGCTGGGCCGCGGGGACCTGCTGCTGATCTACACCGACGGCATCACCGAAGCCACCGACCCCGACGAGCAGGAGTTTGGCCTCGACCGGCTCGCCGAGCTGGTCCAGCGGCATCGCGCGGCGCCGCTCGCCGAGCTGCGCCAAGAGAGCGAGCGCGCCCTCGACGAGTTCGTGCGCGGCGTCCCCTACGCGGACGACCGCACCATGCTGTTCCTGCGGCGCCGCCAGGACCTTTGACTCGGCGCTTCACTCGAGAACCTGGATCTCGGGGTAGAGCGGCGATGAGATCTCGAGCCGCGAAGCGCTTGCTCGCACTTCTTTGAGATAGGCGTCGAAAAAGGTATGCACGCAGTACGCCGTGACCGCCAGCTGGCGGCGGCCGTCGATGCCGAGAACACCTGCCATACGGAGCATTCGCAGCACGATGTGGCTCTTCAACAAGGCGCCGTCGTCGCTGAAGAGGAAATGGTTGGCGCCACGGATGGCAATGCGCAGCCTTCCGCCCGGCGGCAGATGATCGTAAATCGATTGGATGTCGGCCCAGATCTGACCGCCGACCGGGTCGGGTGAATGGCCGTGGTCGCTCAGGAGGAACATGAACGGCTGGCGAAGCCCTGCCTGAATGACGCTGCCGAACGGCCGTCCGTCCACGTCGATCCCTGCCTTGCACCTGGGATCGTCGTGGCAAAATTGCGCGGCCGTCGCCCCGCCGAAGGAGTGACCGAACACTCCCACTCGCGTCATGTCGAGCCGTCCCGTCAGCTTGCCGGATGAATCCGCGGCGTTCAATCGCGCCAACCGATCGAGCACGAACGCGATGTCGGCGGTCCAGGCCGTCAGCACTTTGTTCACGCAGCCCCCTTGCCGGGCTGGCGGCTGGTCCGCGCAGAGCTCCGGATCGTTCTCCGGCGTCCTGCGCATCACCCGGCCGTCGGGGAAGACGACGGCAAACGTGCGATAGGGGGCGTCGAAGCCCACGACGACGTACCCGTGGCTGGCCAGGTCCTCGGCGAGCGTCGAGTAACTCACCACCTGTGCGGAAGCTCCCGCTCTCATGATCACCACCGGCAACGATCGCGGCCGCGGCGACAGGTCGGCGTCGCGAGCGCTGTGTCCCTTGACCTCCGACAGATCTCGGGTCAGCAGCCTCAGTGGGCCGGCAGGTGGTGCCGCCGCCGGCCGCATCAGGGCGGGCACGTAGTCGCCCGGCGCAGCTGATTGCCCGGCCGCCGCCGGGTACCAGATCCAGACCAGGAGCTCGCGCTTCGTCCCCGGAACCGGCGCCAAGGTGTCCACCGTCGCATCGTCGGTCCAATCGTAGATCGCGCGGCCGACCGCGAACGGCCCCGTCGGTGTCGGGAGCGTGAGCTCGGCCCTGTGCTCCAGCCAGAGCGCCCCCAACAACGCTCCGCTCCCGACAACACCCAGGGTCGCCAAGACTGCGAGGCCTTTGAGCAGCCGGCGAATTAGTCTAGGCAAAGTACTTTGTACAGTAGAGTGAACGTGGTGTTCTGTCAAGGGGGCCGGCGCCGAGGACTCTCTCCCGGCCTGGGTGATCACCCAGGCCGAGAGCCGTAGGAGGGGTGGCTGTGCCGCGTCCGGACGATCAGTGGAGCTCTGCTCGGCCAGGTGTTGCCGCCGGCACCTTGGCTGCCGCTGCCGGATGTGCCGAGCGGGAGGGAGGCGGCGCCGGGTTGGGTTTGTAGAGAGTCACCAGGCAGCCGCCGAGTGCGGCGAGCAGGATGCCGGCGAAGAAGGGCCAGCGGATGGCGCGCAAGCCGCCCGCCGGCGGCTGCAGCAGCAGGGCCGCCAGCGCGTTGACCACGGGGGCGCCGGCGAAGACGATCGACATCACGACGGGCGGCGTGCCCCGGGCGCCGAAGGCGAGCAGGACGCCGAAGGCGCCGGCCGCGCCCGCCACGCCGGCGAGCAGCGACCAGAGCATGCCGGCGGCGGGAAAGCTCCAGGAGGTGCCGCCGCGCGCGGCCAGCCAGACCACCGGCGCGAGGATGGCGGTGAAGAAATACGCCACACCCACGAACAGGAATGCCTTGTAGCGGCCGTTCACCGGGTCGGCCATGCCCACCTGCCCGCTGTGCAACAGGATGCCGTAGATTCCCCAGGCGACCACCGCGGTCATCGCAAACGCCAACCAGGCGAAGCCCGTGCCTGCGCTTTCTCCACCAGCCATGATCCATCTCCTCTTCCGCGACGTTCGGGGCTCGTTGCCCCGCTCTCCGGCTCCCAGCTGCCGGCTGCGCGTGGCGACGCCCCGGTTGATTGCGCGATTGTCCCACTTGGCTGAAGCGGCTGCCACCTGCGGGCGCTCCTAGCGCTCGGCCTTGAGCACCTGCAACAGCGGGGCGCTCAGCGCGACGCCGACCGCCAGGCCGCTCGCCAGCAGCCCGGCGAGCAGCACGGCGCCCAGGGTCGCGGTCAAGGGAAGCCAGGGAAAGCTCCCCGCCAGGCCGGCGCCGAGCGCCTCCGGCAGCAGGCCGGCGGCGGTTCCCAGCGCCAGGCCCAGCGCCAGCAGGGAGACGTTCTCCAGCAGCAGCAGGGCGGCCAGGCGCCGCCGGCGGAAGCCGAAGGCGCGGAGCGCGGCGAGCTCCCAGCGCCGCTCGACCACGTTGCGCAGCAGCACCACCGCCAGCCCGCAGGTGCCGAGGAGCAAGCCGAGGGCGCCGAGCGCCTCGAAGCTCGCGAGATAGGTGTCCTCGACC
>DASZHY010000099.1:0-11565 GCA_035949675.1 Thermoanaerobaculia bacterium
GGTGGCGATGAGCCCATCGCCCGTGGTGCGCAGGACGGCCGGCAGGCGGCCGGCGATCGACTGGTAGAAGCTGCGGAAGCCGGCCGAGCGGTGACCCACGACGGGCGCCGCCATCGCCTGGCGGGCATCCTCGGGAACGTAGGTGGGGCCGGGCAGGAAGAACTGGATCTTTTCCATGACGGAGGACCTTTGCCTTGGGTGTCAGAGGTGATGGCTGGATCGGGCGAGCGGGACGGGCGCCGTTCGCCGGCAGCCGAGGAAAGAGTATCTCAGGGCTCCGCTGGCCCTGCCGGCGCGTCCGGCGCGTCCGGCGCCTCCGGCGGCTCCGGCTCGTCGGGCCGGCCACCGCCGCCGCTTCCCCATGGCCGCGGCCGCCGCAGGGCTGCCACCAGTCCGGAGGTGTCGTAATGGTGAACGGCGGCTTCACCGGCCCGGGCAATCCGCCAGCCGTCGTCGCCTGCTGGAGACAGTGCCGGCACCTCCGCGAGCGGGACGGCCGCCGCGGTGGCGGCTGCCGGGGCCAGCGCGCCGCGCACCAGCACCAGCGCGCAGCCCAGGAAGTGCTCGCGCAGCAAGTCGCGCAGCACCGGCTCGCCGCGAAGCGCCTTCCACGCCACGCTCCGCCCGCCGCCGGCGGCGACCGCCCGCCGCGCGCCGAGCGCCGCCGCCGCCTCGAGGCTGGCGGCGGCCGGCGCGGACCGCTCGGCCGCCTCCGGCTGCCGGAGCTCCAGCCAGCCGGCGCGCAGGCCGGCGGCGGCAAGCGCCGCAAACAGCGGCGCGAAGCGTTCCGGCCCCTCCTCGACGCGCAGCAGGTGGGGCGCCTTCATGCCTCGCCCCCCACTTCCGGGTACAGGAGGATGCCGCGGCGCTCCCGGCGAAAGCTCTCCTCGTCGGCCGGCCAGGTGTCCATCCAGGCGTCCAGCGCGCCGCCGCCGGCGGCGAGCGCCGTGCGGCACTCCGGGCCGCCGGTCAGCAGGTCGATCGCCGGGCGGTCGGACACGAACTCGTAGGCCGCCCGCCGCCAGACCAGCTGGCGCGGCGCCAGCCGCGCCACGGCGCGCAGCAGCTCGACGCCGGTGCGATAGGAGCGGAAGCGGCGAGGGTCGGTCACCACGAGCTCGACGCCGCCGCAGACCTCGCCGCAATGCTTCTGGAACTGCGGCCTGAAGCAGACCGGCAAGAAGGCGACGCCGGGCAGGCCGCGCGCATTGAGGTCGTCGGCGAGGGCGGGAGGATCGATGCCAGGGGCGCCGATGAGCTGGAAGGGGCGGGTGGTGCCGCGGCCCTCCGACAGCTCGGTCGCCTCGACCAGGCAGCCGCCCGGATAGATCAGCGCCGTCGCCGCCGAGGGCATGTTGGGCGAGGGCGCGATCCAGGCCAGGCCGGTGTCCTGCCAGAGCATGGAGCGGTCCCAGCCGTCGAGCGGCCAGACCTCGGGCGCCGTGCGCCAGCCGCCGCGCCGCGCCGCGAGCAACACCAGCTCGCCGAGCGTCAGCCCGTGCCGCACCGGCAGCCGGAAGGCGCCGACGAAGGACTCGTAGCCGGCCTGCGGCAGGTTGCCCTCGACCGCCATGCCGCCGAGCGGGTTCGGGCGGTCCAGGACCCACACCTCGAGACCGGCGGCGAGCGCCGCTTCGGCGGCCCACACCGCGGTCGCGGCATAGGTGTAGTACCGGGTGCCGACGTCTTGCAGATCGACGAGCAGGAGGTCGAGGCCGGCGAAGGCGGAGGTGCTGGGCCGCAGCGTCTCGACGCCGTCGCCGTACAGCGACACGATCGGCGCGCCGGTCCACGGATCGGTGCCGCCGTGGGCGGGGACCATGTCCTGCTCGACGCCGTAATAGCCGTGCTCGGGGCCGAACAGCGCGCGCGGCGCGCCGGCCGGGCCGGCCGCCAGGGCGCGATGGATGGGGCGCAGGTCGCCGGTCACCGCGGCGCCGTGAGCAAGCAGACCGTAGGCCCGGCGGCGCAGCTGCTGCAGCTCTTGCGGCGCCGCCAGCAACCGGTCGAGGCCGGTACGGATCATGTGCCGCGCCGGTAGGGACCCTGCTGGCCGCCGCTCTTGGCGTCGAGCCGCAGGTCGGTGATGACCACGCCGCGCTCGATCGCCTTGACCATGTCGTAGAGCGCCAGTGCCGCCGTCGAGCAGGCGAGCAGCGCCTCCATCTCGGCGCCGGTGCGCGCGGTGACCACCACGCGGCTGCGGATCTCGACGCCGTCGGGCATCGGCTGCAGCTCGATCTCCACCTGGTCGAGCGGCAGCGGATGAGCGAGCGGAATGAGCTCGGCGGTGCGCTTGGCGCCCTGGATGCCGGCGACCCGGCTCACCGCGAAGGCGTCTCCCTTGGGCAGATTCGCCAGGCGAACGAGGGTCTGGGCAGAGAGCAGCACCCGGCACGACGCCTCGGCCACCCGACGGGTGACCGGCTTTCCCGACACGTCGACCATGTGGGCGCTGCCTTGCGGATCGAGATGGCTGAACGATCCCTGCGACGTCATGGAATTTCTCCGCCTTTCGTCTCCGCCCCTGGAAATCCCTGCGGTCCCGTCGATCCCGCGGTCCCAGCCACCCCGCGGGCCCAGGAGTGGCGGGCCCGTATGCTAGCATCGCCCGGACCTCCGAAAGCCATGCGAGTCGCCATCGTCGTCCCGACTCTCAACGAGGAGGCGACGATCGCGAACACCCTGCCGGCCGCTCTCGCCGCGCTTGGACCGCCGGCGGCCGGCGGCGAGCTGGTGGTGTCCGACGGCGGCAGCGCGGACCGCACGGTAGAGATCGCGCGCACGCTGGGCGTTCGCGTCGTCACCGGCCCCGCCGGACGCGGCGGCCAGCTCAATCGCGGCGCCGCGGCGACCTCGGCCGAGATCCTGCTTTTCCTGCACGCCGACACCACCCTGCCGGCGGGCGCACTGGCGGCCATCCGTGACGCGATCAGCGGCGCTGCCATCGGCGGCGCCTTCCTGATGCGCTTCGACGACGGCCGGCCGCTGCTGCGCCTGGGCGCCTGGCTGATCAACCTGCGCACGCGAGCTACGCGGCTGCCGCTGGGCGACCAGGCCCACTTCGTCACCCGCGCCGCGTTCTCGCAGCTCGGCGGCTACCGCGACTGGCCGATCCTCGAAGACCTGGACTTCGCCTGGCGATTGCGCCGGCACGGCAGCACGGCGATCTTGCAGCAGCGCGTGACCACCGGTGCGCGCCGTTTCATCGAGCTCGGCGTGGCGCGCACCGTTGCCACCAACTGGCTGATCTGGTTGCTGTTCGTGGCCGGCGTCCCGCCGCGCCGCCTGGCGCGCCTTTACAACCAGGCCCGCTGAAGCGCCGGGAGCTCCAGGAGGGAGAACCTGCCGCGAAGTCAGGACCAGGACGAAACTGTTGACCGAAGCGAAGGGGAGGGGGCGTCCCCTTCCCCCCCGGAGGGGTGGGAAGGGGATCGAGGGGTTGCGGGGGGAGACCCGATAGACGCTTCGAGAAGTCCTCGAACGCCTGCTATTGGCAACTGTTTCATGGCACGGGATCGCCGGAGGCGTTGGAAACTAAGTAGTGGGAGCGGCGGCGCGAAACGGCGCCGCCGGGCACCAGGTTGACCAGACAGATCGAGCGGCAGGAACCAGGACGAGCGAACCGGTCGGGCGGGAACGATCCAGCAGGCCGGCCGTCGTCAGGCGCCGTCTCGATCGCGCTACTTCCGGCGCCGCTTGTTGACGGCTTCCTTCAATTCCTTGCCGGGCTTGAAACGGACGCTCTTGCTTGCCTTGATGGTGATGGACTCGCCGGTCGCAGGGTTGCGCCCCTTGCGCGACGCGCGCTCGGAGAGGGTGAAGCTGCCGAAGCCCGGGACCTTGGCGCTCTCGCCCGCTTTCACCGCATCCGTGATGGCCGCAAACACCGCCTCGAACGCCTCGGTGGCCTGCCTCCGCGTCAGCCCGTCGACGGCTTCCACAATACCAGTGATCAAGTCAGCCTTACCAGCCATCTCTCCTCCTCCTTGGATTCGTTTTTCCAGCGAAAGTGACTGGGGAGACGATAAGCCAACCGCCAGGGGCTGTCAATGGGCGATATGCGCCGGAGCCGCTAACGACGGGCTTTCGCGAGCACCGAGACCGAGAAGCCGTCGTGGTCGTCACCGGTCGGCACGCGCCACGCGCCGGGCCCGAGGATGCCGTGGGCCAGCGGCGGATCGAGACGGTCGCCGAGCGGCAGGAGCGCGAAGTCGGCGTGGACGGCGAGGAAGCTCGCCGCCACCTGCTCGTTCTCCTCGGCCTCGAGCGAGCAGGTGATGGCGACCAGCACGCCGCCGGGCCGCACCAGCGGCGCCACGCCCGCGAGCAAACGCAACGCCTGCTGGGAGAGGCGTCCGATCTCGCCTTCGCTGATGCGCCACTTGAGCTCCGGATGCCGGCGCAAGGTGCCGGTGCCGGTACAGGGCAGGTCGACGATCACCCGATCGAAGCCGCGCCCGGCAGCAGCTCCCGCGGGTCCCGGCAGCTCCGATGCCGCTGCAACGCCGGCCAGCGCCGGCGCGCCGGCATCCGCCACCACGACCGGCAAATGGCGCCCGAGCCGGCGCAGGTTGCGGCGCACCAGGTCGATGCGGCCGAGCGCCACGTCCATCAGGAGCGGTCTCACCGTGGGCTCGCGGGCGAGCAGCGAGAAGGTCTTGCCGCCGGGCGCGGCCGCCGCATCGAGCACCGTCTCGCCCGGGCGCGGCGGCGGTATCCACGCCGCGGCCTGGCTGGCTTCGTCTTGGATGTAGAAGTCGCCGCGGGCGAACGTCGGCGAGGCGAGCGGGTTGCCGCGCCGCACGGTGAGCCCGAGCGGCGAGAGCGGCGCCGGCTCCACCTCGATGCCTTCGTCGATCAACGCCTCCGCCAGCAGCTCGCGCCCGCCGCGGTCGCGGAAGGCGAGCAGCTGCACCGGCTTGTCGCGGTTGTTGGCGGCGAGCAAGGCCAGCGTCGCCTCACGGCCGAAGCGCGCCAGCCAGCGCTCGACGAGGAAGTCCGGATGGCTCATCTCGATCGCCAGCCGGCGCACCGGAGCGGAGTCGTGCACCGGCCAGCTGCCGAGCTGAGGATCGCGGGCGATGCGGCGCAGCACACCGTTGACGAAGCTGGCGCCGCCGCGGTGGGTCAGCAGGTGGGCTTGCTCCACCGCCTCGTGCACCGCCGCGTGCGCCGGCACTCGATCGAGAAAGCACAGCTGGTAGGCGGCGATGCGCAGCGGCGAATGCAGGGCCGGTTCGATCTGATCGAAGCGGCGGTGGCTGGCGTCGGCGATGATCTGATCGAGCCGGCGCAGCCAGCGCAGGCTGCCCATCACCAGCTCGCGCAGCAAGCCCTGGTCGCGCTCGTCGAAGCGGGCCAGGGTGCTGGCGAGGTAGGGATCGACCGGCGCCAGCGACTGCAGCGTGCGCTCGAGCACCCAGCCCGCCGCCGCGCGCACGTTGTCTTGCGGGGTGCGCCCGGACGTGGGCCGCCGGCTGCGGGGAGCGCCGGCAGGCGGGATCGAATCGGGACGGTTGCGGGTCATCGCTCGCTGCCTGCGGTCATGCCTTCAGGAGAGCCTCAGGAGAACCTCTCGCCGGGCCTTAGCCGCTCGCCGTTGACGAAGTCACGGGCCGGCTGCGCCTTCCTGCCCGGCCGCTGCAGTTCGGCGATTGCCAGCGTCGTGCCGCCGCCGCAGGCCACGGCGAGCCCGGCAGGAGTCAGGCCCATGAAGGTCCCTGGCGCGGGCGCGCCGGCGGCGCCGGAGACGTCACCGGCTGGCGGGTTTGCCAGGGCGCCGGCGATCCGCAACAGCTTGACCGGCGTCCCCCGGAGCTCGGCGGTCAGCCCGGGCCACGGCGTAAAGGCGCGCCAGCGGTTGGTGAGCTCGGTCGCCGTTCGGCTCCAGTCGGCGCGCGCGCTGTCACGTTCGAGGCGCGGCGCCCAGGTGGCGAGCGCGGCGTCCTGCGGGCGTTCCATCACGTCGCCGCGCTCGAGTCCGTCGAGTGTCTCGACCATCAGGCCGGCACCAAGTGCGGCCAGCCGCGCCGCCAGTTCGCCGGCGGTTTCGTGCGGCGCGACGGCGGTCGCCGCTTGCAGCAGGACCGGGCCGGAATCCAGGCCTTGTTCCATGCGCATGACGGTCACGCCGGTGCGCTCGTCGCCGGCGGCGATGGCCGCCTGGATGGGCGCCGCGCCGCGGTAGAGCGGCAGCAGCGAAGCGTGCAAATTCAGACAGCCGCGGGCCGGCAGTTCCAGCAGCTCGCGCGGGAAGATCTGGCCGAAGGCGACGACGACCGCGATCTCCGGCCGCAGCGGGCGCAGCTCGGCCAGGAACTCGGGCGACCGCACGCGCGCGGGTTGCAGCAGCGGCAGACCGCGGTCGTGCGCCCAGCGCGCCACCGGCGGCGGCTGTGGCTGGCTCGCCCGTCCGACGGGTCGCGATGGCTGGGTGACGACCAGCGCGGGCGAACGGCCCGCCGCCGCCAGCGCCTCCAGGGTGGGGATGGCGAAGTCGGGAGTGCCGAAAAAGACCAGCGGCGCTAGGATCGGCATTGGAGCGATGCTACCACCCGCCCTACGAGGGGGAGCCTCCGGCGATGAAAGTGATCTGCGGCACCTGCGGACGAGAACACCCGGCGGGCGAGACCCAGGTCGGGTTCGTAGAGCCCGAGGCCTATCTGGGCATCCCCGAGCAAGAGCGGCTGGAACGCGCGTCGTTGACCGCCGACTGGTGCATCATCGACGGGCGGAGACGCTTCCTTCGCGGTGTCCTGGAGATCCCTGTCCTGGACGGCGGCATCCCCTTCGGCTGGGGCGTCTGGGTAGAAGTGGATTCGGGTTCTTCTCGAGCCTGGGAGCGCGAATGCTCCCGGGAGCGGCAAGGCGAAGTCGCAGCCTTTCCCGCGGTGCTCGACAGCAACCTCTGGGGATATCCCCAGCATCACCTTCAGCCTGGCCCGATCCACCTCGTGGTACAGCCCAGCCGCGACCCGTCACAGCGTCCCACGTTGATGGCAACCGATCCCGATCATCCCTTGACGCAGGAACAGCAGCATGGGATCACCCGCCAGCGCGCCCTCGACCTGCTGGCGCCGGTGCTGCATCAGGATCCGACGGCAGACCCTTGGTTCGCGACGATCGAGCGTTCCGGATGGACGCTCGACGACGCCGCGAGCGCGTTCGCGGAGCACAAGCTCGGCGTGTACTGGGTGCCGCCGGAGGAGGAGCGACGGTCGATCCGGCCGGGAGACCTGGTGAAGCTCCTCTTCAGCATCGCAACCGCCGCGGTGGACGGCGGGACGAAGCTGCACCGCGAGCGCATGTGGGTCAACGTGGACGGCCAGCAAGGGTCTCTGTATACCGGCCGCCTTGCCAACCATCCTTTCGAGCCGGGGCGGATGGCCCGGGGCCTGCGCGTATGGTTCGGCGCCGAGCACATCCTCGACATCATCGATGCCGACGGCAAGACCGCGAGCGAGAACCACGGACTGATCCGTTGCGCTGCGCACGAGATGAGCAAACCCGCTTTCGTCTGCCGCCACCTGGCGACCGGCGAGGGCCGCGGTTTCCACGTCGCGCACGCACCCGACCGCGACGACCCGCGGCCGGACGCCTGGTGCGACTCCTGTGACCGGATCTTTCTCCAGGAAGGGGGCGAATGGACCGACCTTGCTGCCAAGGCCGCACAGGCGACGGTTCTCTGCGCCGCCTGCTACGACGCCGCCGAAGCCGCCAGCACTACACGATGATCGGTTATGGGATCGGGTTCGCGATGGTGATCGGGAACTTGCCGATGAAGGTGTAGTTGTTGTTGTTGTCTACCACCGCCACGGAGAGCTGGTGAATGCCGTTCGAGAACTGGGTGGTGTCGATGTAATTGAACCATCCCGAGTTGAGGACCTTCGGATAGCTCGGATAATCCGATGCGATGTCGGGGCGCGGCGTTCCGTAGTAGCCGAAGTTGATCAGGTTGCCGTCGACGTAGATCAGCACCGCCGCCACCCCCTGGAAATCGATCGCCCATCCGAAAACGTTGATCAGGCCGCCATAGAGCAGGCCGACGACCGGGGAGTCGATCTGACCGATCGTCAGGTCGTCCTTGGTGTAGTCGCGGCAGGTGAAGGTGACGGCGATCGAGCCGATGTCGGTGACGTTCTCGAATTGATCGCCCACCCGGATGCCGAGCTGGTGGCTGCCGGGGGTGTACAGCGGCGTGCCGAACGAGTCGGTGGTGCCGATCAGCGCGCCGATGTCGAGCGCGAAGCGGAAACCGGCGTGGGGCGCATCCTTGAGACCGGGGAACTCCTGCTCGAGGTCCAGGCGGCGAATGCCGTAGCAGTTCGTCAGGCCGCCGGCGGCAGGGTTGTTGTTGCAGTCATACTGGCTGTTGAAGGTCAGCGCGCCGTCGATGAGCAACTCGACGTACGCCACTCCCGGGTTGTTGTAGGAAGCGTTGACGTCCAGGGCATAGCCGTTGATGACCTCGTAGATGCGGTTCGGGTCGTCGGTGTTGCAGTTGCCGAACATCTCGGCCTGCTGGTTGGGGAACTCGATCCTGCCGAACGGCAGCAGGTCGCCGTTGGTGTTGGCGATCTGGATCTGGCGGGAGTTCAGATAAGTGACCTGACCGGTGCGGCTCATCACCCGCGCCGTCAGGGAGTGCAGGCCATTGAGGAAATGGGTGGTGTCGAGCTGATAGCCGAATCCCGGCGCCGCGGAGTCAGGAAACGTTGGGAACAGCTTGGTCACGCCCGGCCGCGAGCGGCCGTAGGCGGCGCGGCCGATGATCACGCCGTCGACCACGATGTCGACCGCGAAGACGCCGGTTGCGGCCAGCGCCCAGCCCTGGACGGGCTCGACGCCGTTGCCGGCATTGCCGGGGCGCGGAAAGCCGGCGAAGTAACCGAAAGGCGCTGCTGCCGCCCAGGCGCCAGTCGCCCCGGAAGCCAGCAGCGACAACGTCACCATCGTCACGAAAGCCTTTTGCCTCATCGCTCCAACCTCCGCTGCGGCGCGCGCTCCTCTCCTCGCCTTGGCAAGGCGAAAGAGCCTTTACGACGCAGGCATCACAGGCCTTCTTTCAAGTGATACGTGAACTTTCGGTGATTTTAAGGGGAACATAGCTGGAAGTCAATGTGGTAAACCGCGCAGACAGAAAGGTTTGCCGGCATCAGGCGGCCGTCGCGCCCCGTCCACAACCCATAGCCCGGCAGCACCCCGATGCCACAACATATCGGCTAGCGGCTTGGTCCAGGCCACTACGGCCCGGGAGGGCGCGGGCGGCCCGAGCGGAGGGCGCCGCGAAGGCTAGGTGCTGGTGAGGCCCTGCAGGTGGGCTTCCACCAGGCGAGGGAGGCTCTCCAGGTCGTACCCCCCTTCGAGCACCGCGAGGATGCGGCCGCCGCAGACCTCGGCGGCCAGCTGGCGCAGCCACTGGCCCCAGCGGGCGAAACCCTGCTCCGTCACCGCCATCCCGCCCAGCGGGTCGCGCTTCCAGGCGTCGAAGCCGGCGGAGATCAGGAGCACCTCGGGAGCGAAGCGGCGCAGCTCCGGCAGCACACGGCCCTCGATGGCCGCGGCGTAGCCGTCGTCGCCGGTGCCGGCCGGCAGGGGGAGGTTGAGGGTGGTGCCGACGCCCGGCCCGACGCCGACCTCGTCGGCGGCACCGGTCCCGGGGTAGAAGGGATACTGATGCGTGCTGGCGTAGAAGACGTCGGGCCGTTCCTCGAAGAGGTGCTGCGTGCCGTTGCCGTGGTGGACGTCGAAATCGACGATCGCCACCCGCGCGGCGCCGTGCCGGCGCCGCAGGTGCTCCGCGGCAATCGCCACGTTGTTGAAAAAACAGAAACCCATGGCGGTCGCCGTCTCGGCATGGTGGCCCGGCGGGCGGACCGCCGCGAAGCCGACGCGGTCGCTGCCGCCAGCCACCCAGTCGGCGGCGGCGAGCGCCGCCTCGACCGCGGCCCAGGAGGCCGTCCACGTCCCCGCCGACAGCGGATTGTCGGCAGAATCGAGCACGGCGTCGCCGCGGGCGACGGCGCTGCGGAAGCGGCGCACGTAGCCCTCGGTGTGGAGGGCGGTCACCGCCGCCATGGCCGCCGGCCCGGGCTCGCCATCTGCCGTCGGTGCCGCCGGCGCCTCCGCGGCGGGCGGGTGAAGGTCGGCGATCTCGAGGCCCGCGGAGCGCAGATGGGCCAGGATGCCGCGCAGCCGCTCCGGCAGCTCGGGATAGCCGGGCGCCACCTCGTGCTCGAGACACCGTGAGTCGGTCACGATCCGGATCACGCCGGGATCATAGTCCAGTACTCGCCGTCGCCGCCGCCGCCGCCACCGCCTGCGCTGCCCGCGCCGCCAGCGCCACCCGCGTTGCTCGCGCCGCCCGGGGCATTGCCGCCAGGAAGCCCTTCCCGGGCGCGGCGGGCGGCGCCAGCAGCCGGTCGAGATAGAGACCGGCGGCGGCGTCCCGAGCATGGGCGGCGACGTAGCGGCGAACTCGCAGCAGCAGGCCGTCGATGCTGCGGGCGGTCAGGGTGCCGCCGACGGCCCGGGCGATCTCGCCGCTGTTCAGGCCGGCGACCGCCAGCGCCAGGATGCGGGCGTTGCGCCGGTAGTCGCGGCGGCCGGCGAGGGCGCCGCAGCGCTCGAGAAAGAGGCGCAGGCGCTCACGGCTCAACACCAGCTCCTCGGGGTTGGCCCGCGGGTCGACCGCCCGTTCGTCCCACTCGTTCCACCGGTTCGGCTGGCTCCCCTGGCTTCCCTGCCCTGCCTCGCTGCCCGAGCCCAGGCTGGCTGCCCGGGCGCCGCCGCGCTTCTGGGCACGCGCCGCCCGCAGCTGATCGAGGGTGACCCGCTCGGCCACCCTGCCGAGGAAGGCGCCGACCTGGCTCTCGCTGGTGGCCCGGCAGCGCCGCAGGCGGCTGCCGCCGCCCGCCAGCAGGCGGCAGTAGACCTCCTGCACGATCTCCTCGACGTGCTCGCTGCGCGGCGGCACTCCCGAGCGGCGCAGCACGCTGCCGACGCGGGCCTTGAGCCCGGGGCCATAACGGCCGATCAGCTCCTCCCAGGCGGCTTCGGGCTTGGACGACGACGACCGGCAAAGGTCTGCAAAGGGTTCCATCGCACCGCTCCTTCTCGCAATGGAGAGGAGCGGCGAGCGCGGCGGGCACGCCAGGGGATGACTCCGGAGCCCTCCGGAGGCGACAGGGAGCCCTTTTATAACATGCAGAAGCGATCCCGCCAAGCCCTCGGCAGCGGCCGCGTCAAGCTCGCCGCAGCGATCCCCCACGCCCTCGGCGCCAGCCCTCGCTCGCGCCGCTCGCGGCTGGCCGCTCGGCACCGCGACGGCAGCGCGGAGATTGCCTCCGCTACAATCCGCGCCTTGAGGTCCCGCGTGCAACCCCCCCGACCCTCGTCCAGATGCCGGTTGCACCGGCAGCAGGCCCGTCGCCGCCGGCAGGATCCCGCCGGCGGGCGCCGCGGGCGCGTCGCGCTCGGCACCGGGATCGCGCGGGCAGCCGGCGCGGCGGCGCTGGCGGCAGCTGCCGGGCTCGCCGTGCTCAGCGGCTGCCGGCACCTTCC
>DASZHY010000100.1:0-23341 GCA_035949675.1 Thermoanaerobaculia bacterium
CAGGGGTCCCCGGCGATCCCAGCGTCTACTACGCGGGCGCGGCCTCCGGCGGGATCTGGAAGACCGCCGACGCCGGGGTCCACTGGCGGCCCATCTTCGACGATCAGCCGGTTTCCTCCATCGGTGCGCTGGCCGTGGCGCCTTCCGACCCCAACGTGGTCTGGGCGGGAACGGGCGAGGCCTTCATCCGCAGCAACATCTCGCTGGGCTGGGGCGTGTTCCGCTCCACCGACGCCGGGCAGACCTGGGCGCGCGCCGGGCTGGAGACGACGGGCCGCATCGCGCGCATCGTCGTCGACCCGCGCGATCCCGACGTCGCCCTGGCCTGCGCGCTCGGCACGGCTTACGGACCGCAGCCCGACCGCGGCGTCTTCCGCACCGCCGACGGCGGCAAGAGCTGGACGAAGACCCTCTTCGTCGACGTGAAGACCGGCTGTTCCGATCTCGCGATGGATCCCAACAACCCCCGCGTGGTGTTCGCCGGCACCTGGCAGCTCGAGATCCATACCTGGGGCCGCGAGAGCGGCGGACCCGGCGGCGGCCTCTACCGCTCGGCCGACGGCGGCCTCACCTGGAAGCAGGTGGAGGGCCACGGGCTGCCCGCCAAACCGTGGGGCAAGGTCGGGCTGGCGATGACGCGGGCCAACTCCATGCGCGTCTATGCCCTCATCGAGGTCGGGGACGGACAGCCCTGGAAGGGCAACGAGACGCCGGCCGGCCGCCTCTGGCGGTCCGACGACGCCGGCGAGCACTGGGCGCTGATGACCGCCGACCGCCAGGTGGCCGGGCGCACCCACTACTACAACCGCATGGCGGTCGAGCCGGACGACCCTGACGAGGCATACTTCCTCACCGCTTCCTGGGCCAAGACCCGCGACGGCGGCAAGACGATCGTCGACCCGCCGACCGTCGAGGTGCCGGGCGGCGACCATCACGACATCTGGATCGACCCGGGCAACGGCAACCGGCTCGCCGTCAGCCACGACGGCGGCGTGTCGATCAGCATCAACCGCGGCCGCAGCTGGCTGATGGTGCAGCTGCCGATCGCGCAGATCTACCACGTCTCGTTGGACGACCGGATCCCGTACCAGGTGTACGGCAACCGCCAGGACGGGCCGTCCTCCCGCGGTCCGAGCAACAGCAAGCTGGGCGTGCAGGACGACCAGCCGAACATCACGCGCGGCATGTGGAGCAGCGTCGGCGGCGGCGAGAGCGGGTGGGCGACCCCCGATCCGCAGGATCCCGACGTCGTGTGGTCCAGCGCCTCCGGCTTCGGCAGCGTGGGCGGAATCGTCACCCGCTACGACGCGCGGACCAACACCTCGCGCAGCGTCGAGGTCTGGCCGCGGGCGACGATCGGCTGGCCCGCCGCCGACCTCAAGTACCGCTTCCACTGGACCTTCCCGCTGACCATCTCCCCCCACGACCACAACCGGATCTACGTCGGCAGCCAGCACGTCCACCAGAGCACCGACGGCGGCGCCTCCTGGCAGGTGATCAGCCCCGACCTCACCTTGAACGACAAGACGCGGCAGCAGGTCTCGGGCGGCCTCACCCCCGACAACATCGGCGTCGAGTACGCTGGCGTCGTCTTCGCCATCGCGGAGTCACGGCTCGAGAAAGGCCTCATCTGGGCCGGGACCAACGACGGCCAGCTGCAGCTCACCCGCGACGGCGGCAAGACCTGGTCCAACCTGACCGCGCATCTTCCCGGGCTGCCGCCGTGGGGAACGGTCGCCGCGATCGAGCCGTCGCGCTTCGAAGCCGGCACCGCCTACGTCGTCTACGACCTGCATCAGGTCGACAACCGCGATCCCTTCGTGTTCAAGACCAGGGACTACGGCCGCACCTGGAAGCCGATCGTCAACGGGATCCCGCGCAGCCCGCTCTCGTATGCCCACGCCGTGCGCGAGGACCCCGCGCGCCGCGGCCTGCTGTATCTGGGCACCGAGAACGGCCTGTACGTCTCCTTCGACGACGGCGGGCGCTGGCAGCCGCTCGCTTGCGGCCTGCCGCACGCGCCGGTCTATGGCATCGCCGTGCAGGAGCGCTTCGGCGATCTCGTCCTGGCCACCTATGGCCGCGGCTTCTGGATCCTCGACGACCTCACGGCGCTGCGGCAGTACGGCGGCAGCGCCCCGGCGGCGGCCGAGCTGCTGCGGCCGCGGCCGACCTATCGCCTCCGCGGCGTCGAGGCGCCGTTTGCGGCGTTCTACGACCCGGTGGCCGGCTTCAACCCGCCGGACGGCGTGCCGATCCAGTACTGGCTGCCGTCCGCCGTCAAGGGTGAGAAGAACAAGGAAACGGGCGAGCAGAAAGACGAGATCGAGATCAAGATCGAGGACGCGGCCGGCAAGGTCGTACGCAAGCTCAAGGGGCCGGCCAAGGCCGGCCTGAACCGCGCCTGGTGGGACCTCGCCTACGACAAGACGCCCGAGGCGCGGCTGCGCACCAGCCCGCTGGGCGCCAAGTACATCAAGGTCGGGGTCGAGGGGATCCCCGCACCCGGCATCCAGCGGCTGGAGGTGGTCGCGCCGATCGGCGAGTACAAGGTCAAGATCGAGGTGGGCGGCCGCGAGCTGTCCCAGCCGCTCACCCTCATGAAGGACCCCGGCGCCGGCGGCAGCGAGGCCGACGCGCGCGCGCAGGGCGAGGTGGTGCTGGCCCTCCTCGACGACCTGAAGCAGGACGTCGAAGCCGTCAACAAGGCGGAGAGCGCGCGCGGCCAGCTCGCCGCGATCCAGGTCCGGCTTGGCGACAAGGGGCCCAAGGACGTCAAGGACGCGGCCGAGGCGCTGGACCGAAAGCTCCTCGCCGCCGAGGAGGACCTGTTCCAGGTGCGGGTCACCGGCCGCGGCCAGGACCTCCTGCGCTGGCCGATGAAGGTGACCGAGCAGCTCGCTTATCTGCTGGGCCGCGTCACCGAATCCGACTTCGCGCCGACCGCCGCCCAGCTCGAGGTGCGCCAGGTCCTGCACGACGAGGCCGCACGGTCGCGCCAGGCGCTCGAGGACGTCCTGGCGACCGACCTGGCGCGGTTCAACGCGCTGCTGCAGGAAAAGCAGCTGGCAGGCGTGGTGGCGAGCGGGGAGGTGGCGACGCCATAGCAGGGCGCGGCGTAACATGGCGCCGGGCGGAGACGTCCGAATCCGCGCCGGCGCGGCCCGCTTCCAAGCCCTTGATTCATTTCTTCGGCTCGGCTAACCTCCGACCGAAGCCGGCCAGAGGGCACCCCGACCGCGCCAAGACTCCGGCGCGAGATCCCGCGCGCCACTGCTCTCGACTCTCGACCGGCAGCAGGGGAAAACCATGGCCGATGTGGCACCCGAGTCCCCGCGCTTGCCCGTCGACAGTCCGGCGGTGACGTCTCAAATCACGTTGTTGCAGGGCATCATCTCCCGCCTGGCCGGCAACAGCGCTTCCTGCAAGACCTGGTGCCTGACCCTCGTGGGCGCGCTGGTCAGCCTCGCGGGGGCAACTCACGTGGCCGGAATCGTCACCTTCGCACTGGTGCCGGTCGTGATCTTCGGCTTCATGGATACGATGTACCTGGCACAAGAGAAAGCTTATCGCGACCTCTACAGCGACATCGTCGCGCGGATCCGCAACGGATCGTACTCGCTCGCCGACGCGTACGCGGCGGGGGCTCCCCTGCTCTCCTCGCATTTTCGCGCCGCTCTAGCGTCGTGGTCGATCTATCCGGTCTATCTCGGGCTGATCGTGATGTACATCGTGGCCGATTGCGCAGGCTGGCTCACGGTGCTGACGACGGCGGCGCCCAAGCCATAACGCCATGGCGGAAGCGCCGAGGTGGGCGCGAAGAAACGTGATGCAGATCCGATGTCCCCGATTGTGAGCCTCAGAAAGCAGAATGAAAACGAGGTCCCCGGGCGCACCGCCGGAGCTGGCGAGGTGAGCTGAGCTATTCCGACCGCAGGGCCGCCATCGGTTCGATTGCCGCCGAACGGCTGGCTGGCAGCCAGGCGGCGACGAGCGCGCAGACCGCGAGGGCGAGGACCGCGGCGCTCAGGATGGCGGGATCGGAGCTCCGCACGCCGAAGAGCTGGCTGGACATGGCGCGGCCGGCTGCCAGCGCCGCGGGCGCCCCGATCGCGAGTCCCAGCGCGATCGGCCGCAGCGCGCCGGTCAGGACCAAGGTCACGACGCCGGCGCGGTCCGCTCCCAGGGCCATGCGGAGCCCGATCTCGCGCGTGCGGCGCGCCACCGCATACGCGGCCACCCCGTAGAGCCCTGTGCATGCCAGGACCAGGGCCAGCAGGCCGTAGAGCGTGGTCAGGCGCGCGATGAGCCTCTCGCCGTTGAAGTTGCGCCTCACCTGCTCGTCGAACGTCAGCAGCCGGACGACGGTCGAGCTCGGGGCGAGGTCCGCCAGGGTGCGCCGGACCGCCGCTTGCAGGCCGCCGGATGGGCCGGCGACGCGCAGCTGGATGCCCTGGATGTAATTGGAGCGCGTCTGCATACTGGCGAGGTGCGAGTTGGCATACGCGACGTCCTGCAGCAGCGGCAGAAAGACCGTGCGATAGGCCGGGACCTTGGCATCCTGGTACTTGGCATCTTCCACGACGCCGACGATCTCGTAGTCCTGGCCGTGCCCGACCTCGCCCAGACCGAGATGCCTGCCGAGGGGATCTTGCCCCGGCAAGTACTTGCGGGCGAAGGTCTCGTTGACCACCGCCACCCGGCGCGCCGCCGGCGCGTCCCGCTCGTCGAAGGTGCGGCCACGCAGCAGCCGCGTGCCGACCGTCTCGAAGTAGCGCGGGCTCACCCGCTCGAAGGACGGCGAGTTGCCGTACTCGACGGGCCGCCCGTCGGCGCTGACCGGGGCGGACCAGTTGTTGCCCTCCATCGGGTTGTACAGCGACAGGCTGGCGCTTACCACACCGGGGATGCGGGTCAGGCGCCGCTCGAGCTCGCGATACAGGGCATCCAGGCGTGCCGGCGCGGTGCCGGCCAGCCCGAGGTCTACCTGCGCGATCATGCGCCCGGTGGTGTCGAATCCCAATCGCTGGTCTTCGAGATGCCGAAGGCTGCTGGTGAGCAGGCCGGCGCCGGCGAGCAGCACCAGCGACAGGGCTGCCTGCAAGGCCACCAGCGCCTTCTGCGGCAAGCCGCCGCCACGCGCGGCCAGCGCGTCGCGTCCGGCGCCGCGCAGCGGCTCCGCCGGATGCGTGCGCGAGGCGATCGCCGCCGGGACGACGGAGAAGACGGTGCCGGTGAGCACGCAGACCAGGGCGGTGAACGCCAGCACCGGCAGGGATGGATTGGGGTCGATCGGCACGAAGCCGGCGCCGCGGAAGGCCAGCCGCAGGATCGCGCGGGTACCGGCAAACGCCACCCCCAGGCCGGCGATCCCGCCGCAGGCGGCCAGCAGCAACCCTTCCGTCACGGTCTGCCTGACGATGCGGGCTCGCGCCGCGCCGAGGGCCAGGCGGACGGCGGTCTGCCCCCGGCCCGCCATGCCGCGCGCCAGGAGCAGGTTGGCGATGTTGGCGCAGGCGATGAGCAGCAGCAAGGCGGAGACCACGATCAGCAGGCGGAGCCCATCCGCATACTCGTCGGCCAGGTGCTGCACGCCTCCGGCGGCGGGGGTGACCACCAGCCGCATCTTGGAGATCTGCCGCCGGTCATCCGCGGTGAGCCAGGGCTGCGCTGACATCCACTGACGGACCTGCGCCGTGACGTGGGCCTGCACCGCGGCGGGCCGAGCTCCGGGCCGCAGCCTGCCGATGGCATAGAGCCAGAACGTGTCGGTACGCCGCAGCAGCGGAGCACCGCTGTCGAGCAGCGGCTCCGCGCCGAGCGGCAACCAGAAGTCGGGCGGATCGGGCCGCAGGGTGTCGCCGAAGAAACCCGGCGGCGCGACGCCGACCACGGTCACCGGCTGGCCGGCGAGAATGAAGGTCGCGCCGAGCACTGCCGGGTCGAGCCCATAGCGGTCGTGCCAGGCGTGGTAGCTCATCACCGCCACCGGGGGGGAGTCGGGCCGGTCGTCGGCAGGCGTCAGGGTGCGGCCGGCGAAGGCGCCGACGCCGAACATGGCGAAGTAGTTGCTCGAGACGAGCTCTCCCAGCCCTGGCGCGGCGGCGGCCGGGGAACCGGCGCGCCGGACGCTCAAGGTCGTGGGGTGGGGCTGGAAAGCAGCCAACTCGGAGATCTCCGGCGTATGGTCGCGCAGCTCCAGGTATTGCGGGTACGAGTACTCGGTGAAATCGTCCTGAGCGCCGCTGATGACGCAGCAGTTCTGATTGTCGCCCAGGCTGTAGAGCCGGCCGGGGTCTGCCACCGGCAGGGAGCGCAGCATCACCGCGTGGATGAGCGAGAAGATCGCCGTGTTGGCGCCGATCCCCAGCGCCAGGGTGACCACCGCGGCCAGAGTGAAGCCGGGGCTCCGGCGGAGCTGCCTCGCGCCATAGCCGAGATCCTGCATCAGGCCGTCCATCCACAGCGCCAGCCGCCGCCGGGCGCCCTCCCTGAGCCGCTTCGCAGAACCGCTCCGTTCGCTCATCGGCCGCCTCCTGCCAGTGCCGCCGCCGCTCCATCCGGCGGCTCGGCCGGTCCCATTCCCGAATACGCCTTAGCGCCGGCAGGGGTTTCCACGGCCGCTCGCGGCGGCGCGCCGGTCGCTCGCGGGCGAGAGCTACAGTATATTGTCGGCTCACACCTGGAGAGAGCCGAGACATGGACTCCGCGCTGCGTCGCGCCTGGACCGAAGTCGTGACCGTCGAGGATTACGAGGCGCACATGGCGGCCATCGGTCAGGCGCAGGCGGCTGCCGAGCTGACGCGCTGGCTCCTCGCAGCGGCGGCGCTGCCCGGCGGCAGCCGCATCAACATCGCCGGCGCCGGGACCGGGCAGATGCTCGACTATCTGGATCCGGCGGTCTTTCGTCCGTACCGGCTTGTTTGCTCGGATCTCAACCCGGCATTCCTCGCCGTCCTGCGCGGACGGCTGGCGAGGCACGGCCTCGAGGCCGAGATCCTGGAGGACGACATCGAGCAGACCCGTCTCGCCCCGGGCCCCGACCTGGTGCTCGCCACGCTGCTGCTCGAACACGTCGACTGGCGGCGCGGTGTCGAGGCCTTCGCCGGGCTGCGGCCGGGAAGCTGCGGGATCGTCGTGCAGGAGAACCCGCCGGAGATGGCCAGCGCCGTGACCCCGGGCCGGCGACTGCCGCCCTCGATCGCCAAGGCCGTCGAGACGGCCCACCCCACCCTGGTGCCGCGCGATCAGCTGTCAGACGCAATGGCAGCGAGGGGCTACGCCTGCCGGGAGAGCGCGGTCCGCGAGGTCGCCGACGGCAAGCGGCTGGTTGGCTTGCTGTTCTCCGGCCCGGGGCAGCGTCGTCGCCCTTAGCAGCAGACGTTGGTTCAGGTGAAGCTGCGAGCTCGGCCGGAATCCCCGCTCACGCACGCAGCCGGGCCTTGAGGGCCTCTTCGTCGGCCGGCAGGTCCTCGCTGTACAGCGGCCGGTCGAGCAGCGCCGCAAGAGCCGGAGGAAGGGCCGGCGCGAGGCCGTGGGCGGCCAGGGCGGACTGGAACTTGGCCGGGTGGGCCGTCGCCAGGAAGATCCCGGACTCGCCGGGGCGCAAAACCCCTTCCAGGACGCCGAAGGCGACCGCGCCGTGGGGGTCGGCCTGATAGCCCAGCGACCACAGACGGCGCAGGACCTCGACGGTTACGCGATCATCCAGCGAGCCCCAGCGCAACGCCCGGCGCAACGCGCCCCAGTCGCGGCGGTAGAGATGGGCGATGCGCTCCCAGTTGCTGGGGTCGCCCACGTCCATGGCGTTGCTTAGCGTGGCCACGCCAGGCCGCGGGCGGTAGCTCCCGGTTTCCAGGTAATCGGGCACCGTGCGGTTGGCATTGGTGGCGGCTACGAAGCCGGCCACCGGCAGGCCGAGCCGGCGGGCATAGAGGCCGGCGCAGAGGTTGCCGAAGTTGCCGCTGGGCACCGCGACGACCGGCGGCCCGGCGCCTGCCGATTGGCGCCGCAGGCCCGCCAGCGCCTCGAAGAAATAAAGGATCTGGGCCAGCAGGCGCGCGACGTTGATCGAGTTGGCGGAGGTGAGGCCCAGCTCCGCCGACAGCGCGGGATCGGCGAAGCAGGACTTGACCAGCCGCTGGCAGTCGTCGAAGGTCCCGGCGACCGCCAGCGCCAGCACGTTGTCGCCGAGGCAGGCGAGCTGCCGCTCCTGCAGCGGCGAGATGCGGCCCCGGGGATAGAGGACCGCCACGCGGCAGCCGGGCCGGCGCCAGAAGGCCGCGGCCACGGCGGCGCCGGTGTCGCCGCTGGTGGCGGTCAGCACGGTGCGGGTGCCGGCGGCCGGCAGGCGCGCCAGCACCGCCGCCAGGAAGCGCGCGCCGAAGTCCTTGAACGCCAGCGACGGGCCGTGGAACAGCTCCAGGGCAAAGCACGGTCCGCGGTCCGCCGCCGCCGGCGCCGCCGACGGCACCGGCACCAGCGGCACCGGGAAGTCGAACGCCTCGCGCACGATCTCCGCCACCTCCTCGCGCGAGTACTCCGGCGCCAGCAGCCGGTAAAGGACCTCGGCGCAGCGCTCCGCCCAGGGGAGATCGAGCAGCCGAGCCACCGCCGCCGCCGTCCACGGGGTCAGCTCGGCGGGCACGAAGAGGCCGCCTCCCTCCTGCTCGCCCGGGAGGTTGCGCAGCACCGCTTCCTTGAAGCTCACCCGCAACCCGGGGTTGCGGCTGCCGGTCAGCTGCATGGCTCCTCCAGACAGTCGCCGCGGTCGAGCAGGCGGGCGCCCAGCAGGTCGAGGACGCAGACCCGGACCTCCGCGGCGATGCCGGCTCCCGCCCAGGCCCGGCGCATCGCCTCGCCCACCGCCGGCGCGGCGCCGGCCTCTACGACCGCGAACATCGCCGGCCCCGCTCCCGAGAAGCTGCACCCCCAGGCGCCGGCGTCGAGGCCGGCCGCCTGCACCTGCCGGAAACCGGGCACCAGGCCGGCACGGTGGGGCTCCGCCAGGAGGTCGCGCAGGCACGCCCGCAGCAGCTGCCGGTCGGCCACGTGCAGGGCGTGCACCAGCGCTGCCAGGTTCTGGGCATGGGCCGCGGCCAGGCCGAGCGGCACCGCTGCCGGCAGGGCCGCCCGCGCCGCACGCGTGGTGAGGGTCAACGCCGGCACCGCCAGCACGAAGCGCAGCTCCTCCGGAAACGGCAGCAGCCGCGCCCGCCCGCCGGGATCGACCAGGCGCAGGCCGCCGAGCAAGGCCGCTGCGACATTGTCCAGATGCGCGGCGCCCGCGGCATGCGCCTCCGCCTCGCCCGCCGCCCCCAGCAGGCCGGTCTCGTCCAGCGGCCGGTCCAGGAGGGCGTCGAGGGCGCGCACCACCGCCACCACCGTGGCGCTGCTCGAGCCCAGGCCGCTGCCCACCGGCAGGCCCTTGGTCAACCGCAGCTCGAGGCGCGGCAAGCGGCGGCCGAGACACTCCGCGAAGGCGGCGCAGGCCTTGACCGCCAGGTTGTCGGCGGGGTCCGCGGGCAACTGGTGCGCGAACGGGCCGTCGCACACCAGCAGGATCTCGTCCGGCGCCGGCCCCGGCGACTCCGCACCCGCCGCCCCGGGCGGCAGCTCCCGGACCTCCACCACGTCCCCCCACAGCCCGCCGCCGGCCGGGGCCACCGCAGCTCCCAGCACGTCGAAGCCGGCCGCCACGTTGCCGATGCCGGCCGGGCCGTACGCCCGGACGCGCTTCACGGATAGACGCCCTGGACGAGACGCATGACGTCGGCGAGCACCGCGGCGGCGGTCACCTCGGCCCCCGCGCCGTAGCCGCGCACCAAAAGCGGCCGCGGGCTGTAGGCGGCGGTGGTGAAGCTGACGGCGCTCTCGCCGTCGCGGATGGCGAAGAGCGGATGCTCGGGGCCCACCGCCACCAGACCGACCTGGCAGCCGGCCAGGCCGGCGCTGGCGATGAAGCGCAGCACCTTGCCGCCGGCGCGCAGCGCGGCGGCGCGGGCGGCAAAGGGCGCGTCGAGCTGGCGCAGCCGCACCATGAAGTCCTCGACCCCTCCGGCGGCGTCGAAGTCCGGCGGCAGCAGCCCGGCAACGCTCACCTGCTCGAGCTCGAGACTGCCGCCAAGCTCGCGATGCAGGATCAGGGCCTTGCGCGCGACGTCCATGCCCGAGAGGTCCTCCCGCGGGTCGGGCTCGGTGAAGCCGGACTGGCGCGCCCGCTCGACGGCGGCGTGGAGCGGCACCCCCTCCTCGAGCAGCCCGACGATGAAGGAGAGCGAGCCGCTCAGGATGCCCTCGACGAGCAGCACCCGGTCGCCGCCGGCCAGCAGGTCGCGCAGGGTGTTGATCACCGGCAGGCCGGCGCCGACGTTGGTCTCGTAGTGAAAGCGGCGCCGGTGCCTGGCGAGCGCGCCGCGCAGGGTGCGATAGCGGGCGAGCGGCCCGCTGTTGAGCTTCTTGTTGGCGCCCACCAGGTGGAACCCGGCCGCCGCGAAGTCGCCGTAGGCGCCGGCCAGGTCGTCCGAGCTGGTGCAGTCCACCAGCACCGGGCAGGTTGGCCGCCGGCGGCGCACCGCCGCGCGCAGCGCCTCGGGGTCCAGCGCGGAGCCGCGGACGGCCAGCGCCTCGACCGCGCCTGCCGGGTCGATCCCCGCCGGATCGAGCAGCATCCGGCGGGAGGTGGCGACGGCGCACAGGCGCAGCTCCACGCCGCGCTGCCGCAGGCCCTCCTGCTGCCTCGCGAGCTGCACCAGCAGCTGCTTGCCGACCAGGCCCACCCCCATCAGATAGAGCTCCAGGCGCTCGCAGCCGTCGAAGAACCGGGCGTGCACCGCCTCCATGGCGCGAGCCCCCTCTTCCTCGGGGATGACGGCGGAGATCGAGCGCTCGCTGGAGCCCTGCGCGATGGCCACGACGTTGCAGCCCAGGTCCCCCAGCGCGCCGAAGAGCGCCCCGGCCACGCCCGCCTGATGGCGCATGCCGTCGCCGACCAGGCTCAGGATCGCCAGGCCCCGCCGCAGCGCCACCGCATCCATCAGGCCCGCGGCGCGCTCCGCCGCGAAGGCCCGCTCGAGCAGGCCGGCCGCCGGCACCGCCCTCTCTTCGCCGACGCAGACCGAGATGGCGCACTCGCTCGAGCCCTGGGTGATGAGCACGACGTTGATCTCCTGCGCTGCCAGCGCCGCGAAGATGCGGGCCGCCATGCCCGGCACTCCCTGCATGCCGGGGCCGGAGACGTCGAGCAGCGCCGCCCGCCGCATCAGCGACAGACCCCGGGCCGGGCGGGCGGACGCCACGGCGCCGGCGTGCACCAGGGTGCCCGGGCGCTCCGGCGCGAAGCTGTTGCGGACCCTGACCGGGATGCCCTGGGCGCGCACCGGCGCGACGGTGCGGGGGTGGAGGACCTTGGCGCCGAAATGCGCCAGCTCCATGGCCTCGTCGAAGCTCAGCTCGGGCAGGCAGACAGCGGTCGGCACCACCCGCGGGTCGGCGGTGAAGATGCCGTCCACGTCGGTCCAGATCTCGAGCAGGCTGGCGTCCAGGGCGGCGGCAGCGAGGGCGGCGGACAGGTCCGAGCCGCCCCGCCCCAGCAGCACCGGCTCGCCCGGCGCCGGGTCGCCCGCCTCCGGAGCGGCGGCCGCCCGCCCGCCCGGCGCCGGCCCACCGGGCGCCCGCCCACCGAAGAACCCCGGCATCAGGCCGAGCGGCTCGTCGCCCTCGCGCCACGCGGTCATCCGCTCGCGGATCAGCGCCGGGAGCGGCACGGCCGCCAGCGCGTCCCCGGCACACGGCAGCACCGCGCAGGGATCGAGCTCGACGCCGGGCTGACCGCCCGCCCGCAACAGGCAGGCGAGCAGGGCGCAGGCGGCGCGCTCCCCCAGGGCGCCGATCCTGGCGCGCGCGGCATCGGGGCAGCTGCGCAGGACGGCCGTCGCCGCGAGGAGCCGTGCCAGCTCGTCGCCGAGGTCCGCGAGCCGCCCCGCCGCCACCGCGGCCAGCTCGGGCCCGAGATCCGGCAGCAGCTCCTCGAGGACCTCCCGGTGCAGGACCCCGAAGCGCTCCGCCGCGCCGGAGCTGCCGCCGGCCTCGGCGGTGTCAATTCCCGCGATCAGCAGGTCGGTGACCCCGGCCATCGCCGAGACCACGACCAGCACCCGCTCCTCGGCGAGCGCGGCGCACACCAGCCGCGCCACGCTGCGCAGGCGCTCGGCTGAGGCGACGGAGGTGCCGCCGAACTTCATTACCCGCAGCGAGGGCCGCGGCGAGCGCGCGCGGGGAGAGAGCCGGGGGAGAGGGCTGATCACGAGCCGGTCAGTCGAACTCGAACGCTGGAGCCGCCTGCTCGGGACCGACCCGGCCGGCGGCGATGTCCGCACGCGCGAAGTTCTCGCCGCGCAGCGGCGCGCCGGCGAGGCGGCGCAGCAAGGCAAGCTGGCCGACGTGGGTCAGGGCTTCCGCGATCGCGCCCTGGAAGAACCTCTCCGCCTGGAACTTGGCGGGCACCCCCGCGGCCAGCTGCCCGTCCAGGGTGGCCAGGGCGGCGAAGAAGCGCGCCACCTCCTGCTCCCACGGCCGCGGCGGCGAGTCGTGCCAGGCGGACTGGCCCTGCACCTGCAAGCTGGCCCAGTCGAGAAGGTCGCCGAGGTGGGCGAGGATCTGGGCGGGCGTGCGCGTTCCCGGCGCGGCCTGGAAGTCGGCGAATCCCGGGGGGCAGCCGCGCAGGGTCTTGCCGCCACGGTAGGCGAGCGTGGCAACGGTGTGGCGGAGCAGCGCCAGCTTGGGGTCGGCGGCGGATGTCGTGCTCAAGGGGGGCCTCCTCCTATGGGCTGTGCCGGTGAGCCTTCAATTGTACCCGCCGGGGAGCGCCGTCAGCGGCGGCCCTGCCGGAAGTCGCGGCGCAGGGGATGGCCCTCGGTGTTGAAGACGACGCGGTCGAAGTCGAGCGCCTCGTCGGGGGCAAAGATCAGGTACAGGTACTTGAGCGTCTCGGCCAGGAAGTAGCTCGGCATCAGATCGCCCTGCCGCTTGGTGACGACGCTCTCGAGCACCGTGTAGCCGGCGTCGGTGCGGCAGTGGGCGAGCAACGCCGCGAGAAAGGCCCGTCCCATCTCGACGTAGCGCGGGTCGTTGGTGTAGTGACGGAGGTAATAGGCCGACTCGACGATCTCCGGCCGCAGCGGATAGGCCGCCGCCACCACCTTCATCGTGCGGTAGTCGACGACCTCCGGCTCGATGCCGTGGAGGTTCCACATCTTGAAGCACGACGCCTCGAGGCGGCGGGCGCGCTCGAGGTCGCCGCCGAGCGCCAGGACCGCCGGGAAGAAGGCATGGAGCGCCCCGAACTCCGTGGCGGTGCGCTTGCCCGTGAGCATGTCGACCTGACCGTACCAGAGCCCGGTGGGCGCGTCGTCCGCCAGGTAGCGGTTGAGGGCGCCGGCGCTATCGCGCCACATCCTGCGGCAGTCCGCGTCGCCGAACAGCAGCGAGCACTTGAGGAGGTACTCGTAATAGGAGTCGATGCCGCCCCCCACGTGGCTGGCGCGGCTGGTCCACCGGCCGGTCTCGACGTCGATCTCCTCGCCCACCAGGCCGCGAGGCGAGCGCCTGCCGTAGAGCTCGACCAGGGCGCGCTTGGCCCGGTCGTAGAAGACCTGCCTGCCGGTGGCGCGCGCCAGCGTGCCGAGCTCGAGCAGCAGCGTGCCGATCTCGGCAGGGTTGCTGCGCGGGCCCCGCGTTGCGCCGGTCCTCAGGTTGACGAAGGTATAGGGCATGCCGGTCGGCGAGGCGAAGGCCGGCAGCAGCCGCGTTCCCAGGTCCTCGGCGAGCCGCAGCAAGCGCGGATCGCCGGTCATCTGCCAGCTCGACAGCAGGCCGCCGAGCATCCGGATGGTGATCTCGAAGTTCTTGACCGAGAGGTCCTGGTCGAACGAGAGCCGAGACGCGATCAGCTCCCGCGCCCTCGCGGCCTCGTCGTTCAGGCCCATCAGCAGCAAGGTGTCGAGGGCGTCCACCGGGGTCATCAGCAACGGCGCCGCGTACCAGTCGCGCGGCGTCTTGCTGACCGGCCTCAGCTCGTCGTGGCCCCAGGCGTGGCGCTCGTAGCCCTGCCAGGCATGGACCATCTCCGCGCGGACACGGGCCGCGAGCGCGGCGCGGTCGAGCGGCAGCGGCGGCGGCGCCTGCGAGGCCGGCGATGCCGGGCCGGAGCCGGCCGCCTGCAGGGCGGTGGCGAGCGCCAGCGCCGCAACGATGAGGACGACGAGCTTGATCTTCATCAGCCCGCACACTAGGCGGCTGGGTCCGGGGAGTCAACCGGCTGCGGTGCGCGTTCGAGGCTTCCTCAGGCGGCCGAGGCGGCCGGGCTCACCCGCACCCTCGCCGGCATGGGCGCGGCGCGCTCGGCGACCTGCACCCGGTTGCGGCCCTGCTGCTTGGAGCGGTACAGCGCTGCGTCGGCCGCCGCGATCACCGCCGCCGCATCGATGCCCGCCGCCGGGACCAGGCCCATCACCCCGGCGCTGATCGTCACGCACCCCGCGATCGGCGAGGCGGGATGCGGGATCGCCAGCTTCTCCACCATCTGGCGCAGGCTCTCGGCGACGGCGGCGGCGGCTGGCGCCGCGGTCTCGGGCAGCAACACGGCGAACTCCTCGCCGCCGTAGCGCGCCACCAGGTCCGCCGGGCGGGTGGCCGCGCTGCGCAAGGCCATGGCGACCTGGCGCAGGCAGTCGTCGCCGCTGACGTGGCCAAGGCTGTCGTTGTAACGCTTGAAGTAGTCGACGTCGACCATCACCAGGGAAATCTCGGTGCGGTTGCGGGCGGCGCGCCGCAGCTCCCTGTCCATGGCCTCCTGCAGCAGCCGGCGGTTGGCGAGGCCGGTCAGCGGATCGCTGGTGGCGAGGGCTTCGAGCTGCCGGTTGGCCTCCCGCAGCTGCTCGGTCCGCTCGCCGACCAGGAGCTCGAGCGCGGCGGCGCGCTGCCGCAGGCGCCGCTCGGCCCAGCGGTGCACGCCGGCGGCGGCGGCGAGCAGCGCCAGGACGGCGAGCGCCGCGAAGTCGAGGCGCTCGTAGTACCGCGGCTCGACGTCGATCTCGGCCAGCAGCACCGGCGCGCTCCAGGCGCCCTGCTCGCCGCGCATCGCCACCTCGAAGCGATAGCTGCCGGGCTCGAGAGACGTGTAGCGCGCCTCCCCGGTGCGGTCGTCCATGACCCAGTCGCGGTCGAGCCCCACCAGCCGGTAGTGGAAGAGCGTCCGCCGCTGGGCGACGAAGACGGGCGCCGAGAAGCTGAAGTCGACCCGCCTGGCATGGCCGGAAAGCGCCAGCGGGCCGCCGCGTCCGAGCTCGAGGTCGCGGCCGTCGACCTTGACGCCATCGAGGCGCGGCGCGAGGTCGGGCCGCGGCGGCGACAGCCGCTCGGGGCAGATCTCTACCACGCCGTGATTGGTCGAGAACCACAGGTGGCCGTCGGCGCTCATGGCCGTCGCCGGATGCGAGGCGCCGTAGCAGACGCCTTCGACCACGCCGTCTTCCGGTCCGTAGCTGAAAGGCTTCAGGATCGGGGTGCGCCCCGCCTCCACGTCCGCCATGGCGCTGCGGGCGACGCGCGAGATTCCCGCGCCGCTGCAGATCCAGAGGTTCCCCGAGCCGTCCTCGTGCATCTGGCGGACCGTGTTGTCGTCGAGCCCATTGCCCTCGTGGAACCGATGCCAGCGGCCGGCGCTGTAGTGCAGCAGGCCGTTGCCGAAGGTTCCGACCCACATGTCGTTCTCGAGGCCGCGCCGCACCGAGGTGACGATCGGCAGCTCGGCGGACCCGAGCAGCGTCTCGACCTTGCCGTCGCGGAGCCGCAGCAGGCCGGCGCCGCGAGTGCCGATCCAGAGCGCGCCACCGCCGTCCTCGGCAAGACCGCTGACCTCTACGTCTTCGACGCCGCGCACCGGGACCACCGCCGCTCGCTCGGCGGTCATCATCCCGAGCCCGCCGTCGGTGCCGACCCAGACGTTGCCCAGCCCGTCTTCGTAGAGGGACTCGACCTGCTGGGTGTCCGCCGCCCCCCATGGCGGCAAGAAATGCCAGCGCCCGTCAACCCGTCGCGCCAGGCCGTGCGAGGTGCCGGCCCAGAGGGTCCCCTGGCGTTCGCGCAGCAGCGACCAGACGGTCGTGCCAACCAGCTCCTGGCCGGCGAACGCCGCGCCGTCGGCACGGCGCGCCAGCCGCGTCAGACCCCCGAAAGTGCCGGCCCAGACGGTGCCGTCCGGCTCGACCAGGACCGAAGTTGCCGTCTCGCTGGCCAGACCGTCGCCGCGGCCGTAAGTGCGGCTGTTCTTCTCCACCAGCTGCCGCAGGCCGTCGCCTGCCGTGCCGAACCAGACCGTGCGGTCGGCGGCGACGAAGATCTGGAAGATCAGCGCCGTCGCCAGCGGGTGCCCGGACCGCGCGCTCCAGCTCTTGCCGGCCGCGAGCTGGACCACGCCGCGGTCCCTGGTGCCGAACCAGAGGCTGCCATGGCCCGCACCCGCCGCGACCACCCTCTCGACGCCGGGTGGGCCGTCCTTGGCGATGCTCACCGTCCTGCCGCCCCGGAAGCGGCTCGCCGCCTTCTCGCTGAAAACCAGGACCGACCCGTCCTGGTCGCGCACCAGGCCGGTCACCGTCTCCTGCCACAGGCGCCGGTCCGCATCGACCCGCTCGAGCTGGCCGGCGTGATAGCGCCAGGGCCCGCGCGCCTCGGTGCCGATCCACACCTCGCCGGCCTCCCCCGCCAGCAGGCTGGCGATCCTGGTGTTGGCGAGCCCGACCCGGGTGACCTTGCCGGTGGCGGCGTTGCGCCGCAGCAGGCCCGAGCGGGTGCCGATCCACAGATTGCCGCCTGCATCCTCGGCCAGGGCGCTGACCGCCGCTCCGGCCGCCAGGCCGTCCGGCGGGCCGTCTGGGACGACCGCCTCCGAGCCGTTCTTCCGCAGCAGGCCGCGCTCGGTCCCGATCCACAGGGTGCCGTCGCGGCCGGCGGCCAGCGCCGCCACGAAACGGCTGCGGAACGCGCCCGACGGGCGGACGCCATGGGTGACGAAGCGCTGGCCGTCGAAGCGCGCCAGACCGTTCTCGGTGCCGATCCAGAGATAGCCGTCCGCCGTCTGGGCGATGGCGTAGACGCTGTTGCCGGGAAGGCCGTCGCTGCGCCGCCAGTGGCGATGGAAGTAGCGTGCGTCCAGGGAGCCGGCACTCCCTGCTTGCTCCGCGGCGGCCGGGAGCCCCCGGGCGACCAGCCCGCCGGCGAACAGCCCGCTCGAGCAGAGCCCGCCGAGCACCCCGGCGACCACGGCGGCCAGCTTTCGCCGCCGCTCGCACCCCTGTGTCCTTGCCCTGGCTCGCATGACTCGCATCGCTCTTCCCACAGCCGAGCATGGGCTGCCGGGGCACGGCGCCGCCATCGGACGACTGTCCGTCCTGGCGTCGGCGGCCGGCTGGAGAAGCTGTCCGGCGGCGTCCTACGCGGCATGCCGCTAGCTGACGCTTGCTGGCGCTTGCCGGCGCTCGCAAGGCGCTTGCCGCCGCTTGCTGGTGTAGATTCCGCGCGTACGCCTCGAGCATGAATGCACCCGTCCGGGTGCGGCGAGCGAAAGGAGCGGTCCTGCGGATGAGAACCCTGCGGTGGAAATGGAGCTGGGTCGGCGGCGCGATGCTGGTCCTCCTCGGCGCGGCGGCGCCCGGAGCCGGGGCGGCGGCAGGCTCCGGGGCGGCGCCTGGCGCGGCACGGGCCAAGGGAGCACCGGCCGGCGCCGCCGAGCCGGCGAAGGCGGTCAAGGACAAGTCGATCCCACCCGCGCCACGGCGCGCCGAGGGCGAGGGTCCCTTCGCCCGGCTCATCCTGCGCGGCGCGACGGTGATCGACGGCACCGGCGCTCCGGCGATCGGACCGGTCGACATCGTGATCGAGAAAAACCGCATCGTGCGGGTCGAGACCGTCGGCCAGCCGGGAGGCATCGACCCCGACAAGCGCCCCAAGGCCCAGAAGGGGGACAGGGAGATGGACCTCTCGGGGCAGTACGTGCTGCCGGGCTTCGTCGACATGCACGCGCACATCGGCGGCAAGGAGCAGGGAACGCCTGCCGAGTACGTCTTCAAGCTCTGGCTGGGCCACGGCGTCACCACCATCCGCGACCCCGGCAGCTTCGACGGCACCGACTGGACCCTGCGCGAGAAGGCCAGGAGCGCCGGCAACGAGATCACCGCGCCGCGCATCCTGGCCTACATCGCCTTCGGCCAGGACCGCGACACGCCCTTCACCACTCCCGACGAAGCACGGGCATGGGTGGCGAAGATGGCGCAGAAGGGCGCCGACGGCGTGAAGTTCTTCGGCTACCGCCCCGACATCATGAAGGCGGCGATCGAGGAGGCGAAGCGGCGCGGGATGCGCACCGCCTGTCATCACGCGCAGATGCAGGTCGCGCGAGTGACCGCGCTCGATTCCGCGCGCTGGGGCCTGACCTCCATGGAGCATTGGTACGGTCTGCCGGAGGCGCTCTTCACCGACCGTACGGTGCAGGACTTCCCGCTCGACTACAACTACGCCGACGAGTCGCACCGCTTCGGCCAGGCCGGGCGGCTGTGGCGCCAGGCGGCGCCGCCGTACTCGCCGCGCTGGAACGAGGTGATGAACGAGCTGATCAAGCTCGACTTCACCATCGATCCGACGTTCAACATCTACGAGGCGACCCGCGACCTGATGCGCGCCCGGCGCGCCGAGTGGCACGACGAGTACACGCTGCCCTCGCTGTGGGACTTCTACCAACCCAGCCGCAAGAACCACGGCTCCTTCTGGTTCCACTGGACCACCGAGGACGAGGTCGAGTGGAAGCACAACTACCGGCTGTGGATGACCTTCGTCAACGAGTACAAGAACCGGGGCGGGCGGGTGACGGTGGGGACCGACAGCGGCTTCCTGTACCAGCTCTACGGCTTCGCCTACGTGCGCGAGCTCGAGCTGCTGCGCGAGGCCGGCTTCCATCCGCTCGAGGTGATCCGCGCCGCCACGCTCGAGGGGGCGGAGGCGCTGGGGCTCGCCCGCGACCTCGGCAGCGTCGAGCCCGGCAAGCTCGCCGACCTGGTCGTCGTCGAGCAGAACCCGCTGCAGAACCTCGCCGTGCTCTATGGCACGGGTGTGATCAAGCTCGACGACAAGGACGCGGTCGTCCGCACCGGCGGCGTCAGATACACCATCAAAGATGGGATCGTCTACGACGCCAGGAAGCTACTGGCGGACGTGCGGCGCATGGTCAAGACGGCGAAAGACGACAAGGCGGCCGGGGCGCCCAAGGCGGCGGCAGCCGCCAAGGACGGCGAGAAGCCGCCCCACGATATGCCAGAGAACAAGCACGAGTGAGAGCCTTGAGAGCGCGCGTCTCGATCATCCTGGCCATGCTGCTCGGGGCGGCGATCGCCGCCACCGCCACTGCCGAGGGCGGCGACGGCGGCAGGCAGGGACTCGGCTGGCCGCAGTGGGGAGGCAACCCGCTGCACACCGGCGCCGTGTCTTCGATCGGCCAGCCGGCCGGCGAGATCCTGGCGGCGCGTGTCTTCGACCGCTTCGCGGCGGCCGAGCAGGGCGACCCGCTGACCGGCGGCGCCCTGCTGGTGCACTACCAGGCGCCGCTCGTCGACGGCAGCTCGGTCTACATGGAGTCCAAGTCCGGCGCCTACACCGGTCAGGCGACGTGGCAGACGCAGACCTGGAACGAGCAGCGCCTGGATTGGGCGGGCGGCTCGCTGGTGCGGACCTGGACCTTCCGCAGCGACTGGAAGCCGGTCCCCTACCACCTGGCGCCGCCCTCCATTCCGATCTGGGAGCCGGTCTTCCATGCCGCGCTCTGGGAGGACTTCGTCTACGTCCCGGGGTTCGGCGGCACGCTCTACAAGCTGGCCAAGCGCGACGGCTCGGTGCTCGCGCACATCCAGCCGTTCGGACCCACCGTCAACCCTTACGTCTTTCTGACCGGACCGCTCACCGTCGATGCCAACGGCAGCGTCTACTACGTCGCGGTGCAGCTCGACCCCGCGAACCCCTGGACGGCGGACGCCGTCGACTCCTGGCTGGTCAAGGTGACAGGCGGCCATGCCCGCGCGGCGACCTTCGCGTCGCTGGCACCCGGCGCGCCGCGCGGCTCGGACCGGTGCCCCGGGACCTTCGACGGCCAGGCGTTGCCGTGGCCGCCGACCCCGGATGCGGCGGCGCCGGCCGTGCCCTGCGGCTCGCAACGGCCGGCCCTCAACTCGGCGCCGGCCGTCGGGTCGGACGGCACCATCTACGTCCTCAGCGTGGCTCATTTGACCGACCGCACCGCCTACCTCTTGGCGGTCAACCCGGACCTGACCCCGAAGTGGCAAGCGTCGCTGCGCGAGCGCCTGAACGACGGCTGCAACGTCCTGCTGCCGCCCAACGGCACGCCGGGTGGCTGCGCCGCCGGGGCCCGCACCGGGGTCGATCCGGCGGAGAACAAGCCAGGTTCGGGCAGGATCCTCGACGCCTCGACCGCGTCGCCTGTCGTCGCTCCCGACGGCAGCGTCGTCCTCGGCGCCTTCACCCGCTACAACTACACCCAGGGTCATCTGATGAAGTTCAGCTCCCAGGGCCAGTTCCTGGCGAGCTACCCGTTCGGCTGGGACGACACGCCAGCCATCTACCGCCACGACGGGACCTGGTCGGTCATCACCAAGGACAACCGCTACGGCGGCACCGGCTCCTACTGCGACGACAACCGGCTGTGTCCGCCGGAGCGGACGGCGGCCGACCCCGAGGCCTACTACCTCACGCAGCTCGACAGCGACCTGGTTCCGGAGTGGCGGTACCAGAACACCAACACCCTTTCCTGCACCCGCGGCGCCGGCGGGCACATGACCTGTGTGTCGGACCACCCCGCCGGCTTCGAGTGGTGCGTCAACGCCCCGGCGGTCGACGGCGACGGGGTGGTGTACGCCAACAGCGAGGACGGCAACCTGTACGTCATCGACCAGGGGGGCAGGCTGCGCGCCAGGCGCTTCTTGAACCTCGCGGTCGGCGCCGCCTACACCCCGGTCGCCATCGATCCGGACGGCAGGATCTACAGCGAGAACTTCGGCACTCTCTTCGTGCTCGGGCGTTGAGGCAGTGCCGGAAGGAGCCACCCGGACGAGCGGCCGATGACAGAGCTGGTCACCACCCTCTCCGATTTCGAGGCGGTTGCCCGCGAGCGTCTGGCAACCATGGTCTACGACTACGTCGCCGGCGCCGCCGGCGACGAGATCTCGCTGCGCCGCAACTGCGCCGCCTTCGACACCTTGCTGCTGAAGCCGCGGGTGCTGCGCGACGTCAGCCGCCTCGACGCCGCGGTCGAGCTCTTTGGCATGCAGCTCCCCTTTCCGATCCTGCTCGCCCCCGCCGCGTATCACCGCATGGTGCATCCGGAGGGCGAGCTGGAGACGGCGCGTGGCGCCGGCGCCGCCGGCGCGGTGATGGTGGTCAGCTCGCTCTCCAACGACACGTTCGAGGAGATCGCGGCGGTCGCCGGCGGTCCGCTCTGGTTCCAGCTGTACGTGCAGAAGGACCGCGCCTTCACCCGCGACCTCGTGCAGCGGGTCGAGGCAGCGGGCTGCCAGGCGATTTGCATCACGGTGGATACGCCGATCCTGGGTACGCGCCGCCGCGAGGTGCGCGACCGCTTCGAGCTCACCGCGGGACTGGAGCGCGCCAATCTCCGCGGGTGCAAGGGGGCCACCTCCGACCACGTCGACGAGAGCGGCGTCTACAGCGAAGTGCTGGACGCAGCGCTGACCTGGGAAGGCATCGACTGGATCCGCGGCTTCGCCAAGGTGCCCATCCTGCTCAAGGGCATCCTGGCGCCCGAGGACGCCGCGCTGGCGGTCGAGCACGGCGTCTCCGGGATCATCGTCTCCAACCACGGCGCGCGCAACCTCGACACCACGCCGGCGACGATCGAGGCCCTGCCGGGCGTCGTCGAGGTGGTCGACGGCAGGATGCCGGTCCTCCTGGACGGCGGCATCCGGCGCGGCACGGACGTGATCAAGGCGCTGGCGCTGGGCGCCCGCGCGGTGCTGATCGGCAGGCCCTACCTCTGGGGCCTGGCCGCCGCCGGCGCCGCGGGCGTCGCCAGCGTCGTCAAGCTGCTGCGCACCGAGCTGCTGGCGGCCATGGCCCTGTGCGGCCGCCCGAGCCTGGCCCAGATCGACCGCAGCGTCCTGTGGTCGGCGCCGGCCAGCCCGGCGGGCCCGGCGCAGCGCCACTGAGGCCCGCGGGCCATCCGCATCTTCATCTTCAAACCTTGCCGACGCCGCCGCAGAAATTGTCGTCGCAAGTCCGAGGAGCGGCGCGCCACCTACCACAACCGGCGACAGATTCGCAGCGAGCGCGGCAAGCGGCTCCTGAGCAGGCGCTGCCAGACTGGGTCGTGATCCTGCCGTTGGGAGCTGCCCGGCAGGGCCTCTCCACTTGGAGGCCTCTCTTCTCTTCTTGAGGAGGCAGGGGAGGAGTGGGCAGTAGGCCGCCTCAATCGCGGTCTCGTGTAGAGGGGATTCTCGCTGTTAGCTGCGCTGCTCTTGACTCTCTCTCGAGGAGATCCAATGCACCTCTTCCAGGTTCCTTCAGCTGCATTAGGACTAACCGAGCATTGGCTAGTAAGAGCTTCGAGTTTCGAGGAGAGGTGGAGCCAGCTCGAATGACGTCGGCGAAGTTACTGGCAAGCTCTTCATCTTCCCAAGGCTGGTGCCAATAGAACGCGGCGAAGAGCGCAGCCCACTCTCCTGACCATCCCCGGCTGGAACCCCTCCCCCTGTTGAACCACGAGGCAATCTCCCAAATCTGACCGGGAGGAGGTGTTGCGAAACGCCTTCGGACGGTCGGCGGGCGAATCATGAAAAGCATTTCGCAACCCAAAGCTTCTAGATCCCTAGGGATGTCGGAAGATAGGAGGTCTAGTATCGTTTGGATAACAGATGCACAATCGGCGGGTTGAAGGCCGGCCTCTGCAAGGGTGATAAAGGCCCAAGAGCCTGAGAACTGCTCCCAGCGGTGCGGTGACTGAATCGCTGCAGCTACCTCGAACATTAAACGCGAAAGTGTTATAGCGAAGGAAGTGACGTCCGACTGGCGGAAGACGAGGTGCGCCAGGGTCAACAACCCATGAGCTCTTTCCCGTGGCTCCTTACTGCGTATATCTGATTCAACGCGTTCTAGCAGCGAAGCGCTCAACTTCAGGTCTCGCTGAACCGGGCCTAGCCTTGCGGCTCCGGTGATGAGAAAGGTCCGGCCATAGGAAAACGATTGCTCTTCTGCCGCCAACTCTCGC
>DASZHY010000101.1:0-6011 GCA_035949675.1 Thermoanaerobaculia bacterium
GGAGGTCCTCATGAGCGCTCGTCAGGCCTCGAAATGGCTTGATCGGGAACAGGGCGGCGAGGCCGGCGCACCGCCGCCCTCGGCGGGCGGTGACATGGCGGCGGGCTCCGCGCCTGCGGTGGTTGCCGCCGCCGTGGGCGGCGCGCCGCCCCCCGGCTTTCCACTGCCGGCGTCGTTCCCGCCCGGCGTCGATCCCGCAACCTACAAGATCGCCGAGGTGACGCGGCTGCTGCGCCGGGCTGCCTACTTCTCGCTGTTCTCGGTTCACGACCCAGCCATTCCAAACATCCCCATCCCGGCGCCGGGCAACCCGCAGAGCCTGGCAGGGATCAAGGTCAACGAGACCACGCACCGCTTCGACATCCGGGTCGAAGTGGCGAGCTGCGACGCCGGCCTGCGCGCGGCCAACGTCGTCGGGCAGACCGCGGCTCACGTGCACATCGACTGGCTCGTCATCCCCGACGACTTCGCGGCGGCTCCCGATCGCGTGCCGCCGCTGACGGCGCTGGATCCGACGCGGAGCCAGCGCTTCACCATGATGAACGGCAGCTTCCAGTTCGTCGACAAGGACGGCAGCGGCATGAAGGGCTTCGGCGCCGGCCGCACCTTTCCCGCGGTGGTCGGCGGCCAGCCACGCCTCAACATCGGCGCCAACATCGACATGCTCGAGGGGCTCGGCCGTCTGGCCGGCCTGCAGGGGTGCGCGGTGGTCAACGGCTACATCCAGCCGCCGCAGAACCTCTTCATCAACATCATGATGCGGGTGATGGACCCGAGCGATCGGCTGCAGGCGCTGTCGCGGCTCACCCCCTTGCAGCCGGAGCCCGATCCCGATCCGACCTCGGTGTTCATGACCCTGCTCGGAGAGCCGGACCCCGAGCGCCCGACGACCTTGGACCGCGCGCCCGACGGCACCCTGGCGGGCTCCAGCGTCCACGAGCTGCTGCGCCTGGTCCACGTCGCCTTCGACCTCGGCAAGGCCGATCTCGGGCTGCGCAGCCGCACCAAGCTCGGCGAGGTGGTGGGGCGCCTCAGCACCAAGCTGCTGTTCAATCCGCTGGACCCGGCCACTCCCGGCACCGCCGAGACGCCGATTCCTTTCCAGACCCGCAACGGCGAGCTCACCTTCTGGGGCTCTGGCGGAGAGGAGATCGGATCGCTGCGCGCCAACCTCGTCGAGGGCCGCGCCTTCACCACGCCGCTCGCGGGAGCGCCCATGCCGGTATTCCGCATGATTGGCTTCGGTCCCTTCCTGGAAGGCACCAAGCAGTTCGCCGGCGCGTCGGGGATGCTGACCCTCAGCGGCGTGGTCAGCGTGTTCCCGCGCACGCTCTCCAACATGTACATCCTGCGCTTCCTCGACGTGGACGGCCGCTTCCGCGCCGCCGTGCGGAGGCTCGGGGCGCCTGGATGAGCGTAGCAGACGCACGCCCGGCGCCGGCCGAGCCGGGTTCCGCCGTGAGCCCGAGCGAGGACGACCGGCTGGTTCTCGACAGCGTCGACCTCTACCTCGAGCGCGGGCGGGAGCTCAAGGAGTGGTGGGACCAGTCGCAGGGCGGCGGGCCTACCGCTCGTCGCTTCCCGCTCGGCCGGACCTTCAACCGGCCGGACGTCAGCTTCGGTTTCTTTGGCGAAGCGCCGATCGGCGGCCGCGTCCTCCCGGTCATGGGCAACTTCCAGGAGTCGTTCTACGATCAACCCAAGACGGCCATGGCGGGCGAGGCGGCGGCGGCGCGCTGGATGCGCGACCAGCTGCGCGAGTTCGTGCTGCACTATTTCTTGCGCATCAGCTCCTTTCGTCAGCCTGAAGGCGTCACGGATACCGGCGGCGGCGCGGTGCCGCTGCTGCTGCAACCCCTGAGCTGGTGCTCCCAGCAGGGCGGCGAGCGGCAGGGGTTCGGGTTCTCGCAGCTCTTCTTCAAGCGCGCCAGCGGCGAGATCGGCACCTTCCCCGATGCCGAAAGGTTCGCCATCGTGGACCTGCGGCAGATCGGACCGGTCTACGAATGGATCGTGGCGAAGGTCCGGATCTTCGACTTCAACGTCACCTATCAGCCGCTGGGCCGCAACTCGCCCTCCTTCGTTCTGCCGCTGGAGGAGGCCAGCTACCTCGTCCTCGCCCGCGACTTCCTGCTCCACGAGGAGGAGCCCGCTCCGGGAGTCCTCGGCCGCTACGGCTTCGGCTACGCCTTCATCAAGAATCCGCGAACCGGGGCGCTCGCCTACGGCCCCGGAGAGTTCGATGCCGCCGTCGAGCTGATCAACTTCCACGTTCTGGCGACGGGGGAGGTGCGGGTGGCGATGACGTTCGCCGCCAACCGCCCGGAGCGCATCGTCAACCCGGCGCTCGATCCCCTGCAATGGGGATTGCGCATGGCCGATCTCGCGTCGTTCGGCCTGGCCGGCAGGCTCCTGGCCCAGGGCGGCGAGGCGCTCGGGCGCCTGACCGGGGGGCGCGACCTCGACCCGGTGTCGGCCTTCATCCTCATGGCCAACCTGCTGAGCGGCGGCCGCGCCGCCACCGACCTCTGCATCTCGTGGGAGGCGCTCGAGAAGAGCTTCCTGGTCACCCATTTCATGCAGCACTACACGATGATCACCGGCTCCATCCTGACGTGGCGCCAGATTCGCGACTGGCTGGACGCGGCGTCGCTGCCGCGCTGGGTGGTCACCGGAGAAGGAGCATGAGGAGCGACGGCACCCCCGTCGAGGCGCTCGTGCTCTCGGGCGGGGGGGCCAAGGGGGCCTACGAGGTGGGCGTGATGAAGGCCCTCTTTGCCGGCGCCTCGCCGTCGACCGGCTACCGGGTGCCCACGGTCGAGGTCTTCACCGGCACCTCGGTCGGCGCCTACAACGCCACGTTCCTGGCCGCCCAGCCGGGTGCCTCGGGAGCAGCGGCGGTCGCGAGCCTCGACCGGGTCTGGCGAGAGCGCGTCGCGAACACCGAGGCGCAATGCGGCAATGGCGTCTACCGCGTCCGCTGCCTGCCGTTCCAGGGACTCTCTCCCGGCTGCTTCCTGCATCCGCTCGAGGCGCTGCGCGACCTGGCGCAGGATGGCGTCTTCGCGGCGGGCTTCACTCTCACCCGTTCGCTGGACGTCGCGGTCTCCCGCCTGCCGGCGCCGGTCCGTCTCGCCGAGACGATCGATCTGTCGGCCCTGGTCTCGGCGGCGCCGCTGGCCTCGCTGGTCAAGGATACGATCGACTTCAGCGCTCTTGCGGCGTCCGGCAAGGCGCTGACCATCGCCGCCTCCAACTGGGCGCAAGGCAGCCTGCGCCTGTTCTCGAAAGCCGACGTTGCGGCGATCGGTCCGGCGGCGGTGCTGGCCTCGGCCGCGATCCCCGGCATCTTCCCGCCGGTCGAGGTCGAAGGCGTTCCCTACGTCGACGGCGGAGTGCTGATGAACACGCCGCTGCTGCCGGCGATCCGTGCCGGTGCTGACGTGCTGCACGTCATCTACCTCGATCCTTTCGTCGACCAGATACCCTTTCCGGCGCTCCCCAACTCGCTCGCCACGATCTACCGGCTGTGGGCGATCCAGGTGGGAACCAACGTCGATCGCGACGTCGCCGAGGCGGACCGGCGCAGCCGGGAGGCGGCCGGCGCGCGGGGGGCGCCGTCCGCTCGCGTCCTCGTGATCCATCGTTACCGCCCGTCGCAAGGCCTCGGGGGCGCCGGCGGGCTGCTCGACTTCAGCGCCGCGGCCGTCGATCACGGCATCGACCTGGGATACCGCGACGCGGCCGCGCACGACTGCCAGGCCGCCGGGTGCAGCGTCCATGCGCCGCCCACCTCCGGCAGCGGTGACTCCCGCGGACGTGGCCGCATGAGCGGCGCCGGAAACCGCCGGGTCTCGGCAGGGTCCGGACGATGACCGACGGCGAGCGCCAGCACGGGATCGTGCTCTCCGGAGGCGGGGCCAACGGCGCCTACGAGGTCGGCGTCCTCAAGGCGCTCCTTGCGGGCCTGTCGCCGGCGACCGGCTATCGGCCGATCGCACCCTCGGTCTATGCAGGCACTTCGATTGGGTCGTACAACGCGGCGTTCATGGTGGGGCAGTGGGACAGCTTCGGGCCGACGTCCACGGGCAATCTCGAACGGTCATGGCTGGAGGTGCTGGCCCAGAACCCGGGACGCTACGGCAACGGCGCCTATCGCTTCCGCGGCGATCCGGTGGCATTCCTCGCGCCTTCTTCCTACATGCCGAACCCGTTACAGCCCTTCCTCCGCGTGGTCCAGGACGGCGCCTTCCTCACCTGGGATGCGATGCAGCGCGCCGTCCACCTCGTCACCAACCCGGACCAGAGCCTCGGGCAGCGGGCGGTCGACCTCTTCGACTTCACCGCCTTCATCTCGACCGGGGTCTGGCAGCGGAGCATCAAGAAAACGATCGATTTCGAGGGCATCCGGAGATCGAGCCGCCGCCTGCGTATCGCCGCCACCAACTGGAACACCGGAGCGCTCAACATCTTCACCAACCTCGACATGACCGACAGGCTCGGGCCGCTGGCGATCCAGGCTTCGGGCGCCATTCCGGGCGTGTTCCCGCCGGTACTGGTCGGCGCCGAGCCCTACGTGGACGGCGGCGTGCTGATGAACACGCCGCTCAAGCTTGCCGTCGACGCCGGCGCCAGGGTCCTGCACGTGATCTACCTGGATCCGGACGTCCGCTCGATTCCGCTCGGCGCCCTGCATAGTACGCTCGGAACCATCTACCGCCAGCAGACGATCGGCTGGGCGCGAGTGGTCAACGACGACATCGGCGATGCGGCGGCGATCAACGAGGGCCTGGATCTCATGGCGCGGGTGCAGAAGGGAGAGGAGATCACGGACCCGGAGGTGAAGGAGTTGGCGAAGGTGCTGGCGATCATCTGGGTGCGCCTGCGGCAGAATCTCGAATACGCCCCGTTGACCATCCATCGCTACCACCCGCGGGACGACCTTGGAGGCGGGGCCGGTGGCGCGTTGAACCTCGAACGGAGCCATCTCGAAGAGCTGATCAAGCGGGGCCTGGACGATGCCGTGACGCATGACTGCGTGAGCTCCGGATGCGTGCTGCTCGCCGCGGACAAGCTGGAGGCTGCAGCTGGCGCGCCACCGGTTCGGGTCGAGGATCTCGGGCGATGAGAAAGCCGGCCGAGAGACGAGAGACGATGCGGGAAGTGCATTGAATCCGGTTGCCCCGGGAGGTCGGATGCGAAGGAAACGCTCCATGCTTGGTCTCGTACTCTGGCCGGCTGCTGCCGTGGCCGGCGCCTTTGCCGGTTTGGGAGCGCTCGATCGGCGCGGGCGGGCGTTCCATGCGGCAGGCAGCCTGGTGGTCGGCGCTCTCGACGAGCTGGCCGCGGCGGTCCTGACGCGTGACCTCGACCGGCTGCGGCGGTGCCATGCGGCGGGCTACCGCGGGTGGCCGCTGGGGCTCTCCGCCTTCGGGCAGGCGGCGGAGAAAGATGGAGTCCGCGTCCTCGCGCTGGGAGCGCCGGGAGGAGGAGGTGCGGCTCCGGCCGGAGGCGGCGCCGGCGCGGGCTCCGGCGCCAGCGAAGACAGGGCGGCGGCGGTCGCCGCCTGGGAGGCGTACCTCGAGGGCTTCGCGGCGGTGGAGGAGGCCGGGTTCCATCTCGACCGGCTGGAGACGTGGCGGGGGAGCGAGCTCGTGGCGCGGGTGCGCTTCGAGCTCATCGGCAGGCCGCAGGGGGCGCGCCAGGCGGGCATCGACCGCGCCGTGCTGCGCATGCGATTCCGCCGGCGCCCGGCGGGACCGGCCGGGGCAGCGCCTGCCGGGCTCGAGATCGTCGCGGCGTCGCTGGTGGAAGGCGATCGGGTGATCGCGGAGCGGCCGCAGTTCGCCGACGTGTCGCGGGAGGCGGGAATCGACTTCGAGAACCGCACCTACCCGGCCTTCCTCGACCAGCCGCTGCGCTTCGGGATGATCCGCTACGGCCCCGGCGGCATCGCCGCCTCCGACTACGACAACGACGGCTTCTACGACCTGTTCATCCCCGACGGCGTG
>DASZHY010000102.1:0-2208 GCA_035949675.1 Thermoanaerobaculia bacterium
CCGCGCCAGCTGCACGGCCGACAGAGGATGCCCGCCTCGCCATTCGCCCCAGGGCCTGTCCTCCCGCGCGCGCAGGTCCTGCAACAGATCCTCGGTGAGGAGGCGGCCGGGGCCGCGCTCGTCGAAGGACTCGCGGATGTCGGCCAGCAGCTGTTCGCGCGCGCTGTCCGGCGGTTCGCCGCCACTGCCCGACAGCGCCAGCGCCGCCCGCCGCGCGCTCTCCGGCCACTCTCTGCCCGCCAGGTCAGCGATGGCCAGCAACGGCCGCCAGTTGTCGGCCGCGCGGTCGTCGAGCTCGCCGGGCATCTCGGGGTCGGCGCCGCACAGCACGGCGAGATGATCGGCAGCCCACCGCGCCGCCCGCCGCCGGAGCTCCTCGAAGCCGCCTGGCCGGTCGAACCGCAGGCGCTCGATGTGCTCTCCCGGAGCGCGGCGGCGCATCGCCACGACCAGGCTGCGATCGGCCAGCGTGTCCGGTAACCGTCCGATGAGCGCCACCGCCTTGGGCGCCCAGGTCGAGAAGCGGCACGGCTCGTTGTCGTCGCCGACCGTGCGCACCACGTAGGCCGCGTCGCGGGTATGGCCGCTGTTGAGGATGCCGCGCAGCTCTTCCTTGTCGCGCAGGAAGCTGTCGGCCTCGTCGACGAGCAGGGTAGGGCAGTATTTCTCGACGATGCGGAAGAGCGCCGCCGGCGAGATGTTGGAGCTCAGCAGCGGCCGGGGCACCAGCCGGGCGAGCAACGACAGCGTCGTCGTCTTGCCGCAGCGTTTCTCGGGCGATGTCAGCGCCAGCAGCGGCGATGCCGCGGCGCCCTCGAGCGCATGCGCATGCACCGTCCACAGGGCCGCCGCGACGTCGGCGAACGGCGGCAGCGCGACGAAGCGGGTAAAGGTGGCGGCGACCTCGCACAGCAGCTCCGCACCATCCACCGGTTCAGGCCAGGCCGCCGGCTCTGCGAATTCGACCGGGCGGCCCTGGCCCGCCGCGGCCAGCGCCCGCTCGGCCGTCAGCGCCGCGTCGACGAGCTGCGCCGGCGCCTTGGCCTTGCCGTCGAGCGCCGCCAAGGCCCGCTCGCGCGCCAGCGCCCTCGCCAGGGGATTGGCGCCTTGCAGCGCCTGGCCGAGCCGTTGGAGCCAGTCGCCGACCGCCGCGGTGCCCGCCGCGGCCGCCAGGCCCGCGATCGCCGCCTCGATCGGGTCGGCGGACGCGCTGGCCGCGACGGCGTCCGGGGTTGGCTCGGCGGCGAGGACGGGCACGTCTCGCACCAGTTTCTCGAGCTCGCCCAGAATTGCCCCAGGTGACTCGCCCCTGGCCCGCCGCTGTCCGATCCAGTCCGCGGCGTCGCCGCCGGCGGGCAGGCCAGGCGGCGAGAACATCCTGATGGCGGACGCAATGCCGGCGACCGCCGCGGCGATGCGCTCCATGTGCCGCACGCCTGCCTCGTCGCCGTCCGGCCACAACACGACCTCCCGTCCGCGCAGCACCGCCAGTGGCTCGCCGCCCGGCGTCGCGCCGGCGCCGGTCACGGTGCCGACCGCCTGGGCACCGATGCCGTGCAGGCTTGCGGTTGCCTTCTCGCCCTCGGCCACGAACACGGGTCGCGACGGGTCGCCGCCGGCGACGCGCTCCGCGCCGTAGAGCGGCAGCTCGCAGCTCGGCAATCCGCCCAGGCCAGGTGCCCCGTCCCGCCGCCAGAAGAACCGCTTCCTGCCATCGGCCAGGTCCGTGCGGACATGTTCGGCCACCAAACGGCCGGCAGGATCGAGGATCCGAAAGAGCGTTTGGCTCTGCTTGCGCTTGCCGATCGCAGGCAGCGGCAGATGCAGCCGTGCGGCGAGATCGAGCGCGCCGCCCTTGGCGCCGCAGGCGTCACAGCGCCAAACCGCTTTGGCCTTGCTCCATCGGGCCGAGGGTTGGTGATCGTTGTGCGCAGGGCAGAGGAAGCGCACCTCTTGCCCTGCGCGCCGGCCCGACCGCGCCCGGACCGTGCGATCCAACTCCGCGATCAGCTCCGGCGGCAGGTCCTTCACGCCACACCCCCCGTGGGCCTGACCGTCAGTCCCGCGATCACGGCTCCAACGGGTCGGTTCCCGGGTCGCTGGTCGAGTGCCGCGCCTGGGCTTCGACCCATGCCTGGAGATCGCCCAGAGCATAGAAGACTCGGCCGGCAAGCTTGCGGTAGACCGGCCCGCCGCCGCGTACGCGCA
>DASZHY010000103.1:0-4156 GCA_035949675.1 Thermoanaerobaculia bacterium
TGCTACCCCCATCACGCGTCGCACGCCGCCAGCGCCTTCCTGTACTCGGGCTTCGACGAGGCGGCGGTGCTCACCGTCGACGGCGTCGGCGAGTGGGCGACCACCACCTACGGCCATGGCCTCGGCAATCGCCTGACCGCCTTCGAGCAGGTTGAGTTCCCGCATTCGCTGGGGCTGCTCTACTCCACCGTCACCTCCTACCTGGGCTTCGGCGTCAACGACGGCGAGTACAAGGTCATGGGGCTCGCGCCCTATGGCAGCCCGCGTCACGCCGCGGCACTGTCGCGGCTCGTCGAGTCCCTGCCGGGCGGCCAGTACCGGCTGGACATGAGGTATTTCGACTTCATCCGCGGCCGGCACATGGACTCGCCGGCCCTCGCCGACCTGCTGGGGGCGCCGCGGCGGCTCCCCCACGAACCGCTCACGGATTTCCATTGCGACGTCGCGCGCAGCCTGCAGGCGGTGCTCGAGGAGGTGTTGCTCGACAAGGTGCGCTACCTGCACGCGCGCACCGGCGCGGCGGACCTCTGCATGGCAGGCGGCGTGGCGCTCAACTGCGTCGCCAACGGCCGCATCCGGCGCGAGGGGCCCTTCGCGCGCCTCTTCGTGCAACCGGCGGCCGGCGATGCCGGCGGTTGTCTGGGGGCGGCGGCGCTGGCCTACGCCGAGCTGAGCGCCGGGGAGGCCGGCGCTGCCGGCGGCTGGCGGCCGGAGCCGCTGCGGCACGTCTTTCTGGGCCCGCGGTGGAGCGCCGCCGAGATCGGCGAGCTGCTCGCCGCGGCCGAGCTGCCGGCCGCCGATTTCCGCGGCCGCGAGGCGGAGCTGCTAGCGGCGGTGGCCGAGCGGCTGGCGAAGCGCCAGATCGTCGGCTGGTTCCATGGCGCATCGGAGCTCGGGCCGCGGGCGCTGGGCGGCCGCAGCCTGCTCGCCAACCCGCAAGACCCCGAGGCGCGGCCGCGTCTCAACCGCTCGATCAAGCAGCGCGAGGAGTTCCGGCCCTTCGCGCCGAGCGTGCTCGCCGAGCACGCCGCCGACCACTTCGATCTCGATCATCCGTCGCCGTTCATGCTCGAGACCTGCCGGGTCGTCTCGCCGCTCGCACTCCCGGCCGTGACCCACGTGGACGGCTCGGCACGGCCGCAGACCGTCGACGACGACGACGCGCCGCGCTTCGCCGCCCTACTGCGCGAGGTGGGCCGCCGCACCGGCTGTCCCATGGTGGTGAACACCTCTTTCAACACCCGTGGCGAGCCGATCGTCTGTTCTCCGGTCGACGCCCTGATCACCATGGCGCGCTCCGGCATCGACGCCCTGGTCCTCGAGGACTTCCTCGTCGACCGCGCGGCGCTGCCCGCCCATTGGGCCGCCTTGCTGCCCGCCTGGCTGGAGCGCCGGAGCAGCGGCTTCGCGGCCGGCGGACCGGGCGGCAATGGGGGGTTGCTGCCCGCGGACCTCTATACATTCGTCTGAAGACGCGCCGTTTCCGCGGTGCAACGGAAAGCGAGGATGAAGGAGAAGGACGCCGAGCAGATCTCCGGCAGCGCCGGACCCGAAGCGGGCACCGGTGGGCAGCTAGAAGAGAGCGCCGCGGGCGCCAAGGAGGCCTGCCGCAAGCTGGCGCGGCTGCTCGGGACGCCCGACGGCGCCCGCGCCGCCCGCGCCGCGCAGCGGGCGGGCACGCTGCGGCTGCCGGCGCCGGCCCTATGCCTGCCCGCTGCGGGCGCCGCCGACGAGGCCGCGGCGCCGCCCAGGCAGCCGCGGCCGATCAGCATCTGGGAGCCGCGGGGCGCGGGCGCGGAGCTGGTTTTCGTGCGGCCCGAGCCGCTGCCGCTGGGCGACCACTTCGCGGCGCGCCGCGAGATCCGGCCGAAGCAAGCACCGCTGCCGCTGCGGGTCTGCCTGTTCGGCGAATCGACCGCGGCCGGCTACCTCTATGCGCCTCACCTCACGCCAGCCGGTGTCCTCGAGGCCCAGCTGCGGGCGGTGGCCGGCGACGGCGCCGCCGAGGTCATCGACCTGGCGCGCACCAACGAGACGCTGGGCTCGCTGGCCGCCTCCCTCGAGAGCGCCGTGCAGATCCAGCCCGACGTCGTGGTGGTTTTCGCCGGCAACAACTGGAACCTGCTCGAAACCCCTGAGATCTCGCCCTATGCGCCGTCGGTGGCCGCCCGCCAGCGTTATGCCGAGGCATGGCGCCATGGCGGACCTGATGGGGCAGCCGGTCGCACCGGGATTGCCGGACCTGCCGGGCCGGCGGCCCTCGCGGCCGGCCGCCTGCGCGAGATCGTCGCCGCGGCCTTTGACCGCATCGCCCTGATCGCCCGCGCCATCGGCGTGCCGGTGGTGCTGGTGGTGCCGGAGGTGAGCCTCGACGGTTGGGAGAGCCGGCAGCCCGTCGCCTGGATGCCTGACCCGGTGCCCGCCGGCAACGGCGGCGGCACGCGGCAGCGGCGCCCACGTTCCTCGGCGCTGGCCCGCTGGTATCGGCTGCTGGCCGCCGGCCGCCGGCAGCTAGAGCGCAGCGCCTGGGCGGCGGCGGCGCGGACCGCCGAGGAGATGATCGAGCTCGACGGCGGCGGCAATCCCACGTCCTGGCGGCTGCTGGCGCGGGCCCGCGGCGGCGCCGGCGACGAGGGCGCGGCCGCCGCCGCGGCGCGGGCGGAGATCGACGCCGCCGCCTACCCCAACCTCGCCTTTCTGGGCGCACCGCAGGCCACCAGCCTGGCCATGGACCTGCTGCGCCGGGCGGCGCGGCGCCACGGTTTCACCGCCGTCGATCTGCCGGCAGTATTCGCCGCCCACACCGGCTCACCGCTGCCCGGCAGGCGGATGTTCCTCGACTACTGTCACCTGACCGCGGAGGGCATCGAGGTGGCGATGGCGGCAGTGGCCTGCGAGGTGCTGCGGCTCGCGGGAATGGCGACGGGCGCCGCCGGGACCGAGCCGGCGGCCGCCGGCTCGGCCGGCGCCTCGGTGGGCGCCGCGCGGGCCGCATCCGCCGCGGGCGAGCTCGGCTGGCGCGAGCTGCTGCGGCGCCTGCCGCGGCTTCTGGTGCCGCCCGGCGTCGAGGCGCTGGCATGCCTCGGCGCGGCGGTCCACGGCTCGCATCGCCTGCTCGCGGTGGGCGCCAAGGCTCCCTTCCTGGAGTCCTGGTGCGATGCGGCGCTGGCCGCCTCGCCCGGCGTCGAGTCGGCGATGCTGGACCTGATCGCCGCCCGCGCCGCGCCCCTGCCGGCGGTGCTGACCCCGGCGCAGGGACGCAACCTCGCCGCGGAGGTGCCGCTGGGCCTGGCGCATGGCTGGCGCTGGGACCACGTGGACGCCGAGGTCATCGGCGCCATCGTCTCGAGCCTCGAGCGCCATGGCCGTCCGGCGGCGGGCGCCGAGGCCGACGCCCTGCTGGTCGCCTCGCGCGGCATCCGCGCCGCCGGCACCGATCTGCTGGCGCCGCCCTATTACCTGTGGGAACCGCTGGAGCGCTTCTACCCCGAGGTGATGAGCTTCGAGGACCTGTCCCGCCGCGCCACGCTGCGCAGCCCCTGGCCGGAGACCAGCTTCTGCCTGATCTGCGACGGCGCGCGCGACGTCGCGGTCGAGATCACCGCGCGCCTGCCGCCCCCGCCGTCCCCGGACCCGGGCGAACGCCTGCGCCCGCCGTCGCGGCGCCGCCGGTTGCTGCTGACCGCCAACGGCAGTCCCGCCGCGGCGCTGCCGCTGCGCGGCACCTGGAGTCGCCCGGCCGCACTGCTGCCCCGCCATCTGCTGCGGCCCGGCCGCAACCGGCTCACGCTCGCCTGGCCCCTTCCGGCCGTGCCGGGCGACGCCGCTCTGGCCGCCGCTCTCGCCCGCCTCGACGAGGGCATCGCCGCCGACCTCCACCCGGTCTTCGGCGAGCTCTACTCGGTCGTCGCCACTCCTCGCTGACGCCGGCCGGCCGGCTGACAACCAACGGCGGCCGGTCATAGAATCGCGACGATGTCCTTGCCTGACTCCGACGACCAGCCCGCGGCGCCGGCCGGCAATGATCAGCGGCAGCGCAAGCAGCGCGAGCAGCACGAGCAGGGAGAGGGGGGCGCCCGGCGCGTCCGCTCCCGGCTGGTCCGCGAGCTCGTCTGGCGCCGCGTGGACGTTCCCGGAATCGAATACTTCCGGCTGT
>DASZHY010000104.1:0-6843 GCA_035949675.1 Thermoanaerobaculia bacterium
CCGCGGCCTCGCGCCGCCCCTGGACCAGGCTCTCGTAGAGCGCCAGGGTGGCCGCGGCCATGGCCTCGTCGCCGTAGCGGGCGTGCACCGCTTCCCGGCCGGCGCGTCCCAGCCGCTCGCGCCTGCCGGGGTCCCGCAGCAGCTCGGCGAGGGCCGCCGCGAGCGCGGCCGGATCGCCGGGCGCCACCAGCACCCCGCCGCCGGTCGCCGTCAGCAGCTCGGGGAAGGCACCGTGGCGCGGCGCCACCACCGGCACGCCATTGGCCAGCGCTTCGAGCACGTAGAGCCCCTTCGGCTCGGCGTAGGCGGTGCCGACCGCCAGCAGGTCGAGGCCGCCGAGGAAGGCGATCTTCTCCTTGCGCGTCACCTCGCCGGCGTACAGGTAGTCGGCGGCGAGGCCCCAATCGCGGAGCTGCCGCTCGACGTCGTGCAGGTAGCGGCGGTGCTGCGGCGGGAGGTAGCCCGCGACGTGCAGGCGCACGCGCCCGCCACCGCCCAGGGCGGCGGCCAGCTGGCGGAAAGCGGCGGCAACCAGGGCCAGTCCTTTCTCCGGCGCGATCCGGCCCAGATAGCCGACCACCCACGGCCCGCCGCGCCGCGCGCCGCGTGCCTCGCCGCTCTCCGTGCCACTCTCCTCCACGCCGCGCGTCGCCCCCTGCGGCGCTCCGCGCCCGAGGCCGTGCCCGGCCCCATGTCCAGAGAGACTGAGGCCGAGCGGCACCACTGCCACGCGCCCGCGCTCCACCTGCAGGTAGGAGGCCATGAGGTCGGCGTAGAAGCGGCTTGGCGCGACGAACAGGTCGACGTCCTGGGCGCGCTCGGCAAGGGCCGCGCGCACGGCGCCGCGGCTGGGCTCGGCCAGGCCGTCCAGGAACAGCTCCTCGCCCTGCACCGAGCAGACCACGGGCACCCCGAGCTCGGCCTTGAGGCGGCGGGTGAAGCCGGCAAACATGGAGTTGGTCAGGTGGACCACCTCCGGATGGAAGGAGTCGCGCAGCCAGCCGACCAGCTTGTCGAGCTCGCTCGCCTGGTTGCCCTGCTCGCCGCGCAGGATCGACAGCGTCAGCTCGCCCAGGCGCCCGGGATCGGTCGCGGAGCCGAGCCGCGAGACCAGTGCGAGCAGCCGCGGCCGGTCGAGCAGGCGCTCGACCCTGGCCCACCCGCGTCGCAGCGGCGGCGCGATCTGCTTGAGGTAGACGTTGAGGGCGCCGAAGAAGACGCGCTCGATGGCGACCCCCGGCTCGTCGGTGCGGATCGGGGTATAGGTCGGCACCAGCACCGCGTCGTGCCCGAGCCGCTGCAGCGCCGCCACCAGCGTGTTGTCGTGCAGGCAGCTGCCGCAGTACATGTCGGCGGCGCCGGCCGAGATGTAGGCGATGCGCACCTCTGATCTACTCCTCCTCGGGCGAGAAGAAGAGCGCCTGCGTCGCCGCGTCGGGTGGCCGGGTGAGCAGCGACACCACGACCAGCGCCACGATCGAAACGGCGAGCAGCAGCGCCACCGGCAGGATGCCGGTGCCGCCCAGAGTGTAGTCCGGCGACCGCCACTGGCTCACCACCAACCAGCTCCACAGCGCGCTCACAGAGAGTGTTGCCGCGGCGATCCCCTGCTTGGTGCTGCGCGGCCAGAAGAGCGCCGCGACCACCAGCGGGAAGAGCGCCGCGAAGCCGCTGAAGCACCAGACACCGAGCTTGAACAGGCTGGGATCGAAGATCAGCGACAGCAGGTAGGCCGCCAGCAGGATGCCGACCACGAAGCCGCGCCCGACCCACACCCGGGCCCCCTCGCTCATGCGGTCGCGGAAACCGTAGTGGACGACGATGTCCTGGGTGAACATGGTGCTCACCGCCAGCACCTGGTGATCGAAGGAGTTCATGATCGCCGACAGCAGGGCGGCGGCGAGGAGGCCGACCAGCACCCCCGGAGCGTGGTGCTCGACGATCCTCACCACCACCGAGTTGGCCGCGGCCGGCGGCAGGCGCGGGAAGTCGAGCCGCGCGAGCACCCCGAGGACGACGCTCGGCACCCAGACGATCGCGATGCACAGCGGGTAGATCACCACCGGCAGGCGGAAGGCGCGGGCGCTGCGCGCGGTCAGCCACTGCAAGAAGATGTGCGGGAACATCCCGACCGAGAGCGGAATGAAGGTGTAGGTGAGAAGCTGCAGCGGCTTTATCTTGGTGCCGCGCACCAGCAGCTCGGGATGGGTGGCGCCGACCCGGCTCATCGCGTTCTCGATCCCGCCCAGCTGGTGCACGATCACCCAGCAGGCCACCCCTCCCAGCACCAGCAGCAGCAGCGCCTGGAAGCCGTTGACCCAGATCGCCCCGCGCATGCCGCCGTAGGCGACGTAGCCGAGCACCACGGCGACGATGATCAGGCTCCCCGCCCACTTGGGCACCAGGCCGCCGGTGAGCTGGGCGAGGGCGATGCCGCCTCCCGACAGTCCGATCAGCAGATAGGGGATGAGCAGGGCGTTGAGCACCACGAAGAGCAGCAGGCCGAGGCCGTCGGACTCGTAGCGCTCGCGGAAGAACTGGACTGGCGACAGGTAGCCCCGGCGCTTGCCGAGCTCCCACACCCGGGTGCCGACGAAGTAGAAGACCAGCGGGATGACCAGCGCCGACGAGGAGCCCATCAGGGCGAAGACCCCGATCCCCGAGTTGTAGGCCTCGCCGCTGGCGCCGAGGACGGCAAAGGCGGTCATGTTGGCGCCGAACAGGTTGAGCAGCAGCAGCGCCGGCCCCAGGCTGCGGGAGGCGACGAAATAATCCTCGCTGGTGCGCTGGAAGAGCCGGTGGCTGAAGCCGCCGATCACCAGCACCAGGATGAAATAGGCGGCGATGATTCCGAGGGTCACCCGTGCTCTCCTTGCCCGCGCGGCGGCGGCGGGATCCGCGTCGTCTCCCGGGCGCCCTGGCCGCCAGACAGCGGCACCCCAGGCGGCCAGGCGTAAACCACCATCAGCCCGAGCACCGCCGACGTCACGACGCAAAAGCCGATGTGATAGACGAGCCCGGCCGGCAGCCCGAGCCACAGCCGGGAGTCGTTCCACAGCCAGACGTCGTTGTGCAGCACGTACAGCGCCGCCAGCGCGGCGTAGAGCAGCGTCGCCCATTGCCGGCGGGTCATCTCGGATCTCCCGTCACCGCCGCCGTCGCCGTCTCCTGGCGTCCGCCGGCGTCCGCCGGGTCCGCCGGGTCCGGCGCGTCCGGCGCCGCGGTCGCGGCGAGCGCCGCGAACAGCCGCGAGAAATCGTGATCGAACACGTCGCCGCGCAGCACCCGGATCAGGTCGAGGCGGCAATCGGGGAAGCGGCGGATGAACTTGGAAAAGCGGAAGTTCGGATCGTAGAAGGTGTGGACCAGCACGCGCATGGCATCCATGCCGGCGACGAAACGCGGCCCGAAGGCGCCGAGCCGCGCTCCCGACAGGTCGCCGTCGGCCAGCGCGCCGAGGATGGCGTCGGCGGCGAACTCGCCCGAGCTGAAGGCCAGCAGCACTCCCGAGGAGTAGATGGGATCGAGGAAGCCGAAGGCGTCCCCGACCAGCACCCAGCCGTCGCCGGCGATCCGGCGCGACTTGTAGGAGAAGTCGCGCAGGGCGAGGAAATCCATCACCCGCCGCGCTCCGGCCAGCCGCGGGCCGAGCGGCGGGCAGCGCGCCACCTCCTCCTCGAACACCTGCTGCAGGTCGCCGGCGCGGCCGCGGACCAGGTAGTCGACGGCGCCGACGACGCCGACGCTCACCCGATCGTGCGGCAGCGGGATGTACCAGAACCAGGACTCCTGCCGCTCGGTGTGCAGCACCAGGGTCGCGCCCTCGTCGATGCCGGGGTCGCGCAGTGCGCCCTCGAAATGGCTGAAGATCGCCGCCTTCTTGAGCAGCGGATCGATCTCGCGCAAGCCCAGCCGCCGGCCCAGGATCGCGCTCTGGCCGGTGGCGTCCACGACCACCTTGGCGTGGAGCTCGCGGCGGCCCTCTCCCGGCAGGTCGGCGGCGACGCCCACCGCCCGCTCGCCGTCGAACAGCACCTCGCGCACGCTCGCGCCCTGGCGCACCTCGACGCCATGGTCGCGCGCGTTGTCGAGCAGCAGGCGATCGAAATCGCGCCGCGGCACCTGCCAGGTGATCGAGTTGTCGCCCGGATCGGTCTCCTGGAAGTAGAAGGGGGCCGAGGGGCGGCCGCTCTTCGAGTAGAACTGGACGCTGTACTTGCGCGGGAAGGGGCTGGCGTACAGCCGGTCGAGCAGGCCGAGGCGCGCGAAGGTGCGATAGGTCTCCGGCATCAGCGACTCGCCGATCTTGAAGCCGGTCTCGGGCAGCCGCTCGAGCAGGGTCACCCGGCGGCCGGCGGCGGCCAACAGGGTGGCGACGGTCGAGCCGGCGGGCCCGCCGCCCATCACGATCACGTCGTAATCAACGTCGTCAACATGGGTTGCCTGCTGCATTGCGATCCCTCAGGAAGGGCCCGGACGCGCAGGTGCCGTGCGGGTCGAGGATGGGGCGGTCCAGCGCAGCTGGACCCCGGCGTAGACCGCGACGCCGCTCGCCGGGATGATCGAGGTGGTGCCGAGCCCGCGCGTGTAGGTCTTCGTGTCGGTCAGGTTCCTGACTTCGATCCGGGCCTTGAACGGCCCGAGCGGCAGCGCCAGAGAGGCGTCGGCGGTGAAGGCGGCAGGGATGGCGAAGGCATTGTCGGCGGCGATGAACTGCCGCGACACGTAGCGCCCGCCGACGCCCAGCTCGAGGCCGGCCGGCAGCTGCCGCGCGAGCCACAGGTTGGCGATCTGCGCCGGCGCCAGCGCCGGCGTATTGCCGGTGCGATCGACGGTGATGAAGGTCGGCGGCTCGAAGCCGACCAGCACGCTCTCGGCGAAGCGGGTGAAGACCGCGCGCTCGTAGGCGTAGGAGAAGACCACGTCGAAGCCCGCCAGGCGGTGCGCCGCGAGCGACAGCTCGACGCCGCGCGTGCGCTGACTGCCGGTCTGCTCGCTGAAGCCGTTGGCGCTCGGGATCGCCTCGTTGCGGCGCGTCAGCTGGTAGAGGGCCAGCGTGGCGCGCAGCCGGCCGTCCGCGAAGTCGCTCTTCGCGCCGGCCTCGAGCTGGGTGCCGGTCTCCGGGCGGGCCGGGCCGACGACGCGGGTCGAAGGCGGCGCGAAGCCGCGCCCGGCGCTGGCGTAGAGCGACAAGCCGGAAGCCGCGGCCGGCGTGAACGTGACCCCGGCCATCGGCGACAGCTGCGAGTCGTGGCGCACCGTGCCGGTCGCGCGGTCACGGTAGTCGAGGTGATCGAAGCGGGCACCGGCCAGCAGCTGGAAGCGCTCGGAGAGGGCCAGGCGGTCGAGCAGATAGGGCGCCACGATCATCGTCCGCGCGTCGCCGGCCGAGGATTGCCCGGGCAGCAGGAACACCGGGCCGCGCGCGGTCTCGACCGGCGCCAGCAGGTCGATCGTCGGCAGCGCGCCGATGTCGAGCGTGAAGTCGTCGCCGCGGCGCGCCAGCTCGAGCCCGCCGAGCAGCTGGTGGCTGATCGGGCCGGTCTTGGCGGCAGCGCTCGCCTCGAGCTGGTTGCCCCAGAACTGCTGGCGGTCGTCGAGCAGCACCAGCGTGCGCGCCACCTGCAGGCGGCCGGTCGGATCGGGGAAGACGCCGTCGAGCAGGGTGCCGTCGGAGAGCCAGGAGAGCTCGCGGTAGTACGCCTTGTCGTGCAGGGTGAAGGCGCCGGCCTTGCCCTGCCAGTCGAGCTGGACGCGGCTTAGCGCCTGGTCCGAGCGGTCGAAGGGCGACTGGTAGGAGCGGCTGGCGGGGACGCCCGCCACCTGGTTGCCCAGCAGCGGCAGCCCGGCGTCGGGGTTGAAGTGGTCCTCGAGGCGCTCGACGCTCACGACCAGCGAGCTGCTCGGGTCCTGCGGCGCCCAGGCGAAGACGGGGTTGACGCCCCAGACCCGGCCGCTGCGCCCGTCGCGCCAGCCGTCCGTCGCCATCCACAGGCCGTTCAGGCGCATGCCGAGCCGGCCGTCCTGGCCGCTCCAGTTGCCGTCCAGGGTGCCCTGGCGGGTGCCGAAGCTGCCGCCCAGCGCCGAGGCTTCGACGAAGCCGTCGGCGAGCGGCTGCTTGCGCACGATGTTGATCGCGCCGGCGAGCGGGTTGCCGCCGTAGAGGAAGCTCGCCGGCCCCTTCAGCACCTCCACGCGATCGGCGTTGTAGAGCTGGTAGAAAGTGGTCACCGGCTCGGGCGCGCCGTCCGTCATCACCAGCGCGCTCGTCTCCGAGTCGAGGCCGCGCAGCAGGAAGAAGTCGGCGGTGCCGGACTCCGTATGGATGCCAACCCCGCTCGCGTCCCGCAACGCGTCGCCGAGCACGCGCGCACCCTGCTCCTCGAGCAGCGGCCCGCCGATGACGTCGATGGTCGCCGGCAGCAGGCGGGTCGGCAGCGGCAGCTTGGCGATGGTGGCGGTGGCCGGCACCAGCTCCGCGACGCCCTGGACCACCAGCTCCTCGCGGTGATGCAGCTGGGGCTGGTCCGCCGGGGGCGAGTCCACGGCGGCGGCCGCCGCTTCCTGCGCCTCCGCTGCCGCCTGCGCCGCCCTCGCCTGGCCGGCCGGCAGCAGCGCCGCCGCCGCCAAGGCCAGAACGGCGGCCAGGGCGAGCCGGTGATGCCGGTGATGGATGTTGCCTGGATCGCGCACGAGATCCTCGCCTGAGACGCCGGCCATCCTCAACGCGCCGCCGCGAGATCGAACGCTTCCATCCGCTCGCGGTTGCGCAGGAAGAGCTTGCCGCCGGCGGCGAGGCTCGGCCCGGTCCAGCAGCGGCCGTCCAAGGCCTGGAAGGTGGCG
>DASZHY010000105.1:0-9155 GCA_035949675.1 Thermoanaerobaculia bacterium
ACCTGCGCGCCAAGCGCCAGGAGTGGGCCGACTACATCTCGCACGTCCACCCCTGGGAGCAGGAGCGCTACCTGTCCGAGTACTGATCCCGCGCGAGTTGCGGGCTTCCGGGAGAGGTGATCTACTATCGCGCCGTGTTGCCGCGCGAGCCCATTCTGCCCTTCTCCAGGCCGGAGATCGGCGAGGAGGAGATTGCGGAGGTGGTGGCCTGCCTGCGCTCGGGCTGGATCACCACCGGGCCGCGGGCGGCCCAGCTCGAGCGCGAGTTCGCGGCGGCGGTCGGCGCTCGGCATGCCCTGGCCTTCTCTTCCGGCACCGGGGCCCTCCATGCCACGCTGCTCGCCCTGGACCTGAAGGCCGGCGACGAGGTGGTGATGCCGGCGCTCACCTGGCCCTCGACCGCCAACATGGTGGTGGCGTGCGGCGCGGTGCCGGTGTTTGCCGACATCGACCCCTCGACCTGGAACCTCGACCCGGCGGCGCTCGGCGCGAGGCTCGGCCCGCGGACCCGCCTGGTCATCCCGGTGCACTTCGCCGGGCTGCCCTGCGACCTCGACGGCCTGCGCGCGGCGCTGGCGGCGGCCGGCCGGTCCGAGGTCGGCATCGTCGAGGACGCGGCGCACGCCGCCGGCGCGTCCTACAAGGGACGGCCGATCGGCGCCACCGCCGCCAACGGCACGCAGGCCGCCTGCTTCTCGTTCCACCCGATCAAGAACATGACCACCGCCGAGGGCGGCATGGTGACGACCGACGACGACCGCCTGGCCGAGGCGATCAAGCTGTGGCGATTCCACGGCGTGCGGCGCGACGCCTGGCAGGCCTACTCCGCCGCCGGCAAGGCGCCGGCCACCTACGACGTGGTGCTGCCCGGTTTCAAGTACAACCTGAGCGACCTCCACGCCGCGCTGGGCCTGCACCAGCTGCGCAAGCTGCCGCGCTTCAACCGCCGCCGCGCCGAGATCGCCGCCATCTACCGCCGCGAGCTGGCGGCGCTGCCGGGGCTGCAGATCCCGGGCCGGGCACAGTACCAGTGCAGCCATCCCTGGCACCTGTTCACCGTCCTGCCACCGAGCCGCGCGCCCTTCATGGAGCGGCTGCGCGAGCTGGGCATCGGCACCGGCCTGCATTTCGAGGCGGTGCACCTCCACGATTACTACCGCCGCCGCTTCGGCTGGCGGGAGGGCACGCTGCCGGTCGCCGAGGAGGTCTGCGCGCGCATCGTGTCGCTGCCGCTGTTCCCGGCGATGACCGACGAGGACGCCGGCGACGTCGTGCAGGCGGTGCGCCAGGCGCTCGCCGCATGACCGCGCCCGCCGCTCCGGCCTCGCCGGCCGCGCCGGCGGCCCCGGCAGCCCCGGCAGCCCCGGCGGCCCCGGTAGCCCCGGCACTTGGCAGTGCCCTGACGCCCGCGGCGTCGATCGTCATCCCGGTCTTCAACGAGGAGCCGAACCTCGAGGCGCTGTACGCCCGGCTGGCGCCGGTCATGGACGGCATCGCCGGCGGCGCCGAGGCGATCTTCGTCGACGACGGCAGCGCCGACCGCTCGCTGCCGCTGCTGCGCGGCCTGGCGGCGGCCGATCCGCGCGTGCGGGTGATCTCCTTCAACCGCAACTACGGTCAGCACGCGGCGGTGATGGCCGGCCTCGAGGTGACCCGCGGCGACACCGTGGTGACTCTCGACGCCGACTTGCAGAACCCGCCCGAGGACATCCCCAAGCTGCTGGCCAAGGTGGCCGAAGGCTTCGACGTCGTCGGCGGCTGGCGCGCCGACCGCAAGGACACCTGGTTCCGCCGCTGGGCGTCGCGGCAGATCAACCGCATGATGCGGCGCATCATGTCCGGCGTCGAGTTTCGCGACTACGGCTGTATGCTGCGCGCCTACTCCCGCCCGGTGGTCGAGTCGCTGCGCCGCTGCGAGGAGCGCACGCCGTTCATCCCCGCCCTCGCCTGCCAGTTCGCGCGCCGCATCGCCGAGGTGCCGGTGGGGCACGCCGAGCGCGCCGCCGGCGAGTCCAAGTACTCCTTCTGGCGGCTGCTGAAGCTGCAGGCCGACCTGGTGACCGGCTTCACCTCGATGCCGCTGCGCCTGGCGACCCTGGCCGGCACCCTCATCTCGCTGCTGTCGATCGGCTTCGGAGTCTTCCTCGTCATCCGGCGCCTGATCCAGGGCCCCGAGGCCGAGGGCCTCTTCACCCTGTTCGCCATCCTCTTCCTGCTGGTCGGCGCCGACTTCCTGGCGCTCGGCGTGCTGGGCGAGTACGTGGGCCGGATCTACGTCGAGGTGCGCCGGCGGCCCCGCAGTGTGGTCAAGGAGACGGTGAACCTCGAGGCTGAACGGCGGGAGCCTTGAAGGTCCTGTTCCTGGGCTACAGCCAGCTCGGCTATCGTGCGGTCAAGCTGCTCGCGGAGCTGGGGTGCTCGGCCGCCGCGGTGGTGACCCACCGTGACGACCCGGCCGAGAGGCGCTGGTACCGTACCCCGGCGGAGGCGGCCGGCGAGCTGGGGCTGCCGCTCCATTACGCGGACGATCTGGCGGCGGCGCCGGGCGGGATCGGCGCCTTCGCCGAGCGCCTCGCCCCCGACCTGGTGCTGAGCGTCTTCTACCGCGACCTGCTGCCGGCGCCGGTGCTCGCCGCGGCGCGCCTGGCGGCGCTCAACCTGCATCCGTCGCTGCTGCCCGCCTACCGCGGGCGGGCGCCGATCAACTGGGTGCTGGTGCGCGGCGAAACGCAAACCGGGGTGACGCTGCATCATATGATCGGACGCGCCGACGCCGGCGACGTCGTCGGTCAGCGCGGCATTGCCATCGCGCCGCGCGAGACCGCGCTGTCGCTCTACCGCAAGGTGGAGGAAGAGGGGGTGGGGCTGCTCGCCGAGATGCTGCCGCGGGTCGCCGCCGGCAACGCGCCGCGGTTGCCGCAGGACGGGTCGCGCGCCAGCACCTTCGGGCGGCGCCGGCCCGAAGACGGCCGCATCGACTGGGCGTGGCCGGCGGCGCGCATCGACTGCCTGGTGCGGGCGGTGGCGCCGCCGTGGCCGGGGGCGTTCGCCGACGTCGAGGGGCGGCGCGCCTGGATCCACCGCGGGCATCCGGCAGGTCCCGTGCTTCCGGACGCGGCGACACCGGCTGCATCGGCCTCGGCGGCGGTGGCCTCGGCGGCTCTGCCGGTCCCCGCCGCCGGCCGGCCGGCACCAGGCACCGTGCGGCGCGAGGCCGGGCGGGTGCTGATCGCCACCGGCGATGACTGGTACGAGGTCGAGGCGGCGGCCGGCCTTGCCGGGGTGCCGCCCCTGACCGATCCTTTTTCTTGAAATTCTCGCGAAGGGACGTCGAGCATGAGAGTTCTGATCACGGGCGGCGGCGGCTTCCTCGGTTCGCATCTGGGCGACGGGCTGCTCGCCGCCGGTCACCAGGTCATGGCGCTCGACATCTCGCCGGACCTCAAGGTGCGGCACAATCTCGGCAACCCCGCCTTCCGCTACGTCAAGGGATCGGTGTTCGACACCGATCTGCTGGAGAGCCTGGTGGTCAAGGCCGACCTCGTTTATCACCTGGCGGCGGTGGTCGGGGTCGAGCACTACGTCGAGGACCCGTTCCACGTCCTCAACGTCAACGTCAACGGCACCCAGAACGTTCTCAAGTTCGCCCATCGCTACGACAAGCGGCTGGTCTTCGCCTCGACCTCGGAGGTCTACGGCAAGTCGCGCGACACGCCGTTCCGCGAGGACGGCGACCGGCTGCTGGGCTCGACCGAGATCGACCGCTGGTGCTACTCGACCTCGAAGGCGGTGGGCGAGCACTTCTGCTTCGCCTACGGCAAGCTCGGGCTGCCGGTGGTCATCGTGCGCTTCTTCAACGCCTACGGACCGCGCCTGGACCGCATCGACGTCGGCCGGGTGATCACCATCTTCATGGGGCAGCTGCTGCGCGGCGAGGACCTGACGGTGATCGGCGACGGCAAGCAGACGCGTGCCTTCACCTACGTCGACGACGCGGTGCTGGCGCTGATCCGCGCCGGCACCCTGCCCGAGGCGGTGGGACGCATCTTCAACATCGGCAGCGACCGCGAGACCACCATCCTCGAGCTCGCCGAGGCCATGATCCGTGCCCGTCCCGGCACCGGCTCCAAGATAAGGCTGGTGCGCCAGGAACAGGTCTACGGGGACTCCTACGAGGACATCCCGCGCCGCTTCCCCGACATCACGCGCATGCGCACCATCCTCGGCGTCGAGCCCCAGGTGCCGCTCGAAGAGGGCCTGCGCCGTACCATCGACTGGTTCCGGGCCGAGCCGGAATGGGGCCCGCGAGTGACCTGACCGCCCGCGCGGCTGCCTGCCTCATGAGCGCCGAAAAAACCTTCGCGAGCGTGCGCGTCGCGCTCAAGATCGACGTCGACACCTTCCGCGGCACCCGCGACGGCGTGCCGGCGCTGCTCGCGGACCTGGCGGCGGCCGGCGTCAGGGCCAGCTTCTTCTTCACCCTCGGCCCGGACAACTCCGGCCGCGCCGTGCTGCGGGTCTTTCGCAAGCGCGGCTTCCTGGCCAAGATGCTGCGCACCAACGCCGCGCGCATGTACGGCTGGCGCACCGCCCTGTACGGCACCCTGCTGCCCGCCCCCGAGATCGGGCGCCGCTGCCGCGCCACGCTGGCCGAGGTCGCGGCCGCCGGTCACGAGGTCGGCCTGCACGCCTGGGACCACGTCACCTGGCAGGACCGTCTGGACCGGCTCTCCCGCGCCGCGATCGACGCCCAGCTCGACCGCGGCGTCGCCGCCTTCGAGTCCATCTTCGGCGCCCGGCCGCGCGGCTTCGCGGCCCCCGCCTGGTTCTGCACCGACGAGGGGTTCGCGGCCCTCGACGCCCGCGGCTTCGACTACCTGTCGGTCTCGCGCGGCGCCGCCCCCCCCTTCTATCCCCGGGTGGCGGGCCGCGTGCTGGCAACGCTCGAGGTCCCCACCACGCTGCCGACGCTCGACGAGGAGCTGGGCCGCGACGGCGTCACGCCCGAGAACTACGTGCGCCGCCTGGTTGCCCGCTACCGCCCCGGCCATGACGAGGTGCTGACCGTCCATGCCGAGACCGAGGGGCTCGCCTACCGCGGCCTGTTCCAGGACCTGCTGCGCCGCCACCGCGAGCTGGGGGTGACGACCCGCACGGTCGGCGAGCTGGCAGCGGCGGCGCGGGACCGCGCTCCGGCCGGGGACGTCGCCTACGGCGAGGTGGCCGGGCGAGCGGGGCGGGTGGTACTGGCATCATCGATTGGCGGCAAAGTGGATCTAGGCGGCCTGCCGGCTGCGGAACAAACATGCACGCTTCCCAGGGGGAACGGAGGGATGAGCAAGTGAATCTACGCCACAGGTATCTCGTCATCGCCATCAGGACGCTTCTCGGCCTCGTCATGCTCTTCAGCGGCATCGCCGGTCTGATGGGCGGCAAGTCGATGCAAGGCGTCCCGCCGCAGCTCGTGCCCATAATGGAGGCGTTCTGGAGCTCCGGGATCCTCCATCTCATCAAGGTGACCGAGATCGTCGCCGGGCTGATGCTCGTCCTTGGCTTCCTGCCGTGGCTCGCGGTGCTCTTCCTCGCCCCGGACGTGGTCGGCATCGTCATCTTCAATGCCCGGCTCTTCCCGCCGGCCCTGCCGATCGGCATCGCGGTCGTCGCCTTCACCGCCTACCTCGGCTACGCGTACTGGCACAAGTATCAGCAACTCTTCACGCGCGACTGATCCCGCGGGGATCGACGGCCAACCGCTCCGAGGTTCGGGGTGGCCCGTGACATGTTAGTGCTGCCGTGCAATTTGACCGCCTGACGGTCGATTTGCCAGGATATCCGTCCATATCGGCCTGGATCACTGCGCGCGGCAGGCTCCGGCCCGCAGGGAGGACTTCGACATGCTGGCACACCGCCGCCTTCCAGGGTTGCTGCTCGGCGCCATCGGCCTTTGGAGCGCTGTGCTGCTGCAACCCGCACCGCCGGGGTGGTGCGCTGAGTCGCGACAGCAGAACCTCCAGGGAAGCTGGAAGCTCAACGCGGACCTCACCGCGAGCTTGAACCGGGACCAGCACGCGCCAGCGGAACGCGAGGCGGCCGGCCGTTCTCGTGCAGGCCTGGGCGCCATGGGACCGACGGGCGGCCCCAACGACGACCTGGGGTTGGGTGACTGGTCGCCGGCCAAGGAGCGCCGCGATGCCGAGGTGCGCAAGCAAGCCCTGGCTTTCCTCGACAGCCTCACCATCGTTCAACAGGGCAGCCAGGTCACGATCACCGATCAGGGCGGCCATGCGCGAGACCTCAAGACGGATGGCAGCAAGGTGCGCGATCAGGGCCCTGCCGGTCCGGCGCTGCTGCGGGCGAGCTGGGAGCGGGACGGTTCCCTGGCAATCGACGTGAAGCCTGACAAGGGCACCCGGCGCACCGAGTCGTATTTCGTCTCCAACGACGGCAAACACCTCTATCTCACCCTCGCCATCGCGGGGCAACAGGATCGGCTCCTGCGCGCCTACGACCTGGTGCCGGCGCCGCCACTGGCGCCGGCGCCGGCCCCTCCGTCGCCGGTTGCGCCGAAGCCGGAAGCGACCCGGCCAGCGGCGCCCGGAGTGCCGCCGCCGGCGGACGCCGCGTGACGCCCGGCCAGACCTGCGCCGCTCATCCTGGGGCGGCCGCTGCCTTCCGCTGCGACGGCTGCGGCCGGCTCCTTTGCGCCGATTGCGTCGAGCACGGCCACCGGCTGCTCTTCTGCCGGCACTGCCGAGAACGCGCGCTGCCGCTCGACGAGAGCCTGCCCGCCACGGTCCCCGCGCTCAAGCGGGCGTCGCTGCGCGCCCGGCCCGACCGCTGGCAGGAGGCGCTTGCCTATCCCCTGCGCGGCCAGGGGAGCATGCTGTTCTGGGTCTACCTGGGGCTGATGGTCGCCGCCGTGCTGGCGGCAGCGTTTCCGGGGGGCTGGCCGCTGCTCTTCTTGCTGCGGACCACCATTTGCGTGTTGATGCCTGGGCTGCTCTTCGCCATCGTGCGCCGCACCGTCGAGGGCGACGACGAGCTGCCGGACTGGCCGGACATCGCCGATCTGGGAGACCGCCTTTACGAGGTGATCGGCTTCGGGGGCACGATTGCCGTGGCCTTCATCCCCGCCGCCCTGGCGCTGCGCCTCGCGGGCTGCAGCATCCTCCTCAGCGCCATCGAGAGCTCGGCGCGCTGCCGATTGCCGCTCGGCGCCGGCCTGCTGGCGGGTCTGCCGCTCGCCGTGCCGATGTTCGGGTCGCTGGCGGTCTACCAGCGTCTCGACCTGGTTTTCCGGCTGAACCTCCACGCGCGGGCGCTCTTGGCCGGCGGCCGGGACAGTGGGCGCACCGTGCTGCTCATCAGTGCCGTGCTCGCGGCCAGCTGGGGGCTGAGCTCCGCGCTGGGCGGCATTCCGCTGCTGGGAGGTGGGGCGGCGGCCGCGATGACCGCCTACGGCACCTTCGCCGGCGCCCGCCTCGTCGGCATGATGTTCCGGAAGCACGAGCCGGCGCTGGATGCGATCTACCTGCCTTGAGGGCTGGTGCCGGCCGCCGCTGGCGGCAGCGCCGAGCATCCAGAGCCCGGCGGCGGCCCCGGCAGGCTGGTGAACCGGTAGGCCATGGTCACTCGTTGCAAGAATGCGGGGCCCGGCTCGACCGGCGGATTCGGCTGGGGACGGAAGACGCTGTAGAAGGGGTCCACCGTTTCGATCAGGCCGGTCAGCCGCGCACACTCCGTCCACCGCCGCAGCTGGTCCGGCTCGCCCGCGATGAGCGCCCACCGCAGGCCCCGGTCCGGGATCTGTGCCGCGATGTTGTAGTGGTCGTGCAGGGGCTCCATCGCCGGACCGAGGATACGGTGGTGCGATAGCCAGTCGATCGGGTAAACGAGCCAGTACGATCCGGCGATGGCCTCGATCCGTTCGCGCCGCAGGCGCGCCAGCAGCCGCTCGTCGGAGACCGCGCGGGCAGCGCACCTCTGGCGCACGGGCGTACCCGGCAGCGCCACGCCGGCCAGGTCGAACACCACGACCGCCGCGGCGAGCGTCCAGGCGGCAGCCTTGCCCCATGCACCCGCCCGGGCCAGCCGCGCGCACGAGACGGCCAGCATCACCGGGACCAGCAGGGCGATCGGCAGCAGATACCGCTCCGTCGGACCCCGCATGCCGCCGGGGGAGGAGATCACCTTGAGGACGACGACGCCGAGCACCAGCAGCGCACACAGGAGCCAGGCGGCGGCAAGCGGCGGAGCGGCTGGACCTCGCAGTAGCGCCCGCCCGCGCCACGCCGGTGCGGCGGCGACGAAAAAGTAGACGGCAGCGGCGAGATGCACCGCCAGGACCAGCCAGAGAAGCCTGGTTTGCAGCCAGCTCGCGGAGACCGAAGTCGAGGCGACCAGCTCTCGGAGGTCGTGGCTCAGGACGTAGCCGAGGTTGTCGACCATGGCCGGGATGCCGGGAGCCGGTCGGATGGCGACGGCGTTGGCTTGCGGCTCACCCCGCCCGACCGCGAGGTGAAACGCGATCCATGGGAAGGCGGCGAGCAGAGCGGCTCCCGTCGCCAGCAGCAGCCAACGGCGGCGCCGCCACAGGCCGGGGCGTCGCCAGCTCAGCCAGGCGAGCGCCGGCAACGAACATCCCAGGGTCAGGAGCGACTGCCAGCCGGCGAGGCCGATGGAGAGCCAAAGGCCAATGACGGTCAAGTGGCTCTCGTCTCCCCGCGCGACGCGGCTGGCGAGCCACAGCGTCGTGCTGCACAGCAGCATGATCTCCGGATAGCCGTTGGGCTGCAGCATCCAGCGCGCGGCGGCCGGCGAGAGCGCGGCGGCGAAAGGCACTGCGATGAGGGCGAGCTTGCTTCCCAGGAGCTCGCGCAGGAAGAGGTACCAGACGATGAGCTGCAGCGCGCCGACGATCACCGGACCGGCGGCCAGGGCAGCACGATTTTCGCCGAACCATGCAAAGAGCAGCGCCGCCAGGTAGCCGCCCAGCGCGCCGATGCGCCCGGGGGAGAAGAAGAGCGGATACTTGCCGGCGAGAACCCTTTCGGCACACATGCCGGCCAGCACGCTGTCGCCATCGTCGCGGTACTTGTAGGGCGGGAAGGCCAGGGCGACGCGGAGCGCGATCCCGGCGAGCAATACCAGCGCTA
>DASZHY010000106.1:0-9150 GCA_035949675.1 Thermoanaerobaculia bacterium
CTCGACGGCGACCGGCGAATGGACCTGGTGGTGGTGGTCAACGTCAGCGAATGGACTCAGAAGGAGGTGCAGGACAGCAGCCAGATGAGCCAGGTGAAGGGACTGCTGGACGCGATGACGATCATCCCGGCCATCGACGACCGGCGCGAGGTACGGGTGTTCCTGGCGCGGGCTGGAGGCGGGTACCGCGCCCTGCCTCCCCTCCCCCTGCCGCTGTCGGTGCTGGCGATGGAAGCCGGACCGCCCGGCACACCGGTCTTGGCCCTCACCGACGAGGGGGTGAGCGCGCTCCGCTTGGGGCCCGGAGACAAGCTCCGCCTCGAACCGCTGATCGCCGACCCTCCGGTGCTGGCCGGAACGGGGAACTTCGTGGCCAAGCTGGGCCTCATGCACGATCTGGACGGGGATGGCATCCCCGACCTGATCCTGCCAGCCCGCGATGGCTTGGCGATCTATCTCGGCACGGCGAACGGGCTGTCGACGAAGCCGGCGGCCCGGCTGCCCGTACCCGGAGAGGCTTATGCCTCGGCTGACGAGCTGCGCCACAGCTATCCGCTGCCCGAAGTCGCGGACGTCGACGGCGACGGCCGGCCCGACCTGGTGTTCCAGGACCCAGAGCATCTATGGGAGCGGGTGTGGGTGATGCGTAATACGGGCGGCGGCCGCTTCCTGCCGGCCATGGAAATCCCTCTCGGCGACAGGCAGGCCGGGTTCGCCAAACAGGCCAAGCTCGCCGCCAACCGCAAGGGCCGCCGCGCCGAGCGGGCGGTGTTCTTCGGCGACGTGGACGGCGACGGCGTCGCCGAGCTGGTGACCAGCCAGCTCCTGGACGGCGAGGCGAAGGGCGTGCGGGCGGAGATCCGGCAGGCCAACGAGCCGCTCAACCGCTATCGCTTCTATCACCTGGACCGCAGTTTCGGCATCGCCGCTCAGCCCTACCAGACGCTCGACGCCAAGGGCTACGCTTTCGAGGGCGAACAGCTCGCCGGGGGGTTGCAAGATCTCAATGGCGACCACCGCCTCGACTTCCTCAGCGTCACCCTGGACCTGACCATCTGGAAGGCGATGCGAGTCCTGGTGACGAAGAGCTTGAGCCTGACCGTCGACTTCCACGTCTGGTGCCAGGACAAGCAGGGCCGTTTCCATTCGGTGCCGGGGCTCGACCTGGCCGGGCACCTTCGCTTCAACCTCAACGACCTCAAGATGAACCAGCTCGCCCTCTTCGCCGGCGACTTCGACGGCGACGGCCGCGCCGATTTCGTCCAGCTCGGCCGCGGCAAGGAGGTCAGCATCCACCTGGGCAGGCCGGACTGCTCTTTTCCGGCCCGGCCCGACTACGTCCTGAAGCTTCGCGACGAGCCCAAGGACGTCGCACTCGTGCAGGTGCGCGACCTCGACGGCGATGGGCGGGCCGACGTGATGATCATCGAGCCCCGTTCCCCCGCCGAGCCCGGGCTCGCGCCGCCGGTGCGCCTCGACCTGTATCTCAGCGGAGGAGGGCGATGACCCGGCCGAGCCGCCGCCGGCTTGGCCGCCGCCGGCCTCGCGCGCGACGCCTGGTCCCGGGCGTCCTGGCGTTGCTGCTCGGGATCTCCATCCCCTCGGCGCCGGCGGCGCCGGCCGCGCCGCGCGAGGTCGAGGTGGCGCGATCGGGCGCGATCGAGACCACGGTCGCGCACCTGCCAGGCCGCCTGCTGGCGGCGGCGGTGGCGCGCGATGCCGCCGGCCGCTACGGCCTCGCGGTGCTGGTGGCTGACGTTCCCGAGCCTGCCGCCGCCCACGATCCGGACGGCCCGGACGGCGGCGCCGCGGCGGGAGAGCCGGCGCCAGACGGCCCGCGCTCGGTCTTTTTCCTGGTGCCGGGAAGCCCGGCGCTCGAGCGTCTCGCGAGCAGCGTTCCGGAGCGGGTCGACGCCGTCGCCGCGCTGGCCTCGCCCGCCGGCGGCGCCGATCAGCTGATCCTCGGCGAGCCCGGAGTCCTCTATGCGGTCGAGCCGGCTCGCGGCGACGCCGCCGCCGGCGCTTACCGTCAGCTCCTCGCGGCGCCGGGCCTCGACCTGCGCTCGCTGCACGGGGACCGTGCCGGCGCCCCCTGGCCCCGGCTTCCCTGGCTCGCCGTCGCTCGCGCCGGCAAGCTGGAGCTGCTCGCCGGCGATCGGTCATCGCCGTCGCCGCGCGAGCTGCGCCCCATCGCCTCCTTCCCGCTGCCGCTCGCCGCCGCGCGCGAGCCGTGGGGAATCAAGCTCACCAGCTCGCCGGTGCACCTGTTGCCGGAACCGGCAGCGTCAGCTGCCACCGCCGCGTCGTCTCCGGCGCGCCAGCCCGACGCATCGTCCCCGGCAAACGAGGCTGCCGCGCCGCGCTTCGCCGTGGGGCCCGAGCCTCAGGGCAAGCGCCGCCTGCGGACGCTGCTGCTCGCCGCCACCGCCGGCGAGGCGCCGGTCGAGTCCTGGTCGCTGCTGCCGGACGACGGGCAGAACCTCGACAGCTCTTACCTCGCCTGGAACGGCCGGCCGGCGCTCGCGGTCAGCTCCGTGCCCAAGTTCGGCGTCTTCGTCAAGCGCGACCTGCGGTTGTTCCTGCTGGCGCGCGACCGCAGCCGCGGCGGCGCTCCGCCCGCCTTCGAGGTGCACACCGAGTGTCATCTCTGGCACCAAATAGGCACCTACTTTGCCGCCGCCGGCGGCGGCCGTACCCAGGACCTGGTTCTTATCTACCCCGAGGGCTTGAGCGGCAAGAAGCTTCACTTCCTGGTCTACGCGGACCTGGGCCAGGGCCGCCTCGCGGCAAGACCGCGCGTCTCCTCGGTCGACGTCGACGCCGACGACTGGTTCTACGGCGCCGACTTGACCGGAGATGGCGTCTCCGACCTGCTGGTGAAGAGCCAGGGACGCCTGCTGCTGTACCCCGGCGTCGCCAACGCCTATCGACTCGCCGACCGGCCTGCCTGGTCTTTCACTCTCCCTGCTCCGCCGCCGCGCCCCAAGACAGGGCACGAGGCGCGGGACGGAGGCAAGGATGAAGACCGGGACGAGCACCCCTCGCATGCCGCCGGAGCGCGGCTTGCCGGCCTGGCCGACCTGCGCGGCGACGGCCATTCCACGCTCTTCCTGGGCCTCGCGGTCGAGCGCGGCCGCACCGCGCTCGTCGCGGTGCGCCGGTCGGAGGACCCGCCCCGGTAGTGTAAGCTCACGGCCATCGGCTCCCGCCAGATCGCGAAGGTTTGACCGGGTTCCACCCGTACTACGTGCAAGGCGTGCGGAGCCCGCGGCTCCGGATGGCAGCTTCACCGCAGGAGGTTGTAGATGCGAAGGCAGTTGTTCGTCGCGACGCTCGGAGCCGGCTGTCTGAGCGTGTCGTTCCTCCCCGCAGCTCCGGCCCGCGCCGCCGCCACGATCACGGCGACCAGCATCCCAGCCAGCCCAGCCACCTTAGCCAGCCCAGCCAGCCCGGCAGCCGCACCAGCCTTCCCGGGACCTCCGGGCGGCCGCGGCTTGGGCGGCGGCGGCCGGGTGCCCGACGGCAAAGGGCATGGCGTTTACCTGCCGCACGCGCCGGAGGCCTGGCTCGCCAACCCGGCAGCCTCGGGCAACGGCATCTTCTACCATGGCGGCGCCGTGCTGCTCGGCACCACCCACGTCTACATCATCTGGTACGGGAACTGGAGCTCGAACACCGCCACCGCCATCCTGCCGGATTGGGCCAGGAACATCGGCGGCAGCTCCTATTACGACGTCAACACCACCTATTACGACGGGGCCAACAATCACGTCGCCAACTCGGTCACCTACGGCGGCGCGATCTTCGACAGCTACTCGCTGGGCGCCGCGCTCGACGACAACGCCGTCTTCAACATCGTCTCGGCGGCCATCGCCGCCGGCGCCCTGCCGGCCGATGCCAACGGCGTCTACTTCGTCCTCACCTCGCCCGACGTCGCCGAGACCACGGGCTTCTGCACCTCGTACTGCGGCTGGCACTCCTGGGGGACCTTCGACAACGTCCTCAGCCAGTTCTCCTTCGTCGGCAGCACCCTCGCCTGCCCGAGCGCTTGCGAGGGAGCGCCGGGTAACGCCCCCAACGGCAACGAGGGCGCGGACGGCATGGTTTCGATCATGACCCACGAGCTGGACGAGTCGGTGACCGATCCCCACGGCGACGCCTGGTACGACGGCAGCGGCAACGAGGTCGGCGACCTCTGCAACTTCAACTTCGGCGGCAACCTCTACCGCACGGCCAACGGCTCGCTCGCCAACATCCGCCTCGGCTCGCGCGACTACCTGCTCCAGGAGGACTGGGTCAACGCCGGCGGCGGCTCCTGCTCGACCGGCCTGCCGCAGAACACGCGCTTCCATACGCTGACGCCCTGCCGATTGATCGACACCCGCTCGCCCAACGCTCCGCTGGGCGGCCCCGCTCTCGCGGCGGGCCAGAACCGCGCGTTTCCGCTGGCCGGCAGCTGCGGCGTCCCGGCCACCGCCAAGGCGCTGGCGGTCAACGTCACGGAGACCCAGGGAGCAAGCTTCGGGTTCCTCGCCCTCTCGGCCGCCGATCAGCAGTCGGGGGGGACCAGCACGATCAATTACTCGCCCGGCAGGACCCTCGCCAACAACGCCCTCGTCCGCTTGAGCGGCGAAGGTTCCGGCAGCATCGCGGTGCTCAACGGCTCGTCCGGCCCCGTCCACTTCATCCTCGACGTCACCGGCTACTTCCAGTAGCCAGCCAGGCGGCGCCGTGCCGCACGCTGCCACCCGCCGTCACCCGGCCCTCGCGCGGCGCCGGGCTGGCACCCTGCCTGCAAGCGGCGCAAGTGGCGCAGGCCGTGCCGGCAGCGGCCGGGCGGCCCGACGTGGTGTGGCGCCGGCGTGCCCGCCAGAGCCGCCAAGCCGTGTTTGACCTACTATTGAGCGCAGGAGGACTTCATGCGCAGCAATCACCGCCTCGTACTTTCCAGCGTCTTTTTCTTCCTGGGGTGCAGCGGGGCGGCCTGGGGCGTCGGGATCTTCGAATACGCTCTGCCGGCGGCCAACGACGGGCCGACCGGGATCGCCGCGGGAGGCGACGGCGCGATCTGGTTCACCGCCCAGGGCACCAACAAGATCGGCCGCATCACCACGACCGGAACCATCACGGAGTTCGCCATCCCGACGGCCAACAGCGCGCCGGCCGGCATCGCGGCGGGCGCGGACGGCGCGATCTGGTTCACCGAGCTCGTGGCCGACCAGATCGGCCGCATCACCACCGGCGGAGCCCTTTCCGAGTACTCCATCCCGACCCCGGGAGGCCATCCTCAGGGCATCGTCGCCGGACCGGACGGAGCGATCTGGTTCACCGAGGTCGCCGCCAACAAGATCGGCAGGATCTCCCCCGCCGGGATCTTCACCGAGTATCCCCTGGTCGCGGGGGCCGGCCCGCTGTTCATCACCGCGGGGCCGGACGGCGCTCTCTGGTTCACCGAATCCGGCGCCGCCGGCAACAAGATCGGGCGGATCACCATCAAGGGAGTGATCACCGAGTTCGCCGTGCCGACGGCCGGCAGCGAGCCGTACGGCATCACGGTGGGCCCAGACGGCGCGCTGTGGTTCACCGAGCGCATGGCGAAGAAGATCGGCAGGATCACCACGGCGGGCGAGGTGACCGAGCTCCCCACCCTGGGACCAGGCTTCGGCATCGTCGCCGGTCCGGACGGCAATCTCTGGTTCACCGAGCCGGACTCCGCGAAGATCAGCAGCCTCTCGACCGCCGGCGCCGTCGCCGAGGTGGCGCTGCCCACCGCCAACGCCGGGCCGCAGGGCATCGCCGTGGGGCCTGACGGCGGCCTGTGGTTCGCCGAGGGCTACGTCGCGAAGATCGGCCACGCCACTTTCCTCTGCACGCCGTCCGACACGACGCTCTGCCTGGACGACCAGACGGGAGACCGCCGCTGGCAGCTCAGCGTCGCGTTCGCCACCGCCGACGGCGGCGGCCACGCGGGCAACGGCCATGCTCTGCCGCTCGCCGGCCTGGGCGTCTCCCGGGGCGGGCTGTTCTGGTTCTTCAGCGGCGACAACCCCGAGATGCTGGTCAAGCTGCTCGACGGTTGCACCCTCAACCAGGAGTTCTGGATCTTCGCCGCCGCCACCACCAACGCCGGGTTCACGCTGACGGTGTCCGACACCCGCACCGGGCGCGTCAAGGCCTACAGCAACCCCGACGGCACGGCGGCCCGACCGGTGCAGGACACCGCGGCCTTCGCCTGCGTCGCCGGCGACGCCGCACCCGGGTCCGAGCAACCCGCCGCGCAGGCGGCCGGCAAGTCGGGCTTCGAGGCGTTCGCCCCCGGCACGTCGGGACTCGCGCCGTCCGCGGACGGCGCGTCGGGCATCGAGCCCTTCGCGGCCGGCACGTCCGCGCCGGCGTCGCCTGCCGGCGCCAACCTGACCGCCTGCTCGTCCAGCTCCACGGCGGTGTGCATCGACGGCCGCTTCCTGCTCCAGGTCAGCTACCGCGCCGGCCACGGCCGTAACGGACCAGGCCAGGCCATCCCGCTGCAGAGTCTTGGCGTCGCCCAGGGCGGGCTCTTCTGGTTCTTCAGCGCCGACAACCCGGAGATGTTGATCAAGGTGCTCAACGGCTGCGGCGTCAACCAGCGCTTCTGGATCTTCTATGCCGCCGGCACCAACGTCGGCTTCACGGTGACCGTGACCGACACCCGGACCGGCCTGCAGAAGACCTACGTCAACACGCTCGGCACCGCCGCGCCGCCGGTGCAGGACACCATGGCGCTGCCCTGTCCGTAGAACTCAAGTCCCCGCCGACACAGCCGAGCTCGCGCGCGCAGGTGCGGGCCGCCCGCCCGCCGCTCGCTCAGGGTCCGGGTGGCGCCACCGGGGCCAGCTCGGCGAAGGTGGCGAAGGCAGGGTGCGCGCCGCGGGGCTGCGGCCGGTTGCCTGGCCGCTCCAGCAGCCCGGTACGATAGCCGGCCGCGGCGGCCGCATCGAGCTCGGCGACGGTGTCCGAGAGAAAGAGCAGGGCCGCCGGGGGCAGCGCAAAGGCCTCTCCGATGGCGACGTACGAGGAGCGCTCGAGCTTCGGCCCGGTGGTGGTGTCGTGGAAGCCGTCGAAGAAAGCCGTCAGGTCGCCGAAATCGCTGTGGGCGAAGAGCAGCTGCTGCGCCCGCCGGCTGCCGGAAGAGAAGACGCGCAGCCGCACCCCCGCCGCACGCCAGGCGGCGAGCGCCGGCGGCACGTCCGCAAAGACATGGCCGCGCAGCTCGCCGCCGGCGTAGCCCTCCTCCCAGATCAGCCCTTGCAGCGCCTTGAGGCCGGTGGACTTGCGGTCGCGAGCCATCAGCCAGCGGGCATAGGGAGCGCCGTCGCCGAAGGCCGGCCTGCCCGCCGCCGCCTCGGCCGCGTGCTCCTCCCGCAGCCGGGAGATGGCCCGGGCGACCTCCGGCTCGGCCGCGCGGCGCGCACACGTCGCCTCCAGGCGCGCCGCCGCATAGGGAAAGAGCACGTCGTAGACGAAGGCGATCGCGGTCGTCGTGCCTTCGACGTCCAGCAGCAGGCCGCCTATCCCGGCAGGCAACGGCATCGGGTCGTCGGATCGCCCCCGCTACGTCGCTGGCGACTGCGGCAGGTACCGCGGCCCGAAGCACAGCGGCTGGAACCTGCCGTCCACCCCGGTCCCGGTGTAGTGCGGCGTCCATCCGGCCTGATCCTGGAAGAGACGGATGGCGCGGATGGTGCGGTCGCTGCACAGGTCGAACCAGTGGTGGGTGCCGCGTGGCACGCGGATCATGTCGCCCTTGACCACCTCGATGCTGAACACCTCTCCCGCCGGCGGATGGACGTGGAACAGACCACGGCCGTGCACGATGAACCGCACCTCGTCCTCGTCGTGGTAGCGCTCCTTGTTGAACCGGTCGAGCATCGCATGGAGCCCCGGCGTCTCGGGTTTGACGTTGATCACGTCGGCCGTGACGTAGCCGCCCTCGGCCATCAGCTGCTCGATCGGCTCGCGGTAAGCGTCGAGGATCTGCTGGTCGGCCGCGTCGTCCGGCAGCTGGTCGGAGCCTGCGAAGCGGCGATACCAGATCCCATGAGCGGCAAGCGCCGCGGCAATGGCGGCGGGATCTTCCAGCACCCGCCCCGTTTCACGATAGCTCACGATGGCCATGGCTTGGTCTCCTGCTTTCCTGCCTCGATGGGTCGCCTTGCGACAAGGCCCGTCTCCATCGGTCTTTTTCGGTCTTCTTCGTCTTCTTCGGTCTCCGTGCGAGACGCGTACCAGCTCTACTATCGCAGACGGCGCCCCGCTCGAAAAGCCGCCGCTGGCCACCATCGCCGCCCCGGCTGCAGGACCGCGATTCCCCCCGCCAACCCGCCACACCCCCATTGCCTTGTGGCCGCCGCCGCGCCCTTGGTACTGTTTCAACCTCGATCGCCGGCCGCTTGAACCCGCCGGAGGGCACGCCTGAAAACCAGCGACGAGAGGGCCACCATCCCCGATGCCGCAGACGCCGGCGCGGCCACTCCGGCGAGGCTGCGCGCCGCCGATCCCCGCGGCCAGCTGGCGGTTGCCGCCCGCGAGCTGTACCGCCGCGGCTGGATGTCCGGCACCGCCGGCAACCTGTCGGCACGGCAGGCCGACGGCTCCTACTGGATCACGGCGAGCGGCAAGCACAAGGGCGAGCTCACGCGCCGCGACTTCCTGCGCTTGCACCCCGGCGGCGAGCTGCTGGCACGCGGCCGCGCCGGCGACCGCCCTTCGGCCGAGTGGTGCCTGCACGATGCCGTCTACGGGCTCTTCCCCGAGGCCGGCGCTTGCTTCCACGTGCACACCGTGGCGTCGAACGTGGTCTCGCGCCTGGCCGCCGCCCAGCTGCCGCTGCCGCCGATCGAGATGCTCAAGGGCCTGGGCGTCGCGGACGAACGGCCGGAGGTCGCCATCGCGGTCTTCGCCAACCACGCCCTGGTGCCGGCGATCGCGGCCGAGGTCAAGGCCCGCTTCCGCGCCGCGCCGCCGCGCCTGCCCGGCTTCTTGATCCGCGATCACGGCCTCACCGTCTGGGGACCCGATTGGCGAGCGGCTCTCAACCACCTCGAGCTGTTCGATTTCATCTTCCAGTGCCTGCTCGCGGCGCGCGGCGCCGGACTCGGCTGGTGAGGCGGC
>DASZHY010000107.1:0-24570 GCA_035949675.1 Thermoanaerobaculia bacterium
CCGGTGAAGGCGACCACTCGTCGGAGCGGAGCGACGGGCAGCGGCTCATGGTTGGTTGAGATGGTCGGCTTGGCTTCTCCTCTTGTCTTCTTTCAGAGTGTATATGACCTCGTCGCCGCGGCTGTGGGAGCTGCGTGTAATCCTGGGCGGGAGGTGGGCGGGCGCCCAGGATTTCCGAGGGGTGTGGAAAGGTCCGGGGGTGGGTGGGTGGTGGCCCGGAGCTTTCCATACCCCGCCAGCTTCCATAGCCGGTTCGGGGACCTCGCAGGCGGGCGGGGGCTCCAGGCGCCACGGCGCGCCGCGATCGCGTCATGACGTTGCGTCCGCCGGCGGGATGGACACTTGGTTCTTGCGCCTCGACTCGCCCTTGAGCCGCAGCTCGTGGGCGTTGTGCACCAGGCGATCGAGCACGGCGTCGGCCAGTGCCAAGTACTCACTCACAGGAGGGAGTTCAACAATGAATCGGCGGTGGAATGAGACCCGTCTTTGGTTCGAATTGGACAGTAGAGCACCGAAATCGGAGACCGTGTCGGTCCTTCGCCTTCTCCTGCCCGAGATTGAAACCGTCCTTGCTAAGGGAGGAACGGCCCTTCCTAACTTCACCTTGCACGACGAGGATCACTCGTTTCGCGTGGCCGAGCGGATGGTGGACGTCTTGCCTAAAAGCGTCCTCCCGGCCCTCTCCGTCCCAGAACTCGCCTTACTTCTCGTCTCTGCATACCTTCACGATATCGGCATGACTCCACAGCGTGGCAAGGTATCCGCCCATTATGAGTGGCTGACGATCTCGGCAGGCGATCTTTCAGAGCAGGAGAAGGAGGAGTTCGAGCGGTGGCTGGCCGAGCAAAATCGGCCGCTGACGCCGCCGCTCTTCCACGGAGCGCCCACCGTCGATCAGCTATCTCTCGCAGAGGAGATGGTTGCTTACTATTGTCGCCACAAGCACAATGAATGGGGCAAGTACTGGATAGAGAAGAACCTAGCCGTTGATGCCCTTTCTGGTTACCCTTCCTGGCGGGAAGATGTAATCGATCTCTGCCAGAGTCACCATTGGAACTACGAGCTGTTGCTCGACGAGTCATTGGATCCAAAGTCTCTGCATTCCGGCGAAGTCATCCATCTCCGCTATCTCGCCTGTGTTCTCCGGGTAGCCGACATTCTTGAGAACGATCCCGAACGAACACCACCCGTCATCTTTCGTCATCGCTCCATCGCTCCCAAGAGCCGAATCTATTGGTGGAAGGACCAGGCGCTGGTCCTAAAGATCAGGTCCGACAACAGGCGGATCTCTATCCGGGCTCGCCCACACACCGCTGTGGTGCATCGTGCGATCCTAGACACGGCAACCTCGATCGAACACGAGCTTCGTCTCTGCCGTCGCCTGGATGCGGACAAGCCGTTTCGCTTCTTTCCCGACGACCAGGACCTTCCACACGCGTGGGATCTCGGCGATTCAGTGTTCCTCGATGTTCACGCACACAAGAATTACTATACCTTTATCGAGGGTTCGTTCCGCCCCAATACCGAAAAACTCCTTGAGCTTCTCGCCGGGACTGCCATCTATCAAAACCCGATGGCGGCGGCCCGAGAACTACTGCAGAACGCCTTTGACGCTGTCCGCGAGCATGTAGCCTACCAGCGGCTTCACCTTCCTGACTCCGAGCGACCCGCAGATCCTGCTTGGGAAGAGAAGCTGGGGCAGGCACATCTGGTAAGGCTGTCCTTGGAAAAGGATTCAGAGACTCGCTGGTGGTTGGTATGTACAGATGACGGCGCCGGCATGACCCGAGAGATAGTAGAAAACAACCTGCTCGTCAGCGGCACGGTAGCTCGATCGGACCTGATCGACCTCGAGCACCGTTGCGCTCGGAAGGGATTCTCTGTCGGCCGGACAGCTCAGTTCGGAATTGGCGTCTTGAGCTATTTCATGATCGCGGATAGAATCGAGATCTACACCCAACGCAGCACGGTCCTTTCAGCAGGCGAGGCGTGGACCTTTACAACGGAGGGAGTGGGCACCTTCGGAGAGCTTCGGCGCTCTCAGGCTAGGGGCAGGGGAACAACGGTGCGCCTGCGCCTTAACGAGAATCTGCTACGCCTCAAATATTGGTATCACTCGCTAAGAAACTATATTCTCGATCAAGTCCTCTGGATTCCTTGTCGCTTGAGTCTATTCGGTTTCCTAGGCCCCTCTGACAGCGACGATCCTGGCCCTGGATCGAGCTCGCTTGACGATCTTGTTCTCGATCCCGGCTGGAGGTGGTCAGTCGGCGCACAGAAGCAGAGATTCCTCTCGTTGGTTCGGTGGCCTGACGACCGGATCAAGGAGGAGTTGCTCGACAGAATTGCCTGGCACGTCACTGAAGGACGGATCGGCGAAGGACTTGCGAGATATCGGCTCATTTTACCCTTCTTTAAGCTTCCTTTGGGGCGGTCTGCCATCTACATGCGGTTAAAGGAGATTGTGGGCGCAGCCGACTGTGCGGAGATCCAGCCCATTCAAGCTGGATACTTTTTCACCTTTAACGCCCATCTCCTAGTGAGCTTTAAGGGGATGAAGACAGACACCGCAGGCCAGATATCCAACAAGCTTGGTCATCTCGAAGTGGACTGGCTTTCAAATCGCGCTGGGATGTTGTCGGTAGCTCGCACTCATCTCGAAGTGAACGCCCCAGCCATCCAACTTCTAAATAGCACAATCTCTGAGTTGGTTTCCGAGGCGATCAGAGGTGTGTACCCATTGCTGTTATTGGTCAATTCTCGGGTTGTGAGACTGCAATTAACATGCGGCTCGGGGCTGCCGTGGATGGTCGATGACAGCGAGCAAGAGGATGGCCGCCGCTATCTTCGCCAGGTTCGCTTCCCCGCCATCGTGTTCGATAGATTCCTGATGAGTCGCGGCAGAAGACTCATTGATCTCAATATTGCTGCGGCTTTTGAAATGGCCGATGAACTTGATGTTTTTGAGTGGCGAGTGGCTCAAGGCACCTTCGAGAGGCTTGGCACAAAGCTGGAGATCGTGCACGGTTTGATCCAACGCTATGCTGTAGCTGACGACCCATCGGCCTCAATGCTTCTTAACAGAGACATCGAGTTTGACTATAGACGGTTCCCACCGGACACAGTCCTTTATTACGGCAGCGCCCAGATATTTAGTGTGATTCCTCTCTGGACCACTTGTCCAAAGCATGATCAAGAGCCGCAGACCTACGCTTTCGCGGAGTTCCCGCCGTCTTGGTGTGAGCTACTCGCAGTCGAGTGGAACGATCTTTGGCTACTGAACGGCGCCCATCCGTTGGTCCACGGCGAGTCTGCCTACAACGTCAATAGAGCCCTTGGAGCTCCGATGTTGCCCTCATCAGAGCGCCTTTCGTTCGTGGCCAGTTTATTGACGACAAACCCATGGTTTGACGAGACAAATACGCGAGCAATGTTGGAAGGACTTCACATTAGCCGTATCCTTATATGGCATGAGAAGGATGACCTTGATGAGCGACGACTCGATGTCAGTGACGGCTCGAAGACTCAGAAGATCCGCAGGCGCGAGGAGATCGAAGCTTATCTGCCTCCGCCGGCAGAAAGCTGGCAGGTGATTTACAAGCCTCCGACCATCGATGTTACCGCTCATCAGCATCCGTAGGTGTGGCAGATCGAGGTGTTCGACGCCCAGGCCGCCGGCGCCAGCCAATTCGCGATCCTCGCCGGCGCCGGCCAGGCGGCCGGCGGCGAGCCACGGTGCATCGACGGCCAACCTGAAGGTGGTAGGCGGGCGGTCCTCTGCGCAGGTAGCAGGGTCGGGCCGGCTGCTCGATCTGCCGATTCGCGCGCCCAGGACGCCTACGCCCATGCGGCCACCAACTCGCCAAGGATTCCTGTGCAGAGAAGGGCCAATCGTCCCTGGGGCTAGCGCATGATCGGGGAGGCGATTCGACGCCCAGCGCCGCCAGGATGCGCGCCGCGATCGGCAGCCTGAAATTGCGCTTCGCTTCGCGTGCCGCGAGACGCGAGCGCTGCTCCCTCTTTGTGCAAGGTTTTGCGCTCTCGTCACGTACTCAAGGCTCGGAGCAAGAGATGGGGATGTTCGCGTTGCTAACATCCCCGCATTCTCGCCTTGGGCTCGAAAGCAGATCACTCCGGGGCCCTTCTGATGGCCTGAAGATTCAGTTTGAAGCTGTCCGATCGTCGCCGCTGTCGGCCCGCAAGAGCTTCTTCGCCAAGGCCTGAATTTCGGCACGGACCTGGATGCCGCAGCGCCGCAGCTCCTCGAGCAGCTCCTCGGCCATCATCACAGGTCGAGCACCTCTTTCTCGTCGTCAGCCTCGGTCCCGTCGGCCCCCTCCCCGCCTGGAGCCCCGGGGCGCTGAGCCGTTACACCCTTACAACGCAGTCCCCATGCGGGTTTGCGCCGCTTTCGGGAGCCGCTACACCGCCGTTACCGTCGCCTACCAGACAGCCGGCCAAACCCGCTACGGCATCGGTTGGCAGCGAGTTCGCCGGCCCGCCGGGCAGATACCTTGAGAGGGCGTCGGCGAAGCTCTCCAGCAGGTAGCCTCTGGCGACCTTCGGCCCGGAGCGGAACAACCGCGGCCGCACTCCGAAGGGCTTGAGGAGCCGCGCCAGCTGAACGGCCGAGAGGGGATGCCCGCCTCGCCATTCGCCCCAGGGCCTGTCCTCCCGCGCGCGCAGGTCCTGCAACAGGTCCTCTGTGAGGAGGCGGCCGGGGCCGCGCTCGTCGAAGGATTCGCGGATGTCGGCCAGCAGCTGTTCGCGGGCGCTGTCCGGCGGTTCACTGCCGCTGCCCGACAGCGCCAGCGCCGCCCGCCGCGCGCTTCTCCGGCCACTCCCTGCCCACCAGGTCAGCGATGGCCAGCAACGGCCGCCAGTTGTCGGCAGCGCGGTCGTCGAGCTCGCCGGGCATCTCGGGGTCGGCGCCGCGCAACGCGGCGAGATGATCGGCGGCCCACCGCGCTGCCCGCCGCCGGAGCTCCTCGAAGCCGCCTGGCCGGTCGAACCGCAGGCGCTCGATGTGCTCTCCCGGAGCGCGGCGGCGCATCACCAGGCGGCCGCCGGGGCGCCGGCCAGGGCAGACGTACCAGGGGCGCATCGCTGTCGAGCCGGCCAGCTTATCTTCTTGACCGCGTCGGCACCCTTCGACGCTGACCACCGTCGCGACTTCCTCACATAGATATATACGAGCTTACTGTCTTGGAAAAACCCCCTGGGGCAACTAGAACAGGTAGAGGCTATTCGATGCCCAGAGGAGGATGCCATGATGCGTCTTAGCTCACGGTCTAACCGTAACCCAGTCAGAAGCCTGAAGCGAGGTTGCCGGCTTCTCCCCGTCGCTGGGCTGTTCGCCCTGGTCGTGGGGCTTTGGCCCTCTCCCGCTCAAGCGACCATCACATGTCACGTCCAGGACTACAGGTACTGTTCCGTTTACACCTGCTGCGCTTATACCTGCGTGACGTGCACCGACTCCAAGACAGGGGAGAGTGACACCCAATGTAGTGAGGTTTTCTGCTATGACAAGCGGTTCTAGAGAGCGTGCCATGCGAGGCCTGGATCTCACCAAAAGCGCAGTCACGCCAGCCCTGTTCGTAGCGCTAGCGCTCTGCGGATGGGCGGCTGAAAACCCGCCGGTCGCGAAGCCGCCAGTCGCTCGCGTTGCGCTCGAACGAGTGGCGGGCGACCCGGCGCAAGATAACCAGAAGGCACTTCAGTTCCTGGGGGCAGACGCCAAGGGACGGGTCTTTCTCCTGCACGGCGACACGCTCGCGGTGGACCAGATCCTGCCGTCGGGAAAGATAGTCTCCTGGCGCGAGCCGCAGAACAAGGAAGGGAGCGACGCCAATCTGAGCGATGCGGCGCTCAGTCCCGATGGCAGCTCATGGGTGCTCGCCACCGCCTTCGGAGACGAGCTCAGTTTGTTGACCAGCGACGATCTCCGCAAGCTTCCGACGCCCCACTGGTGGGTCTCGTCGTTGGCCTACACCGCGGATGGACCGGTCCTCGCGGTGCTGCCCGCATGGGGAGGAGGCACGGACGCAGGCTCCAGGGCAGAGTGGGAGAAGCCGCCGTTTCTCCTCCGGCTCGATGGCCAGACGTGGCAGACCCTGAACGTGCAGGACGAGCTGAAACTGATCAGCGAGAAGCCGCCGGTGCTGCCATCTCCCGATCAGCTCAAGGCGGAGCGTGATGTCAAACTGGCCGCGGGCCGCAACGGAGCGCTCTGGGCGGCGCAGCAGAACGCGTACCTCCTCAAGCGCTATTCGAGGCAGGGTGCCGTCGAGGAGTCCGTGGCCGTGAACGGCGGGCACGTAGAGTGGAAGGAACGGACGGAGGAGGACTTCAGGGCTCTCGATAGGCTGTTCAGCCGGAAGATCAACCGGGCCCACAAGATGGCCGCGGTCCGGGTGGTCCGCGGGCTCACCGTCCAGGCCAATCGCGTCTACCAGGTCGTTGAGACGCCGGAAGGCGTGGCGCTCGATCGGTGGGATGCCGACATCCAGGTGCTCGATCGGCTGCTGCTCGCTGGGATCGCGCCGGGGCTGAGTTATCTCAGTCTGGCGGCGGGCCGGGATGGCCTCTACATCGCCGCGCGTGGGCTGGGGGAACCGATCTGGCGCCTCGATTGGCAGCGGCTCGAAGATGCCAAGTGGAAGGCGGTAGCGGAGGCCGTTGCACAACGCCCGCGCAAGCAGTAGATCGGCTCCTACCCGCCGATGGCGGTCGTGTGGCCGCCTGGGCGCAGTTGGTGTTGCCGGATCCGCCAACCCCCTGTAAGCTTTGCTTAGTCAGCTTCTTTCGCGGAGGGACGCTCGTTCATGGCGGGATCGCCTGGCAGCGATGGCAGGTGCATGCGGTTGTCCGCGCGGAGACGCGGCCCCTCGGTCCTCGGCGCCTTCCTCCTGGCGCAAGCCTTGGTGTCCGTTCCCGCCGCGGCGCAAGACCCCTGTGCTCCGCCTTCGGGAGATACGGGATTCGCGGAGGTCCGGGTCAACCTGAGCGCGGGGACGTTCGACCACGTCCTGCCGTTCGACGTTCCTGCCCGGGTGTGTGGAACCGTGCCGGCCGGGACCACCAGCATCACGGTCCAGTATGCGGTCTCGAAGACCGCCAACCTGTCGCTGGACTCGAGCTGCAGGCTGCTGGCGCCTCCCGGCGCGGCGCTGCAGCCCCCGGCGCCGATTCCCGGCAGGCTCGACGGGACCACTTTCCGCGTGATCTTGCCGCCGCTCGAGGCCGACCGCTACTACGCGTTCTGCTTCCAGCGCCGCGCCAAGGTGCCGGACGACGTCGCGGCGAAGTTCAGGGCGAAGGCCCGCGACGTCCTCGACCGGGGGTTTGCGCAGGTGAGCAGCGGCACCCTGACCGAGGAGGACAGCCGCAAGCTGCGCGGCGAGCTCTATCGGCGGTTGCTCGACGTCACCGGCGCGGCCGTCGCCATCGTGGACGGCACGGTCTTCGATGCCAGCCCGGGCCAGGACGAGCTGCGGGGGAAGTTCCGTGACCTGGTCCAGAAGATCCTGACGCCGCAGATACGGCGCAACCGCATCGTCGAGGGAAATCCCGGCCAGGCCATCCCGCCCCTGAGCGAACGGCAGCATGACTTCGACGAGGCGCTCAAAGCGCTGCGTGCCCCGGAGCTCGCGGACCTCTTCACTCGGCTCGACAAGAATGCCGTGGACGACAGCACGCTGCAAGCGATGCTCGCGAGCCAGAACCTCACGGCGGCCAGGGCGCTGGTCCGTGCGGACGACGACCAGCTCCTGCTGGCCGCCCAGGGGCGCGGGCCCGGGGAGGCCGCGACCAGTCTCACGGACCCGGACCAGGCCGCCGTCATGGCGAACCATTACGACGACGACGCCGCGGCGCTCGGCGCCCTCGTCAACCTGATCAGGAAGGTGGCCGACGCGCCGCCCTCGTCGACGCTCCGCACCGGTCTGCGCGAGGACGAGGTCGCCTCCCTGCGCCGCCAGATCGATCCCAAGGGACCCCTCGTCAGGGCCGGCAACCTGGCCTTCACGTTGAACGGGCTCGCTCAGGACCTCCAGACCAACCTGATCGATCGCGCCGCGGCCCTCGATGCCTTGGCCGACAAGGTCCAGATCGAAGCCGCGGGGGTCGAGGTGGTCGACGGCTCGACGACGGGGAACTTCGCCACGTCGCAAAACAATTACATCAGCGCCGACGCCGGGTTGCTCTATCCGCCGCAGCTCAAGACCGCCGTGACCTACATCGGGGTGAACTTCTACTTCCGCCCCGTCAACAAGGACGCCAACCTCGCTCAGCTCGGCAGCTTCTTCGGCACCTTCTCGCGCCGTTTCGCCGCCACCATCGGGCTCACGGTCCAGAGCGTCGCGGATGGCGGCTCCGGTACGCTCCAGACCCGTCAGGACCTGTTCGGGAGTCAGGCGCTGATCCTGGGAGGCGGCCTGCGCGTCACCAACTCCTTCCGCGCCGGCGCCGGCGCCATCATCTTCAAGCAGAAGGACCGCAATCCCCTGGTCAGCCAGTATTCCGTGGCCGCGAGCTACTACTTCTCGCTCTCCTTCGATCTCAACGTGGCCAAAGCCTTCCAGGGTGGCCTCGGCAAGCTCTTCGGCGGCGGCAGCTAACGAGGAGGACGGAGAACCATCATGGCGATCCAGATCCGATCTCATCTCACGGCCTCACCCAACCCCGCGGCCCTGCCGCACCTGATCGTCTTTCGGCAGACCTTGCGCAGCAACATGGACGGCGAGGCCGTCGTCGCGGTGTTTCAGCTGGCGCCCGATCACGAGATCTGGTTCAAGGATACCGGCGGCAAGCCCACCAAGACCATCCAGCGCAACCTCCAGGTCTCGCAAATCGACCAGGTCGTCCTCACCCGTATCACGCTGACGAAAGGCCCCGGGACCGGGCCGGTGACGCTGGTCGAGATCGACCAGACGATCACCGATTCATCGGGGACCAACATCCCGGACAGCTGTGAGCTGCAGATCGACTGAATCGACCCGACCAGATCGCCAGGATAAACCGTCATGAGACTCGCCGAACGCTCGCGCCGGGTGCTGCTCCCGGGAACCATCCTGCTGGTGACCGCCCTCGGTTGCTACAAGCAGAGCAACTACTCGCCCACGGCTCCGCAGGTCGCCGGCGCGCTGACCCTGGCGTCCTTGAATGGGGCCCAGTCGATCCTCGCGGACGGCCTGTCACGCCTGACGCTGGTGGCCGCGATCGCCGCCAACGCGGACGGCGACAAGCGAACGATCACCTTCACGACCTCGAGCGGCACCTTGGTCGGCGCCGCGGCCGCCAACGGCACCAGCCTCGACGTGACCGCCGGCTCGGACGGCAAGGCGCTCGTCGTCTTACAGAGCTCGCAGCGGGTCGAGACCGCGATCGTCTCGGCCGTGGTCAAGGGCTCGCCCACCGTCTCGGCGCAGCTGCAAATCCAGTTCACGGCGCCGAACCCGGACGACGTGCTGCGCTTCGTCGCGGCTCCGGCCTCGGGCCCGGCCGACGGCCAAACGGTCACCTTGTTCACGGTCGCCGTGTCCGCCGCGATGAGCACGGGGACGGTCACCTTTTCCTCGACCGCCGGCTCGTTTCCGGCGACACCGGTGCAGATCGGCATCGATCACCTGGCGACCGCGGGCCTCACCAGCCCGAAGACACCAGGCGTGGCAACCGTCAGCGCGACGCTGAACGTGCCCGGGAGCAGTAACAACGGGTTCAGCCGGCAGATCCCCTTCCGCTTCGATCTCGCCCTGCCGGAGGTCATCACCGTGCAGGTTGACAACCTGCAGGTCATGCCCGGCGGCAAGGTCCAGGTCACCGCGCACCTGACGCGGTCCGTCGGGCAGGTGACCGCCAACACGGTCGCCACCTTCAGCGCCACGGACGGGAGCGGCAAACCCGTGCAGGGCTTCGCGAACGTCACCGTCGTGCAGCCCGGCACCGGATCGACCGACAGCATCGCCACCGCGGATTTCGTGCCCGCCTCGACGGTCGCGCCGGGTCCGGTAACGATCTCCGTCGGCACCGTTCCAGCCTCCGTGACCGGTTCGACGACGATCACCGTCGTCAAAGCAGGCACCTGAAGCTGGCGCGCGTCCGCCCGAAAGGAGAAGAGCATGAAGCCAATGGCAGCGCTCCTTGCCGGGCTGGGACTGGCCGCCTCAGGCGCGGCGGCAGCCGCGCAGCAGGTCGTCTACAGCAACTTCCTGGCCCAGGACGGCTACTACCCGGACCCCGCGGACAGCCAGGTGCTGACCGACGACGGCGCCGATCCCGACACCGGCTTGCCCACCCGCAACGTCGTCGCGGTCCCCTTCACCGTGCCGGCAGGACCGCAATACTGCGTCGATCACGTCGAGGTGGAGATCTCGCAGGCGACGGGCTCGCCCAGCTTGAAACTCGAAGCGACGATCGGCACGAGCCCGGGATCCTCGTTCTTTCAGGCCGCCGCCGCCAACCTCACGGAGTATCCCCATCTGGTGTCGATTCCCGGCTCGACGGTCCTGGCTGCCGGCACGACCTACTACCTGCAGCTCACGGTCGCCGAGCCGGCCGCGGCGTCCGGCAGCGCCGTCTGGTACGCGAACAACGCCGGCATCCAGGACACGTTCTACGAGAACGTGCAGGACGGGGCGGGCTTTGCCGCGTCCTATGGCTTGCTGCCGGTATTCCGGATCCTTGGTGCGCCGTGCCCAGCTCCCGCCGTCACACCCTCCTACTCGGCCTTCGCGACACTAGGGTCGAGCCCGGCGGCCGCGGCGACTGTAAGGATGGAGGTGAGCTGCCCCGGTTCGGCGCAGCCGCTGTTCGTCTGCCCGGTCGCGATCCCAACCTCGTCCGGCGCCGGCTCCGCCCAGGTGTGCCAGCTGCTTGCCGACGGGATCAATCGGCACGCCTATCCGTGCTGGTTCCCGGCCGGCACGGCCGATCCCGCCGAGCCCAAGGCCTTTCACGCCGACTGCAACGGCAACAACCTGCGCATCGCCAACGCCGAGACCGGGCTGTGCCCGGGCGCCTTCGTCGCCGCCGACGTGGTCGAGGACCTGACGCCGCCCGGCGCCAGGCGGGCCGCCAGATTCGGCTCCTACGAGGTCGATGCGATCGGCGGCGCGCTGCAACTCGAGTTTGGCGGCGCGGCGAGCGGCGCCGCCGCGAACCCTGCCCTGCCCGACAGCGTCACCATCGTTCATCGGGGAACCTCCTCGGGCCAGATCTTCACCGCCGAGGTCCCCCTCGCCGCCGGGGCGAACCCTGGCCAGATCGCCGCGCTGCTGGGACAGGCCCTCCTCGAAGACCGGGGTGTCGCCGCCACCGCCAAGGGCCTCCGCTTCCAGGCCCAGGAGCCATCCGACGTCACGGTCAGGGTCAACGACTCCTCCCTCCACTGGGCGCTCTCGCCGTACCCCGACCTCCTGGAGCAATCCGCGAATCACCCACCGACCCTGCTGCCAAGCTGCTCCTCGACCTCGACCCAGCTGTGCCTGCACCACGGCCGCTTCCAGGTGCAGACCGCGTGGCGGACGCCGCAGGGGGCGGCCGGGGTCGGCACCGCCTTCCAGACGACCGACGACTCGGGATACTTCTCCTTTTTCAGCGGCAACAATCTCGAGCTGGTCGCCAAGGTGGTGGATGCCTGCGGCCTGCTGCAGAAGTTCTGGTTCTTCGTCTCGGGGCTGACCGACGTCGGCGTGGACGTCACGGTCACGGACACCCTCACCGGACAGACCAGGACCTACCACAACGCGGTGGACGCGCCCTTTCAGCCGATCCTGGACACCGGAGCCTTCGCCGGCTGCTCGTGAGGTCGCCGGGGTAGGCCCGCCTGGGCGGGGCCCGCAGGGGGGCGCGAAAGGGTTGACTCCTCGGTGCCCAGAGTCTACGCTATACGCCGTATAGTGGGCGCCGACGATGGATCCAGCCGACCAGCCAGACCCCCCATCCGAACCGGCCGCAGAGCCCTCCGCCCGCCGTTGCCGGGCCGACCACAAGGAGTCGGTGCGGCGGGTGATCCTCGACGCCGCCCGCGAGCTGTTCGTCTGCGAAGGCTACGGCAACGTGTCGCTGCGCAAGATCGCGCAGCGCATCGGCTACACGCCGATGGCCATCTACGTGCATTTCCGCGACAAGTCCGAGATCCTGGACTGCATCTGCGAGGAGAGCTTCGCCTGCTTCCGGGCCAACGCCGAGCGTCTCGACCAGCTCGGGCTGCCGCCGCGCGAACGGCTGGCCGCCGGCCTGCGCTTCTACATCGACTTCGGGCTCGAGCACCCGCACCACTACCAGCTCACCTTCATGACGCCGCCTTGCGGCGGTCAGAGCCTGGGCCGCCGCAACGAGATCGGCCAGGACTGCTACCAGCGGATGCGCGGCCGTGTGGCGCTCTGCATGCTGGAGGCGGTGGAGGCCCAGCCGACCCTCGAAATCACCGCGCTCGCCGAGAGTCCCGAAGTCGAGCTGGCCAGCCAGGCCGTCTGGACGGCGGTGCACGGCCTGGTCTCGTTGCTCATCGCCCGTCCCGATTTTCCCTGGCTCGAGCGCGAGCGGCTGATCGATACGGTGATCGCGAACGCCCTTCAGGCGCTGCGCCCCGCGGCGAGCGAAGGTGTGGGCGCCTGAGCGGCCGGCCGCCTGAGAGACAGCTTCCATGGCCACGGATTCCCTAGCCGCCGGCGGGCGCCCCGCGGCGGGCGCGGACGAGATGACGATCAGCCCCTGGCTGATCTCGATGGTGGTGGTGCTCGCCACCTTCATGGAGGTGCTCGACACCAGCATCGCCAACGTTTCGCTGCCGCACATCGCCGGCAGCCTGTCGGCGAGCAACGACGAGAGCACCTGGGTGCTGACCTCCTACCTGGTCTCCAACGCGATCGTCCTGCCGCTTTCCGGCTGGTTCTCCAACATGTTCGGCCGCAAGCGCTTCTACATGACCTGCGTGGTGCTGTTCACCGCCAGCTCGTTTCTCTGCGGCCTGGCTCCGACCCTGCCGCTGCTGATCTTCTTCCGCGTGCTGCAGGGCCTGGGGGGCGGCGGCTTGCAGCCGAGCGCCCAGGCCATCCTGGCGGACGCCTTTCCGCCGGAGAAGCGCGGCATGGGCTTCTCGGTGTATGCCATGGCGGTCGTCTTCGCGCCTGCCATCGGTCCGACCCTGGGCGGCTGGATCACCGACAACTTCAACTGGCGCTGGATCTTCTATATCAACGTGCCGGTGGGCATCGTGTCGTTCGTGCTCACCGGCGCGCTGATCAAGGACCCGGCCTACCTGGTCGAGCGGATCAAGCAGCTGCGCGGCAAGCTGCACATCGATTACATCGGCATCGGACTGCTCACGATCGGCCTCGGTTTCTTGCAGGTGGTGCTCGACAAGGGACAGGAGGATGACTGGTTCGGCTCCAGGTTCATCCTCGTCTCGGCGGTGCTCTCGGCCGGGGCGCTGCTCGGGGTGCTGTGGTGGGAGCTGCGGACGAGCGATCCGATCATCGACCTGCGGCTCTTCCGCGAGCCCAACTTCGCCAGCGCCAACGTGCTCATGTTCGGGCTCGGCTTCGCGCTCTTCGGCAGCACCGTGCTGGTGCCCCAGTTCTTGCAGACGCTGATGGGCTACACGGCGACCGAGAGCGGCAAGGTGCTGTCGCCCGGCGGCGTGGCGGTGATGCTGATCTTGCCGATCACGGGTGCGTTGATCAACCGGGTGGGGGCGAAGACGCTGATCACCATCGGCCTGGTCATCGCCGGCAGCGCGCTGTGGCTGACCTCGCGCATCGACCTTCAGGTCGATTACTGGACGATCACCAACTACCGCATGCTGACGGGTATCGGCATCGCGTTCCTGTTCGTGCCGATCTCGACCGTGGCGTTCTCCCGGCTGCCGCCCGAAAAGAGCAATGCCGCGTCGGCGCTGTTCAACCTGGCGCGCAACCTGGGCGCGAGCTTCGGCATCGCCACGGTCACCACCGTCGTGGTGCGCCAGAGCCAGGTGCACACCAACCGGCTGGTGTCGCACGCCGCGGCCGGCAGCACTCCTTACAACCAGCTGATCGGCGGGCTCAGTCAGCGGCTGATCCAGAGCGGCTCGTCGGCCTACGAGGCCGGGCGCCAGGCCACGGCGATCGTCGCCCGCACCATCGCGCAGCAGGCGGCGGCGCTCGCCTATCTCGACGCCTTCCGTTTCGTGGCGATCGCCTGCTTCGCGATGCTGCCGTTGACCTTGCTGGTCAAGAAGGTCGTGGTGGGAAAGGGACCGGTCCACGTCGACTGACGGGGCGCGCGGCGGGTGGGCCGTCGCGGGGAGGGAGCGAACGCTGTGATGAAAGGATGCAACTCGCGGAGGACCGCCGGGAGCACGGCGCCATGGGCGCTCCGGCTGCTGCCTGCGTTGCTCTGCCTGGCCAGCCTGACCGCGGTGGCCGGCGGCGGAGCGCGGCCGGCGGCGGCGCAAGCCCTGGGCGGCGGCCGGGTGGGCACCGCCGCCGCGGCCAGCATTCCCACGCCGCTGCCGCCGGCCGCGTCGCCGGCGGCGGTCGTGGCCGGCCCCAGCGCCTACCAGGGCAGCGTGCCGACCGGCGAGGCGACCGGCGAGGTGCTGCAGCTGTCGCTCGCCGACGCCCTGGAGCGCGGCCTGCGGACCAACCTCGGGCTCATCGACAAGGACCTCGACAGCCGGCTGGCGCAGGCGGACCGCCAGCGGGCGCTGTCCAGCCTGCTGCCCCAGCTCACCGGCAGCCTGCGCCACTTCACCGGGGAGGTGGACCTGGTGACCTTCGGCTTCAAGATCCCGGGCATCCCCAACGTGATCGGCCCCTTCAGCTACCAGGACGCCCGGCTGACGCTCACCGAGCAGGTGATCAACCTGCAGTCGCTGTACAGCTTCCGCTCGGCGCGGGAGTCGGCCCGCGCCGCCGAGCTGTCGCTCGCCGACGCCCGCGACCTGGTGATGGAGGTGGTGGGCGCCGCCTATTACCAGGTGGTGGCGAGCGCGGCGCGGGTCGAGACCGCGCAGGCTCAGCTCAAGTCTTCACAATCGCTCGACGAGCTGGCCCAGGACCAGGTGCGCAATGGGCTGACGCCGTCCATCGACGGTCTCCGCGCCACGGTGCAGCGCCAGACCGACCGGCAGCGGGTGGCGGTTTACGAGGCGACGCTCGAGAAGGACAAGCTGACCCTGGGCCGGCTGATCGGCGTGCCGGCCGGCCAGCGCTTCGCCATCACCACGCCGGTCCCTTACCTGCCCTGGAACGGTCTCGACGAGCACCAGGCGCTGAAGACGGCCTACGAATCGCGCAGCGATCTCAAGAGCGCCGAGGCCAAGCTCAAGTCGGCCGAGCTCGCCAAGCAGGCGGCCGCGGCCGAGCGCCTGCCCAGCCTGGCGGTCTCCGGCGACTACGGGCGGGTGGGCAAGAATCTCGGCACCACCGACGGCACCTACACCCTGCTCGCCGGGGTGTCGGTGCCGATCTACGAAGGCGGCCGCATCCGCTCCGAGGTGACGCGGGCCGAGGCGACGCTGGCGCGCCGCCGCGCCGAGCTGGCCGACCTCAAGGCGCGGGTCGATTACGAGGTGCGCAGCAACTTCCTCGACCTGCGGGCGGCCGAGACCTCGGTCGAGGTGGCGCGCAGCAACGTCGACCTCGCCGAGCAGGCCCTGGGCGTGGCGCGGGACCGTTTCGCCAACGGCGTCACCAACAACGTCGAGGTCGTGCTCGCCGAGCAGGAGCTCGCCGCGGCGCACGAGAACTACATCGCCAGCCTCTTCTCGCACAACTTCACCAAGCTCGCGCTGCTGCGCGCGATGGGCCAGGTCGAGCAAGGGGTCAAGCAGTTCCTGAGTGGACAGGCTCCGGGAGGGGCACAGTAGCCATGGCACAGGCAGAGGCAGAGGTCGTGGAGCAGCAGAGCCCGCCGGCCCGGCAGGAGGAGCGGCCGCCGGCGTCCGTCGAACGCTCGTCGCCAGGCGGCCAGCCGTCTCAGCCGGCCCCGCGCCAGGGCATGCCGCGCCGCTTCCGCATCATCGCCCTGGCGGCGGTCGTGGTGCTGGCGCTGGCCGGCGTCCTCTACTGGCTGCACGCCCGCCAGTACGAGGACACCGACGACGCGGCGGTGGACGGCCATCTCCACCCGATCAGCGCGCGGATCAACGGGACGGTGCTGTGGGTCAACCCGCAGGTCCAGGAGAACGGCTACGTGGCGGCCGCCACGGTGCTGGTCGAGATCGACCCCGCCGACTTCAAGGCCGCCGCCGCCAGCGCCGAGGCGGAGGTCGCCCGGCTGCGCGCCAACGCCGCCGCCTCGAGCGCCGACGTGCCGGTGCAGAGCGCCAACGCCGTCGGACTGCTGCACGCGGCGCAGGCCGCCGTGGCGCAGGCGCGGCAGGCGGTCACCACCGAGTCGGCCAACCTGGAGGCGGCAAAGTCGCGGGCCGATCAGGCGCAGGCCACCTATGCCAAGACCGAGGCGGACCGCCAACGCTACGCCAACCTGCTCGCCAAGCAGGAGATTTCGCGCTCCGAATACGACCAGCGCTCAACCGACGCGCGGAACGCCCAGAGCGTCCTCGAGGCCGCCAAGTCCGAGGTGTCGGCGGCGGCGGCGCGAGTTGCCCAGGCGCGCGCCAGCGTCGCGCAGCAGCAGGCCAACCTCGACCGGGCGAGCACCGCGCCGCAGCAGATCGCGGAGGTGCGCGCGCGCTCCGGCTCGGCCAACGCCGATCTGGCCAAGGCCGAGGCGCAGCTCGAGACGGCCAAGCTCAACCTGTCCTACACCCGCATCCTGGCACCGGTGTCCGGCATCGTCGGCCGCAAGAACGTCGAGTCGGGCCAGCGCCTGCAGCCCGGCCAGGAGCTGATGAACATCATCCAGCTCGACGACGTCTGGGTCACCGCCAACTTCAAGGAGACGCAGCTGCGCCTGATGCGCCCCGGCCAGCCGGCGACGGTCCACGTCGACAGCTACGGCAGCGATCTTCCCGGTCACGTCGAGAGCATCGCCGCCGCCACCGGCGCCCGCTTCAGCTTGCTGCCGCCGGAGAATGCCACAGGCAACTTCGTCAAGGTGGTGCAGCGGCTGCCGGTGCGCATCCGCCTCGACCACGGTCAGGATCCCCAGCACCCGCTGCGTCCCGGCATGTCCGTGGACGTCAGGGTGAAGGTGCGCTAGCGGGCCAGCTGTCCGGCGCCGGGGGGTCCTGCCGACCGCGGGTCACCGGGCGGCGATGAGATAACCGGCGAGCGCCAGGGCCACCAGCAGCAGGGCGAGCGCCGCAAGCAGCACGGTGCGGCGGGGGGAACCGGGCGGGCCGAGCAGGCGGGAGATGCCGCGCAGGTGCGACAGCAGGCGGACGCGCATCGCCTCCTCGAGGCGGTCGAGGTCGGCGAGCAGGGCGGCGGCGGTGGGATAGCGCTGGCCTGGATCGCGTTCCAGGCACTTGAGCACCACGATGTCGGTGAGCGGCGGCAGCTCGGCGTTGACGTGGCTCGGCAGGGCGAGCTTGCCCGCCGGCAGCCGGCCGGTCAGGAGCTCCACGAGCATGACTCCAGCGGCGTAGAGATCGCTGCGCGGGTCGGGCGGGGCGCCGCGGCGCCCGATCTGCTCGGGAGCGAGGTAGTGCATCGAGCCCAGGGCGTAGGCGCCGGTGCGCAGGGTGGAGTCGAGCTCGGAGACGACGTCGCTCTCGCTGGGGCCGAAGTCGGCGATCTTGACCGCGCGGAGGTCCGGAGAGGCCAGCACGTGCCGCGGCGACAGGTGGCCGTGCACGAAGCCGCGGGCGTGCGCGAAGACGAGGCCGCGGCAGACGGCGCGCAGCACCGCGATCGACTGCTGGATGGTGAGGCGGCGCTCCTTGAGCAGGCGCTCGAGCGAGAGGCCGTCGAAGAGCTCGGTGGCGAGGAAGACATGGTCGCCGTCCTGGCCGGTCCCGAGCACCTGCAGGATGTTGGGGTGGCTGAGCGGGACGACGGCGCCGACCTCGCGATGGAAGCGCGCGACGAGGTCTTCGGCCTGCTGAGGGCGGGGCGCCGCCTCTTTGCCGGCGTTTACTTGCGGCAAGGGGGCGAGCACCTGCAGCGAGAAGACCTTCAGGGCGACGGCGGCGCCGCCCGGGCCGGCCGCCTTGTAGACGCTCGACACGCCGCCCTCGCGGAGCGTCTCGAGGATGCGGTAAGGTCCGATCGTTTCAGGTCTCATCGGTTTCGAAGATCATAACCGTGTCGCCGACGGCGATGCGGTCGAGCGGCGAGAGCGCCGCCCGGCTGACCGCTTGGCCGTTGAGGCGGGTGCCGAAGCTGCTGCCCAGGTCGGTGACCACGTAGCTGCCGTTCTCCCAGGCGATCCGCAGGTGCTCCTTGCTGGCGTTGGGATCGGTCAACGCCAGGGTGCAGCCGCGCGAGCGCCCGACGGTGGCGGGCGAGCCGGAGAGCGCCAGCGAGCGGCCGCGCTCGGGGCCTTCGAGGACGTAGAGCCTGGCCGGCGTCGGCGCCGCCTCCTGCGCGCCCCTGATTCCAGACACCCCAGACGCCGCGGCCGGCGGATGAGGCGGCAGCGGCTGAGCGGCGGGAGCCTGGGCGCCGCCGGCTGGCTCCGTCTGGGCGGACTCGCCGGACTCGCCGGACTCGGTCATCGCGGTGGTTGCCGATGCTCCGGGGCGCTGCGCCCCGGGCCGGCGCGCCGCGGACCGGGGCGCCAGGTGCAGCGTACGGGTCGGGTAGGGGATGCTCATGCCAGCCCTGCGCAGCTCCTCCCAGGCGCGCGAGCGCAGGTCGCTGCCGATGCGCGGCGAGTTGGCCACGTCGTCGATCCAGACGCGCAGCTCGTAGATCACGGCGCTGTCCTCGAAGGCGATGACGTAGACGTCCGGCGACGGCTTGTCGAGCGTCCCCGGCACGCCGGCGGCGCAGTCGGTCAGCACCCGCCGCACGCGGTAGGGCGGCTCCTTGTAATGGACCGGCACGCGGATCCGCTCGAGGTGCAGCGGATGCGGGTAGTAGAAGTTGTGCACCCGCTCGTCGGCGAGCTTGGCGTTGGGGATGACGATGTTGTCGTTGTCGCGGGTGCGCAGGTGGGTGGTGCGCCAGGTGATCGCCACCACCCTGCCTTCCTGATGGTCGCCCACCCGGATCCAGTCGTTGATGCGGAATGGCCGCTCCAGGCTGATCACCAGGCCGGCGAAGAAGTTGGCCAGGATCGGCTGCAAGGCGAGACCGAGCACCAGCGAGGTGACGGCGCTGGTCGCCAGCAGCGGTCCGATGTCGAAGCCCGGGAAGGCGAGCTTGAGCGTGACCAGGGCGGTGACGAGGTAGACCAGCGCCATCGCCACCGCCGGCAGCAGCGGCGGCAGGCGCACTCCCCGCTGGCCCTGCAGGTGGACGTCGAACAGGAACATCGCCAGCAGGCGAAGGATGGTGGCCAGGCCGAGGAACAGCAGAGTCCAGGAGAGCGCTACCGGCAGCCACGCATAGCCGGGCCGCAGGCGGCCGAAGACCAGCAGCGTCGCCGCCAGCGCCGCCAGGATCAGCGGGAAGGTCAGCTGGCGCACCAGGAAGGAGCGGCGGCGCAGGAAGCTGATCGCGATGACCAGCAGCGCCAGCACGCCGGCGCTGCCGAGCAGCGCCAGGACTGAGGTCGTGGAGGTCGCCGGGGTCATCGCTGCGCCGCCTTTTTCATGCCGTCCCCGCGTCGCTTGTGTGGCAGACTTGCGCCGCATTGTAGCCCGAAGCCCCAAGGCGGCTGCCGACGGCTGCCGGGCTGCCGCGCCGCGAGCGCGCTATCTCCTGGTCAGCGCGCCGCTAGCGCGCTATCGCCTGGGCAGCGCGCCAGGGGCGCGCTATCGCCTGGGCAGCGCGCCGCGGGCGCGCTATTATGCGTGCTCGTGTCCTGACCGCCGGTCGCCCCGTCATCAGGGGATCGTGCGGTCCATGGCTTCAGAACCTGTAGAGGAGACCTCCATGCGTAGACCCCTTGTCTGTTCGATCGTCGCCGCCCTGCTGGCCTGTGGGCTGGCCGCCCTGCAGCCCGCAGCCGCACAGCCGGACGCGAAGCACTCGATGCACGACTCGAGCGCGGCGCCGGCCGCGCCGGCCACGCCGGAAAAGGCCGCGGCGCCGGCCGCCCCGGCCGCCGCCGGCGAGGTTCCCGGGCTGCGGGTCCTGGCCTGGCACCAGCTCGCCACGGCCCAGCGCGAGATCCTCTCGCTGGCGGAGGCAATGCCTGCCGAGAAGTACTCGTGGCGCCCCGGCGCGGGCGTGCGGTCGGTGGGAGAGGTCTACATGCACGTGGCGAGCGCCAACTACTTCCTGCCGACCTTCTGGGGCGTCAAGTTCCCGGCGGGTGTCGACCCGCGCGGCTTCGACAAGGACGCCGGGGACAAGGCGAAGGTCGTGGCGACGCTCAAGGCGTCGTTCGAGCACCTGCACCAGGCGATCGACAACGTGCCGGACGCCGACCTGGGCAAGCCGGTCGACTTCTTCGGCAGGAAGGCGCAGGTCGCGGACATCGTGCTGGGGGCCGCGAGCCACGTCCACGAGCACCTGGGCCAGTCGATCGCCTACGCGCGCATGAACGGCGTAGTGCCGCCGTGGTCGGCGGCGGAGAACCAGCGCCCTGCCGCTAATTAGGCGCTAGCAGGCGCCAGGGTCCCGGACAGCGCCGGCCGCTCGGGGCCGGAGAGGAGGATCGAGATGAAGAGAAGGTTTCTGGTTGCAACCGCGGTATTGGCCTGTGCGGCGGCGGCGTCGATGGCCGGCTGGCGGGCCGCCGCTGCCCGGCAGGGCGCTCCCGGCGCCGGTGGGAAGCCGCCGCAAGGCTCCTCCGGCGTGGTCCCGCTCGAGGTCAAGCGGCCGCCCGGCCTGCGCGGCGAGATCCAGCAGGAGCTCGACGATGCGGAGAAGGAGCTCATCCAACTGGCGAGCGTCGTGCCGCCGGAGAAGTTCAGCTGGCGGCCGGCCCCCGGAGTGCGCTCGTTCGGCGAGGTCTGCCTGCACGTGGCGGGGGGCAACTACCTGATCGGCGGCATGTGGGGGATGAAGACGCCGCCGGGCGTGGACCTGAAGAAGATCGAGCAGCAGGGCGCCGACAAGGGCAACGCCATTGCCGCGATGCGGGTCTCGTTCGAGCAGGTCCGGAAGTCGATCGCGGCGATGCCGGACAGCGACGTCGAGAAGTCGATCGACTACTTCGGCCATCCGGCCACGGTGCGCCTCGCCCTGATCGACACGGCGATCCACGCCCACGAGCACCTCGGCCAGGTGATCGCCTATGCGCGCATGAACGGCATCGTGCCGCCCTGGACGGCGGCCGCCAACACCAGCCGGCAGGAAAAGCCCAAGCCGACGGGCCGGTAGGCGCGCCACCGCGGCAGCCACCCGCGACCCCGGGGCAGTCCCGGCCCCGGGGCTGTCCGCGGTCTCGGCAGGCCGGCGGCCTCGGGGAGATGGCGGCCCCGTGGAGATGTCGGCTCGCCTACCCGAGCCGTTCGCGGTAGAGCTTGTCCATCGCCCGCCGCAGCGCCTCGAGGCGGCCGTTGGCGCCGAGCTTGGCGGCGTCGGCGGCCTTGACCACCAGCGGCCAGTCGAAGTCGACGTTGTCGAGGACCCGCATCCGCCACACCGCCTGGCGGGGATCCCAGTGACCGAAGGCGAACGGCACCATCTCGCCGGTCGGATCGTCGGCGGCCGCCAGGCGCCAGCCGCTGGGCAGGAAGCTGCGGATCTCGTCCTCGGTGTAGGCCAGTGGTTCGTTGGCTGTCATCGGGGCGGTATTGTGCACCAAAGGGGTCGCCGCCTGCCAGGGCGGCCCTGGCGGCCCCAGCGGTTCGCTTGACCCTCTGGAGGGCGGTTGTTACGATCCTGTGAGGGCCGCCGCCGCGCTCGCGTTACCCTTCGACAGCAAGAGGACAGGCATGGAGATCCAGCTCACCGAAGAGCAGTTGCTGCTCCGCGACAACGTGCGGCGCTTCGCCGACGAGGTGGTCCGGCCGCGGGCCAAGGAGATCGACCGGACGGGAGAGTTCCCGCGCTCCTTCTTCAACCAGGCCGGCGAGCTGGGCCTGGCGGGGGTGGCGGTGCCCGAGGAGTACGGCGGCGGCGGCATGGACACCCTGTCCTACAGCCTGGTCATCGAGGGAATCAGCCGCGTCTGCGCCAGCTCCGGGGTCATCCTGTCGGTCAACAACTCGCTGGTCTGCGATCCGATCCTGAAGTTCGGCAGCGAAGAGCAGAAGCGCGACTTCCTGACCCCCCTGGCCTCCGGCCGGAAGCTCGGCTGCTTCGGGCTGACCGAGCCCGGCGCCGGCAGCGACGCGGCCAGCCTGCGCACCCTGGCGCGCCGCGACGGCGACGACTACGTGCTGGAAGGCAACAAGGTGTTCATCACCAACGGCACCCACGCCGAGCTCGCCCTGGTCTTCGCCACCGTCGACCCGGAAAAGAAGCACCGCGGCATCACCGCCTTCATCGTCGGGACCGACGCGCCGGGTTTCCATCGCGGCGTCCACGAGACGAAGCTGGGGGTCAACGCCTCGGGCACGACCGAGCTGGTCTTCGACCGCGTGCGGGTGCCCGCCAGCCAGCGCCTGGGCGCGGAGGGCGAGGGGTTCAAGATCGCCATGGCGACGCTCGACGGCGGGCGCATCGGCATTGCCGCGCAGGCGGTGGGCATTGCCCAGGCGGCGCTCGACGACGCCCTGGCCTATGCCCAGCAGCGCGAGCAGTTCGGGCAGCACCTCGCCGATTTCCAGGCCATCCAGTTCTACCTCGCCGACATGGCCACCGAGCTCGACGCCGCGCGCCTGCTGACCTGGAAGGCGGCCTGGGCCAAGGACCAGGGCAAGCGCTACACGCTCGAGGCCGCCCAGGCCAAGCTCTACGCCTCCGAGATGGCGCAGCGCGTCACCAACAAGGCGCTGCAGATCCACGGCGGCTATGGCTACTCGCGCGAGTACGACGTCGAGCGCTACTTCCGCGACGCCCGCATCACCGAGATCTACGAGGGCACCAGCGAGGTCCAGAAGATGGTGATCGCCGACTGGGTGCTCGACAAGGCCTGAGCGGCACGACGAAGGCCGCTTCGTCCCCCGATAAGATGCCGCCAGGAAAGGTCATGCCAGCTTCGCCAGCCGCGGCCGCCGCCGCCGCGGGGGTCTCGCCGGCCGCGCCGGCCGCGCCGGTGATGCCAGCCGCGCCAGCCGCGCCGGCCGCGCTGGCCGCAACGGGTGCGCCCGCGACGGCGATCGCCGCCGGCAGCCAAGCCCGGCCCGCGCCCGTCGCCGCGGCTCCTCCGCTGGCCGGCGCCGGCGTCGACTTCGCCCTCGGCGAGGACCAGGAGCTGCTGCGCGAGCAGGTCCGGCGTTTTGCCGAGGAGCGCATCCGTCCCGGCGTCCGGGAACGCGACCGCGCCCACCGGTTTCCCTCCGAGATCGTCGCCGAGATGGGGGAGCTGGGACTGCTCGGGATGCTGGTGGGCGAGGAGTACGGCGGCGCCGGCGCCGACGTCTTGACCTACATCCTCGCCGTCGAGGAGCTGGCGCGCGTCTGCCCGGCGACGGCGGTGACGATGAGCGTCAGCAACTCGGTGTGCTGCTGGCCGATCGGCCGCTTCGGCAGCGAGGAGCTGAAGCGCCGGGTGCTGCCGGAGCTGGCGGGCGGCGCGCTCGGCGCTTTCGGCCTCACCGAGCCGGGCGCCGGCAGCGATGCCGGCAGCCTGCGCACCTCCGCGCGTCGGGATGGCGACTCCTGGGTGCTCTCGGGCGAGAAGGCTTGGATCAGCAATGCCGGCTTCGCCCGCTGGTACGTGGTGGTGGCGCGCACCGACCCCGCGGCGGGCAAGCGCGGCATGACCGCATTCGTGGTGCCGGCCGACGCTCCCGGCTTCGCGGTCGGCCAGGAAGAGGAGAAGCTGGGCCTGCGGGCTTCGCGCACCGCGCCGATCTACTTCAACGACTGCCGGGTGCCCGCCGGCAACGTCCTCGGCACCCCCGGCGAGGGCTTCAAGATTGCGCTGGCGACGCTCGACCACTCGCGAGTCGGCATCGGCGCGCAGGCGGTCGGCATCCACCAGCGGGCGCTCGAGCTGGCGATTGCCTACGCCCGCGAGCGGGTGCAGTTCGGGGTGCCGATCATCCGCCACCAGGCGATCCGCTTCCGCCTGGCCGAGATGGCGACGGCGCTCGCGGCGGCGCGCCTGCTGACCTGGCGGGCCGCGGTCGCTGCCCAATCGGCGCATGCCGCCCAGGCCGCAGATATCGCGGCCGCCGACGGCGGCCGGTCCGGCGGCGGCGGGGAAGCGGCAGCCGCGGCAGCCGGACGCCTGGCCGCCGAGGCCAAGGTGTTCGCTTCCGAAGCCGCCAACCGCGCGGTCCAGGAGAGCCTGCAGATCCATGGCGGCAACGGTTTTCACGACGACTACGAGATCTCGCGGCTGTATCGCGACGTGCGGGTGACGACGATCTACGAGGGCACCAGCGAGATGCAGCGGCTGGTGATCGCCCGTCATCTCATCGGGCCGCAGGGAAAGCGGACGCCGGAGCAGTCGCCGACAGAGGTCGGCGCCCCGCAACAGCGGACGCCGGAGCGGTCGTCGCAGGGC
>DASZHY010000108.1:0-6607 GCA_035949675.1 Thermoanaerobaculia bacterium
CTCCCACGAGCCTGCCGGCCCGCCCGGCGCGTAGCCCATCTCCTCGAGCAGGCTCGCGAGGTAGAGCCGAGCCAGCTTGTCGCCGCGGGTGGCCGGACCGCGGCCTTCGAGCAGGTCGTCGGCCAGGACCCGCACCGGCGCGGCGAGCGCCCCCTTGGTGATCTGCCGTGCCGCCCGTGCCGCCCCCGGCAGGCTCGCCGGCGGAGCCTGCGGCGGCGGCGCCGCCGCCGCGCACAGCACCGCGGCCGCACCGAGGGCCGTTGCCCTGATCGTCGTCTTCACGTCAGCCTCCTTTGCCGATGGTCCTTCCGACCTCGCGGCAGGATGCTACCTCAAAGGAGGGCAGTCGCTCGTCGTCGCCGCGAGGCAGCGGCGAAGGCAGCTCGCCAGGCCTGCCACGTGCGGCGGGGCGACGATGTCCTCGTGCCGGGCAGGCACTTCGTGGATCTCGACCGCGGCCGCCAAGCTGCCCCATCCGAGGGTCGGGTCATGCCGCAGCGGCCCGGTGCCCGCGGTGGCGCGGATCAGCGTCAGGCGCCCGGGGTACGGTCCCGGTCGATAGCCGCGGGCTGCCGCCTGGTGGGCCTGAAAAGTGACGAGCAGGCGTTGCGCGTGGGCGAGGTCGATCCCTGGCGGCAGCTTGCCGGCCGCGCCAGCTCTGGCGAGCAGGTGTGGGAGGCGCTCGTCCTCCGGCAGCGCGCGGACCTCGGCGGCGGTGACCGGCAACACGGACTGGAAGGCTGCCGCCAGCAGGTCGGCGGCATCGAAGCGCGGCAGGGTGGCGGCGGCGCCGGCGTCAGCCGGCCGGCCGGCCGCGGCTTCGTGCGGCAGACCGGGGCCGGCGTCCAGGATGGCGAGCAGCGGCACGTCGCGGCCAGCCGCGGCGAGGCGGCAGGCGATCTCGTAGGCCACCAGGCCGCCGAAGGACCAGCCCAGCAGGTGGCAGGGGCCGTCCGGGAAGGCTGCGCAAATGGCGGCCAGGGAGCGCTCGGCGATCTCCTCCATGCGCGAGAGCGGCGTCTCGCCGGCGGCGATGCCGCGGGCTTCGAGGCCGAATACCGGCCGGTCGCGATCGAGGGCGTGCGCCAGATCGCGGTAGCACAGGGCGCTGCCGCCGGCCGGATGGATGCATAACAGGGGCGCCAGCCGGCCGTGCGGCTGCAACGGCACCAGCGCCGCCGGCAGCGATCGCGCCGGCAGCGCCTCGGGCGGCGGGGGAGGCAGGCACTCATAGCCGAGACGCGCTGCCAGCTCGGCGGTCGCGCGGCCCGGCGTGTGGCCACGCATGGCCTTGCGCCAGCGCTCGGCGGTGCCTGGATCGACGCGCTTGTGGCTATGGAACTTGACGTCGCCGAGCATGCGCGACCAGGGATGGATACCGTCGGTCATCCGCGCCGCCGGGCGCTCGTAGGGCCGCGCCATGTCGGGATGGAGCTCGATCGCGAGCCAGCGGCAGAGGCGGCCCAGCACCGCGGCAGGGTCGGCAACGAGGTCCTCGAAGCGAAGCCGCAGCTGCCGCTCGGGCGGCACGCCGGCGAGGAAACCGAGGATGTTCTCCTCGCTGACCTGCCAGATCAGCTCGGCCAGCTGGCGGCGGGTGAAGCGGTGAGGGAAGCGGAAGAACACCTGGTCGAGGCGGGCCTCCGTGAAGGAGTGGATCATGGCCTGCGGGTGGCGCAGCAGGTGGACGTAGCGGGCATCGGCAAAGACCGTCTCGGCGCGCGCCAGGACCTCCGGATCGAGAGCATAGGAGGGGGTCTTGTCCACCAGCAGGCGGGGGGCGACGGCGTCCTGCATCTCCCGGTAGAGCTCCTTCGTCGTGCCGCCGTGGTCCTCGAGCTCGGCCACCCGCGCCGCCGCCGCCGCCGCGTCGCAACGGCGGATCTCCATCAGCGCCCGCACTGCCCCCTCGAGCCAGAAGGCGTGGCGCCCGCTGAAGGCGGTCCGGCGTTCGGCGAGCGTCTCGAAGGCGAGCAGCTCGAGCTCCGGCGGCGCGAACAGCCCCGGGTGTCCGGCGAGCATGACGCGCAGCAGCGTCGAGCCCGAGCGCGGCGGCGACAGGATGAAGAGCGCCGGCGGGTTCGGCGCCGCAGCGCCGGCGCTCGGTGCCGGTGCGCGGCTGGCGCCGAGGCGCCCCCGCGCCACGATGCGGCGAAGCTCCGCGAGTGCCGACGCCGTCACTGGCCCGTCGCCGGACGGCGCGCCTGCGGCGGGGATCCCACGCCCGGGCGGCGGGGAATCGCTGCCGAAGAGGCGGGCGACCGCTGCTGGATAGTGCTCCGACAGGTAGATGGCCAGGGAGCGCACCGTCGGAGCGTCGTACATCACCACCACGTGCACGATCTCGCCCAGCGTCTCCTGCAGGCGGGCGATCAGCGTGGCGCCCGACAGGGAGTGGCCGCCGAGCTGGAAGAAGTTGTCGTCGATGCTCGGCCGGTCGACGTGCAGGATCTCGGACCAGAGGGCGGCGAGAAAACGTTCGAGTCCGCTGCGCGGCGCCGCCGGCCTCGGCGTTGCGGGCGCCGCCGGCCGCTGCGTGCCGGCTTGCAGGCGGCCGACGTCGGCGGTCGCGCCACTGCCGCCGAAGTCATCCGCCGCGGCGGCCGCCGCCAGCGCGCGGCGATCGAGCTTGCCGGCAGGCGTCCGCGGCAGGGCCGCCAGCACCGCGAAGCGGCCGGGGACCATGGGTTCGGGAAGCTGGCCGCGCAGGAAGCTCCGCAGCCGCTCGGCGAGCGCCGGGTCGCCGGCCGTGGCGGCCGGGTTGGCGACGACGAAGGCGGCGAGCTGCCAGGCGCCGGCGAGGGTTGTGTCGCGGCGCGCCACCACGGCGGCCGCCTGGATCTCGGGGTGGCGGGACAGCACGGCCTCGACCTCGCCGATCTCGACGCGCACGCCGCGAACCTTGACCTGATCGTCGCGGCGGCCCAGGAAGGCGAGCCGCCCGTCGGCAGTGAAGCGGGCCAGATCGCCGGTGCGGTAAAGCCGAGCGCCCGGCGAGGCGGCGATGGGATCAGGAAGGAAACGCTCGGCGGTGAGGTCTGGCCGCCCAAGGTAGCCGCGGGCGAGGCCGACGCCGGAAAGGCAAATCTCTCCCACGGCGCCAAGCGGCACCGGCCGCTGGCGCGCGTCGAGCAGCCAGGCGCGGGTGTTGGCGATGGGGCGGCCGAGCAGTGGCTCGGCACCGGCCGCGGGCAGATAGCGTTCGATGGTGGCGCAGACGCTCGCCTCGGTCGGGCCATAGGCGTTGAGCACACGCCGCTGGTCTTGCGTCCATCGCCTGAGCAGTGCGCCGGCCACGGCTTCCCCCGCGGCCACCAGGGTGTGGAGCGACGGCAGGTCGGCCGGCGGCAGGGTGCCGAGCAGCGAGGGCGGGATGGTGGCGACGCTCACCTGCTGCCGGACGAGCAGGCGCACGAGCGCATCGCCGACCGGCAGCGGGTCGGGCGCCAGGATGAGGGTCGCGCCCGCCGCCCAGGCGGTCCAGACCTCCGACACCGACGCGTCGAAGCTGGAAGGGGCGAGCTGCAAGACGCGGCTGGCCGGTCCGAGGTCGAAGGCCGCGATCTGCTCGCGCACCAGGTTGGCGAGTCCGCGATGCTCGATCATCACGCCCTTGGGGTTCCCCGTCGATCCGGAGGTGTAGATGACGTACGCCAGGCCGCCGGCAGGGGCAGCCGTCGCGCGATCGCGCCGGGCCACCGCGGCCTCTTGCCGCTGCTGCCGGCCCTGCCGCTGCCGGCGGCCGCCGTCGTCCAGCAGCTCCTCGACGCCCAGCGCGCGCCGGCCCGGCATACGCGGCAGCTCGCGCCGCAGATCGGGTTCGGCGAGCAGCAGGCAGGCGCCGCTGTCCCTCAGCATGAACGCCAGGCGCTGGCGCGGATAGGCGGGGTCGAGCGGCAGCCAGGCGCCGCCCGCCTTCCATACCGCGAGCAGGCAGATGGGCAGCCAGGGCGAGCGGCGAAGCGCAATCGCCACCAGGGTCTCGCGTCCCCCGGCGTCGACGCCCAGGCCCCGCAGCGCCGCTGCCAGGCGAGTGGCACGGGCGTCCACCTCGGCATAGGAGAGCGTCAGGTCGCCGAACACCAGCGCGGCGGCGTCGGCCGCCGCGGCGGCGCTGCGCTCGAACAGCTCGCAGAGAAGCGGCCCGACGGCCGGCGCGCGCTCGGTGTCGCTCCACTCCCGCAACAGCTGGTGGCGCTCCGCCGGACCGAGCGGCGACAGCGTGCCCAGCGCCCGCTCGCCGCCGGGTTCGCGCGCCATGTCGCGCAGCAGCGCCGCAACCTGTGCCAGGGTACGCGCCACCGCCGGCGTGGCATGGCGGCCGGCGTCGTAGGCGAGGCGGAGCAGGAGCCGGTCGCCGCGCAGAGCGGCGACCAGGGCCAGGGGATAGCTGGTGTTCTGAACCGCCTCGACGCCGGCGATCCGCAGGCCGGCGGTGTCCTCCGGAGGCGCCGGGGGCGCCGGACGCGCCGGGTCCGCCGGGTCTCTGGCGGCGCCGGGCATTGCCGGGCCCGCCGGCACCGGGTAGTTCTCGAAGATGACCAGGCTCGAGAAGAGCGCGGCACCGGGCGGCCAGCCGCTCCAGCGCTGGACCTCGGCCAGCGCGCAATGCTCGAGCTCGCGCAGGGCCGCCAGCCGCTCCTGCAACCGCGCCAGCCATCCCCACAGCGGCGCGCCGGGATCGATCGCCACCCGCACCGGCAGGGAGTTGATGAACAGGCCGAGCATCTCCTCGGCGCCGGCAAGGTCGGCAGGTCGGCCGGAGAAGGTGGCACCGAAGACCACGTCGTCGACCCCGGCATGGCTGGCCAGCAGCAACGCCCAGGCGCCATGCACCAGGGTGCCGAGGGTGAGGCGGTGCCGGCGCGCCAGGCTGAGCAGGGCGCCGCTCTCGGCGCTCGCGAGCAGGTGGCGCTCGCGGGTGTAGCGCGCGCTCCGCTGGCGGCCGGTCTCTCCCCGGTCCTCCGGCAGCGCCGGCGCGACCGGGCCCGGGGTGGGGCCGTGGAAGCCGGCCAGCTCGCGGCGCCAGAAGTCCTCGGCGTGGGCCGGGTCCTGGCGCGCCAGCCAGTCGAGATAGTCGCGAAAGCGGCGCGGCGGGGGCAGCGCAGGCGGTGAGCCATGGAGGCAACCAGCGTAAAGGCGCATCAGCTCGCCGAACAGCAACGGCATCGACCAACCGTCGAGCAGCAGATGGTGGAAGGAGAAAACCAACCGGTGCTCGCCGGCCGCCAGGCGCACGAGCTGGAGACGCCACAGCGGCGCGCAGCCGAGCGCGAAGCCGCGCCGCCGCCCGGCGGCGAGCAGCTCGGCAAGCCATGCCGATTGCCGCGCGGCGGCGACCCGCCGCCAGTCGATCACGGCGAGCGGCGCCCGGATGCCGCGATGCACCCGCTGCCGAGGGCCGTCCCCACTCGCCCAGTGGAAGGACGAGCGGAGCACCGCGTGGCGGTCGAGGACGCGCTGCCAGGCATCACGGAGCGCCGCGACGTCGAGCGGGCCGAGCAAGGCGCAGTGGAACTGCGCGACGTAGAGCTCGCGGTCGCCGGCACTGGCCGCGACGCGGCTGTGGAACAGGATCCCTTGCTGCATCGGGGTCAGCGGATAGGCGTCCTCGACGTCGGCGTCCTCGCCGGCGGCCGGCAACGCGAGCAGGCCCTGCAGCTCGTCCCGGCACCAGGCCGCCAGGCGCTCGATCGTTTCCCGGCGGTTCAGGTCCGCGCTGTAGCTGAACGTCATGCGCAGGCGTCCGCCGCTGACCGCGGCATCGACCTGCAGCGGGTGGGAACGCCGATTGCGCGGGCTGACGTTGTCTCCGGCCGGCTCGGGCGCCGGCGCGAAGCGCGACGACGGCGGGAGCGCCGCGTCGAGCTGCCCAAAGTAGTTGAAGAGCAGCCAGGGCGCCGGCAGCGCGGCAAGGCGGGCCGCGTTCGGTCCGGCGTAGCGCATCAGCCCGTAGGCCGCCCCACGGTTGGGAATGGCGCGCAGCTGGCGGGCGACCTCACGCACCAGGCCGGCCGGGCCCGCGTCCGGCGGCACCGCCGCGAGGTCGAGGAGGACGGGCGCGATGGTGGTGAGCCAGCCGACGGTACGCGAAAGGTCGGCGGGCTCGCCCTCCCCGGCGAGCAGCGCGACGAGCTCCGGCTCGCGGCCGTGTCCTTCGAGATCGACGAGGAGGGCGGGCGAGCCGGTCCAGCGCCGGCAGGCGCCTGCCAGGGCGGCGAGGAGCAGCTCGTCGATGCGTGCCCGGTAGTGCGCCGGCGCCCACCTGAGGAGCCTGGCAGTGTCGGCTTCGTCGAGCTCCACCACCGTCCGCCGGGTCGAGCGCCGCAGGCCGGCCGTCGCGGCAGCCCCGCCGGCGGGCGGCGGCGGGAGCCTTTCCACCGGCAGCGGCGCCGCCGGCGCGCGCAGCACCGCCAGCCAGCCGTCCAGCTCCGCTCGCAGCGCTGGTGCACCGCCGGCCGCGGCCAGGCTCGCCGCCCAGCGCCGGAAGGGCACCGGCGGCGAGGGCAGCCGCACCGGCTCGCCGCGCTCGAGCTGGGTGCACGCGCGCTCGAGGTCCTCGAGCAGGATGCGCCACGAGACCCCGTCCACCGCCAGGTGGTGCACG
>DASZHY010000109.1:0-9643 GCA_035949675.1 Thermoanaerobaculia bacterium
CCGATCGCCGCGAACTCCGGGATCCAGGTGCTGCCCAGCTGCGCCACGTCCGGCGTGCTGCGCCCGACGAAGGCGGTCAGCAGCTTCTCGTGCGCGGCGATGAAGGGGATCTGCTGGACCTCGATCCGCAGGCCGGGATGGTGGCGCTCGAACTCCGGCAGCAGCTGCTGCACCACCTCGCCCTCGCGCCCCAGCGCCCACATCTCGAGGCGCTCGGGCTCGCCGCCTGCCGGCGACCGCCCGGCGCCGGCCGCCGCACCGCCATCAGGCAAGTCTCCGGAGCCACAGCCCGCCGGCAGCAGCGAGAGGACGGCCAGGACGAGCAGGCGCGGCCGCGGCTTCAATGCGCGGGAGTCTCCGCCGCGGTCAGCCAGCCGCCCTCGAAGCCGGCCCGGCGCAGGCCCTGCACCAGATGGGGGTTGCGGCGCATGACCCGCCAGATCAGGCCGCTGCGGAAGTTTTCGATCATCGCCACGATCGGTCCCTGGTCGATGCCGAGGGCGTCGGTGTCGAACCAGCCGAGCTCGGGATCGACACGTCCCCGCTCGACGGACCGGGCCGATCTGGTGGAATGCGCCGGTCTGTAGGTTGGATTCCAGGCGTCGACGAAGCCGTGGGCGGTGAACAGCCGCCCGCCGTAGAGCCGGGCCATCGCCTCGATCGCCGGCACCGCGACCTCGGGCGCGACGGCGATGGCGCTGGCCGCCGCGGTGGGGGCGAGGGTGCCGTCGTCGCGCACCCCGGCAAGCGAGGCGCCGCGCGCCCAGTAGCCGTGGAAGGTGCGGGCGCGGCCGTCGACGTCGAAAGTCATGTCGCCGGGGCCGTCGCAGGCGGTCAGGCCCCAGACCTCGGGGCCGTAGCCGCGATAGGCCTGCGGGTTGGCGATGGCGTAGGCGCGCTGTGCCAGGGTGGCGCGGCGAGCCGTCTCGAAGTAGTCGCTGGCGTGGGCGCGCATGAAGGCGTCGCGGATGCCGTGGAAGTCTACCCAGGTGTGCGGATACTGGTAGCCGAAGAGCGGGGTGAAGGCCAGGTACTCCTGCCCTAGGTACTCGCCCCACAGATAGGTGCTGGTGTAGCGCCGCCAGGCCTCCTCGTCCACCGCGTGGGTCGGCGAGCCCAGCGCCAGAAGGTAAAGGATCACCGCCTCGTTGTAGCCGCGCCATTCATAAGGGATGTAGCCGCTTTCGGGAGCCCAGCCCAGCGCCACGTCGGGCGGGTGCGGCTGCATCCACCGCCAGTCGACCCGGGCATAGAGCTCCTCGGCGGCGGCGCGGATGGCCGCCTCGTCGCCGTGCGGGTCGCCGGCACCGCCGGCGGCGGCGTCGAAGTAGGACTCGTCGAACAGCACCCCGGCCATCAGCAGGGCGGTGTCGATCGGCGACAGCTCCACATCCTTGAAGCGCCGCCCGGTCTGCATGTCGAGGAAGTGATAGAAGAACCCGTGGTAACCGGTGACGCCGGACGGCGCCGGGCCCTGCGGCGCGGCGAGCAGGAAGCGCAACGTCGTCAGCACCCGGGCACGCGCCGCGGCGCGGCTCACCCAGCCGCGCTCGACGCCCACCGGATAGGCGGTGAGGCCGAAGCCGACGGCGGCGATGCTGGAGAACGACGGGCTGGGAGCGCGGTCGGGCACCAGCCCGTTGGCGGGGTTGGCGAGGTCCCAGAACCAGCGGAAGGTGCGCTCCTCGAGCTGATCCAGGAAGCGCTCGTCCTCCGGGCGGAGGGCGGCGGCCGCGGCACCCGCACCGCCAGCCGTGGCCGCGGTGCCGGCGGCACCCATCGGCGCCGCGGTGCCGGCAGCCGCCGCGGCGGCCGGCGGCGCGGCGGACACGCCCGGCGCCGGCGCCCCTGCCGCCGGCGCGACACGGCAGGCCACTGCCAGCAGCGCCACGAGCGGGCCGCCGAGGGCAATGTGGAAGACGACGAAGGCGACGGTCCTGCTGGAGCTTGCCGGCATGGCGCCCATCCTAACCTGCGGGAGAGCGAGAGAGGAGGCGCGGGGCGGGCCGCGGTGGCCCGCCCCGCCCCAAGGAGCGGCAGAGCGCGAGCGTCAGGTCAGAAGTTCACCTTGAGCCCGACCTGCTCGCGGCGGCCGAGGTTGATCACGCACCCGGCCTCGCCGAGGCTCGGGTTGCCGCCGGGTCCGATGAAGTTGTTCAGGCAGCCGTAGCTCGCCCAGTTGAAGGCGTTGAACATCTCGCCGATGATGCCGACCGAAACCCGGTTCATGAGCTCGACGTCCTTCTCGAGCCGGAAATCGACCGAGCGATCGGCGAAGCCCCCGCTCTTCGGCGGCCGGATCGAGTCCTTGAATGGATGTGTGATGAGGCGGTCCTGCAGCGAGAAGCCTTGCGAGAAGTCGAGGACGTCGAAGGCGGCGCCGGTGCCCAGCGTGATCTGGGTGGCGAATTTCATGTCCCACGGCAGGCCGAAGATGCCGCTGCCGACGATGCGCGCGCGCTCCGTGCCGGGCACCTCATGCCGCGGATAGGTGTTGGCGGTCGGATAGTCGAGGCTGAAGAGGTCGTTGCCGGTCTGCGTGGCCTTGCCGACGGTCACCGCGACGTGTGCTCCCCACTGGTCTCGGAACGGCCGGTCCAGCGACAGGTAGCCGCCGTCGTACCAGTAGCGCTTGCCTTGCGGGTCGGAGATGATCACGCTGCCGAAGCCGGGAATGATCCCCGGGCAGCAAGGCGGCGGGCTCGCCGAGATCCAGGTGAAGCCGTGGTAGCCGCGCACGCCGTTGTAGCTGAGCGAGCCGACCCAGTCGCCGAGCGCCTGCCGGACGCCGATGTTCCACTGGTTCGAGTACGGGGGCTTCGTGTTGTTGTTGAGCAGGAAGATCTGCGGGCTGGTCTTGCCCGACGCGATGAGCGCGTCGAGGCCGGCGACCGACAGGTACGCCGGGTTCCACGGAATGGTCGGCGCGCCGTTGCGCACGCGGCCGTCGGGCGAGAACTGGATGCTGTAGACCGGGTACTGCAGGCGGTAGCGCTCGTCGAGCGTGGCGTTCAAGAAGATCCGGTCGTAGTAACGGCCGGCGCCGCCGAAGATCACCGTCTTGCTGTCGCCCGCCAAGTCGTACGAGAAGCCCACCCGCGGCTGGAAGCCGTCGGTGAACTGATGCCGCTGGGAACCGTCCGAGAAGTAGCTCGAGGGGACGATGCCCTTGAGCGCTGCGACGATGAACGCCGGGGTCTTGTAGCCCGCGTCGAGCCCGTGCGATTCGTAGTCCCAGCGCAGGCCGACGTTGACCGTCAGGTGCGAGTTGATCGCCCAGTTGTCCTGGCCGTAGATGCCGTATTCCTGGTTGTTGGCGGTGAGGTTCGGGTTGCCGAAGCCGAAGATCGCCTGGTAGGGCTGCGCCAGCGTCAGGTCGTTGGCCGGATCGTTGTGGAAGTCGAACTCGGGATTGCCGTTCAAGCTCTTGTTGACTCGGTAGTTCAGGAAGTCGAGGTTGGCGCCGACCTGGATGCTCTGGTCGCCGTGCCACTTCGGGCCGATGAAGCTGAAGTCGTCGCGCAGCTCGATCCGCCGCTGGTCGAACTTCTGCGTCGTGCTGTTGCCGCCGAGGCGGATGATGCCTTCGTAATTGAGCCCGACGAGGTTGGGATTCGTCGGCGTCGGATTCCAGGCGTATTCCTGCCAGCTGAGGATCGCCTGGTTCAAGGCGGTGCTGTTGTTCCACTGGTGGCGAAGCGTCGAGCCGTACACCCAGTTCTTGAGGTCGGTGGCCGACTGGAACGACGTCTGGTTGCCGAAGTCGCGCGTCTCGTGCTCGCGGCGATAAGTTCCGGTCACGTCGACCAGCTGGTTGTCCGCCGGCTGCCAGCTGAGCTTGCCGAACCCCAGGTTCGACCGGAAGGGCGAGGGGAAGAAGCCGGTGAACTGGCCGAACTGGCTGGCGAAGGCCGAGTTGCCCACGTTGACCGGCGTCGTGGCGTGCTCGTCCACGCCTTCGTACGAGAGGAAGAAATGCAGCCGGTCCTTGGCGATCGGCCCGCCGAGCGAGATGCCGGGCTGATTGCGGTAGTAGGTCTGGTTGTTGGCCAGCGTCGAGAACTGGAAACCCTGCGGCAGCTTCTCCACCCACGCCTCCGGCTGGTAGAAGTCGAAGACCTGGCCGTGGAAGTCGTTGCCGCCGGACTTGGTGACCGCGGAGATGATCGCGCTCGACGCCTTCTCGTACTGCGCGCTGTAGTTCTGGGTGATGACGCGGAACTCCTGTACGGCGTTCTGCGGGAACGGGTTGCCGCGGCTCGCGTCCTGGCCGACCAGGCCGCCCTGCAGCACGTCGTTCTTCTGGCTGACGCCGTCGATGTAGACGTTGGTCTGCTCGGCAGGCTGGGCGTCACCGGCGATCGTCTTGCGCTGCGGATCGGTCGACAGCCGGATGCCGGGGGCCAGCGCGGCGAAGTTGAGGAAGTTGCGGTCGTCCTGCGGCAGGTTTTCGATCTGCTGCGTGGTGACGTTGGTCGCCGCCTCCGGGGTTTTCATCTCGATGAGCGTCTCGCCGGAAACGGTGATCGACTCGTTGAGGACCTGGGTCGGCGTCATCACGAAGACGACGCTCAGGTTCTGGCCGACGAGGACGGTCACCACCTCCGAGCGCGGCTCGAAGCCGCCTGCCGAGACCGTGATCTGGTACTCGCCCGGCGTGAGGCCGCCCAGCTGGAAGGACCCGTCGGGGCCGGCGGTGACCGTCTCGACGAATCCCGACGCCGTGCCCTTGGCCTGGATCGTGGCGCCGCCGAGCGCCGCCTGCTGCTCGTTGGTCACCTTGCCACGGATGGTAGCCGTCGCGGTTTGGGCGACCGCCGGGACCGCCAGAGCGCCGACGAGCAGTGCGAAAAGACAGGACTGGAACGTTCGTCTCATGAACCCTCTCCTTTTATTCGGTCCCGCGGCTGCCAATCTGGCCGCGTGCGTGTCCTCATCATCCAGATCTTCATCGGCTTCACCTGCAAGGCGGAACGAACCGCGGGCGCGGGCGGCTTGCCCCCCGGACCGCGGCGAATCTGCCGGCTCATGGCGGCACTCCCGAGCGCCATCCCCCGTCTCCGGCAGCGCCGCCGGCGCGGCCGGCGCCGGGAGCCTGAGCGGCGCCCGCGCCGCCGCACGAGCCGCGCACCACCAGGGTGGTCGGCAGGGTCTCGTGGCGCCGCTGGTGGGCGTTGCGCGCCTTGACCGAGCTCAGCAGCCGCTGCATGGCGCGGGCGCCGAGCTCGGCGATCGATACGCTGACCGAGGTCAGCGGCGGGGTCATGTAGCGGGCGATCGGAATGTCGTCGAAGCCGGCCAGCGCCAGGTCGCCCGGGACGCCGGCGCCGGCCTCGCGCAGCGCGTAGAGGCAGCCGATGGCCATGGCGTCGTTGGTGGCGAAGATGGCGGACGGCCGCGGCGCGAGCAGCAGGGCGCGCCGGCCGGCACGGTAGCCCGCCTCCTCGCTGAAGTCGCCCTCGATCTCGAGCTCCGCATCGGCGTCGAGCGCCAGCGACGCGACCGCGTCGCGGTAGCCCCGCAAGCGTTCGCGCGCGTCGTAGTTCTTGGGCGCGCCCTTGATCAGCGCGATGCGGTGATGGCCGAGGCTGGCCAGGTGGCGCACCATGGCGAAGGCGCCGCCGTGATTGTCGATGTTGATCGAATCGAACGAGGTGCCGTCGACCAGGCAGTTGAGCAGCAGGATGGGCAGGGACTCGGGCAGGTTGGACTCGAGGGTGTGGGCATCCACGTCGGGAGACATGATGATGAGGCCGTCGACGCGGCCGCGCATGGCGCGCAGCAGCGCCTTGATCTCGGCGCGGTCGTTGTGCGAGCTGGCGACCAGCAGGTGGTAGCCGCTGCCGTGGGCGGTCGAGTCGATGCCGCGCATCACCTCGGAAAAGAACTCGCCATGGAGGTCGGGCAGCAGCACGCTGACGGTATGGGTCTCGTTGGTGATCAGGCTGCGGGCGGCGCCGTGCGGGGTGTAGCGCAGCCGTTCGGCGACTTCGAGGATGCGCCGCCGCGTCTCCGTGCGCACCGGCCCCTTGTCATTGAAGACCCGGGACACAGTAGCGACGGAGACCCCGGCCTCCCGGGCGACCTCCTTGATCGTGGCGCTCATACCGCACTCCTACGCCAGTTCTCGCTGGATTGCCGCTGTAACCGTTTACATCTCAGTATCGTACGGACCTTGCCACCGCCTTGTCAAGCGTCCGTCACCAAGAGGAGATCAAGGGATGGTGTCCGGCTCCTCCCTCCTCGACGCCCCTGCTGAAGCGCGGGCGACGCAAGGCGGGTGCAGACAGGGCAGATGAGCCTTCGTCAAGGCGTGGAGACGGTTCCGGCGCAGGGCTTGCTGCCCGGCTTGGCCGAGTTGCACTTCTCGCGCTGTTTCTTGCCTGTATTCTCCACCTTGACGCCCGGCTTCGCGACCCATTCGTCGTACGGGGTCCAGTCGGCGGCGTCGGCGACTTTGCAATCGGTGCCCGACGCCGTGTCGCACACCTCGATCGCATAGACCGGGTGAATCTCCCAGAGCGAGAGGCGCGCCGGACTGCTCGTCGCGGTGATGTTGTTCTGGTCATCGACGGTGCAGGGCGTATGGCTGCTGTCGAAGAACAACGGACCGGTGATGCGCACCAACCGCCCCACCGGCGTCTTCATGTCGATGTCGCTCCAGGCCGCGGGGCGGAAGTGCGGGCTCATCTCCGCGGTGACGCTGAGGCACTCGTCGTCGTCGGGGTTCTGGACGAGAGGGATGTGAATGTCGTTGCTGGCGAATGCGGTTGTATTGCAGTTCACGGCCTCCCCGGGTGGGCAATCGGAAATATGAGCGCCCTTGATGTATGCGGCCAGGCGGACGACGTCCCCTTCACCGAGTGGCGAGATCTTGCGCAACTGCGAGCGGTCGCCGGTCTTCTTGCTGTCGTTGCGCGCCTGCAACTCGCGGAAGGCGGTGAAGTCACCGAGGTCGGTAGGTGACGACGCGTCCTGGCAGAAGCTGTTCTTGGCCAGGTCCTCGAACTTCTTGTCGTCATTCTTGAAGCAGCCCTCGAAACGGCACGATGCGGCAGGATCGGGCCGGGTCGCGATGTCCTCGAACCACAGCTGGCACGGCTGCAAGGAGGAGGTTGCGGCCGTGGTCTTGCCGCCAGGCCCAAGGGCGCCGCTTTGCACGAGCAGCGCCAGTGCCACCGGCGCAAAGGGCGCGACGCGGCGGCTGAAGACTCCCTGCTTCTTGGCGCTTGGCGCTGGCTTGGCCTTGGCGCCTGCCTCATTCTTCGATGGTTCGGCTGGCATCGGCGTTTTCTCCTACTCCTCTACACTTTGGCATCAGACTTGGTCGGCGGTGGCGTGGTCTTCGGACCCTTGCTTGCCATGTGCTCGGGGTCGCTGGCGGTGATGCCCTTGCCCACGGCGTAGGTGCTGGCGCTGATGCCAAGAAGAGTCAGGACCCCGGCCGGGATGTCGGGGAACGTATAGCCGTGCGCGACGACCAGGAACAGGCTGAGTGACACCACGAAAGTGAAGATCAAGAACTGGAAACGCGACAAGCTCGCGCCGCCGCCCGGCTCGCTCAGCAGCTGGCTAAGGTCTATCTGGTTCGCCGCGATGTAGATCAGGACCACGAGGCCGAAGCAAAAGACCAGGATAAGGATCACGCCACCGACCGCCAGCGACAGCTTGTCGTTCACCGAGGTAGTCGACGACGTTGCGAGGAGCGAGAAGAGGCGCCACGCGAAGAGCACGGCGACTGCTGCCACCACGACCCAATGGTAGCTCATCAACCATTCTGCGATCGGAGGCGGCGCTGGTGGAGGCGGCGCTGGTGGGGGCGCCGCTTGCTGTTCCGAAGACGCTTGTGATTTGGCAGGCTTCTCCGTCGGAGGCGGCTCCGTTGGTGGCTCAGCGTGCTGCTGCTGCTTCTGTTCATGGGGCTGAGGGACTACTGGCTCGGCCACGGGCTGCCTCCTTATCTGAGGTTCTTGTGCAACGGCTCGATGTAAGTGGAAAGTGCTTTGCCAGCTATGTAGACGGCCTGGCTGCCGCCCAGCGCGTTGATGACACCTTGCGGGACGTCCGGCAGTGAATGCGGGTCGGTGTTGACGATTACCCGATGCAGGTAGTTGGCGGCGACGGCAACGGTGAAGATCAGCAGCTGCAGTCGTGCCGGGGAGAAGACACGCCGCTCCTCATAGTCCGTCTTCTCGGCGCCCGCCTGCTCGCCGCCGGCCTTCCTGCGGAGAACCGTCTTGGTGCGGCCGGCCTCCTTGGCAAACAGAAGATCCGCGAGAGAGATGGTGCCGTTCGCGATCTTGAATGCGACGATGGCGAAAAGGCCGATGACCAGGGCACAGCCCTCGAGAAAAGCAAACCTGATCAAGAGTTGCATTCGAGCTCGACCAACGACTACCTGAGGCAGCCGCCGCCCCGAGATATGGGCCGGCCGGAACTACGGACTGCAATTTGCTTCTCAATCCAAGGTAGATGGTCAGCAATGGCGTGTCAACGTTGTTCACCAAGAGACAAATGTATATTTGCGGGTTGACGCGGAAGCGCCCGCGCCCGCTGGGCACGGCGTTCCGGAAGCTGCCACCTGCCGCCGGCCCGCAACACCGCAAAAGCGGCTGCTGGCGGGCGGCAAGGTGGCCTTGGGGGCAGGCGGCTACGGCAAGTAGTGCGTGACCTTGGCGGTGTTCTCGCGCACCTGCTCGGAGGTGATCAGCAGCTGGTGATAGCTGTCGGTGAGCCAGGCGCCGAGCTGGTTGGCGCGCAGGGGGCTGCCGACCACCCCGCTCTCGCCTCCGGGGATGATCTCGTGGGCATCGATGGTCCCGGGGACCAACTCGCCGATGAAGCGGCGGGCGGGGCCCGAGCCGAACATGAAGTCGTTCTCGCCCGTGACGCGGATGCCGAAGCTCGCGGCGTCGATGGTTTCGAAGCCGCCGGCCTTGGCGACACCGGGCAGCTTCGGCGCCAGGTCGCCGAAGTCTCCCGCGCCGGGGATGTCGAACGGCCCGCCCAGCAGATGCTGGAAGACGATGCGGTGCAGCCGCCCCCAGCGCAGGGAATTGAGGTTGCGGGGAGTGGGGAACGCGTCGGCGAACGCGCCGCCGGCCAGCTGGTCGAGCGCCAGGCGCACGCACTGCAGGATGAGCAGATCGCGGGAGTCCTCGGGCGTCGGCAGCCCGGGTCCGGCGCCCTCGAAGAAGAACAGCCCCGAATGGCCGTAGCCATGGTTGTTCGGGAAGCCCGCCAGCAGCTCCTTCAACGCCCGCAGGGCGTGCTCGTCGTCGGGGACGTGCGCCGCGAGCCCCACCTTCGCCAGGGTGGCGTCGATCACCCCGCCGACGAACTGGCTGCGCCAGACCGCGTAGAGGGTGGCGGCGACGCTGTTGGCCACCTCCGCCGGCGAGGGGGCGGGCAGCATCGCGGGGTCGTCGCCCGGGTCGTAGCCCTGGGGTATGCCGGTCGGCGTGCTGAGATCCCACGCCCCAAGGCGGCCCACCGCCGCGGCCACCTGCGGATCGGCGGCCAGCGCGGCGAGCGGCCCCGGCGCGCCGGTGCGGCCGGCGTTGGCCAGGGCGGCGACGATGTAGGGCCGGAAGAAGGCGGCGTCCAGCAGCTGATTGTTGTGCTGGATGGTCTCGAGGTCCGC
>DASZHY010000110.1:0-2191 GCA_035949675.1 Thermoanaerobaculia bacterium
CGGGTCAGGGTATCATCCGCGGCTATGGCCTTCCCGGGCGGCAGCGCCTACGCGATGACCCGCGACATCGCGGAGGGCTACACGCTGGTGACCGAGCGGACGTTCAAGACGCTGAGCCCGGCCGACCTCGACAAGCTGGTCTTCGAGATGGACCGCCACCTGCGCGAGCTGCGCGGCGACCAGCCGGCGCTCGACGACATCCCGGCGATCCAGCTGCGCAACCGGCGCATCCAGAGGGTCAACCAGGCGATGCTGGTGCTGCGCAGCTTCCGCAGCCGCCAGAAGACCTGAGCCCGGCGCCATGGCCTCCACGGCGCTCGCGCTGGCTCCGCTCTCGTTGCTGGTGCGGCTGCTCGGACCGGCGGTCCTGGCCCTCGCCACCACCTGGGCGCTCGACTGGATGTGCCGCCGCAAGGGCCTGATGCCGCCAGGCTTCCGCCATGCCTGGCGGCGCGCGGCCGGCTCGGCCCTGGTCTTCTTCATCCTCTGGTTCGGGATCTTCGCCCCGCTCGGCACGATCGGCCTGCCGGAGCCGAAGCTGGACCTGAGCTCGATCAGCACGCCGCGGCTCTTCCTGCTGCACGGGATGCTGGTCGGAGTGGTGCTGGGCTGGTTCGCGCTCGGCTTCGCGGCGGCCGGCGCCCCGCCTCGGGCCCCGGAGCCGGCGGCGGCCGGCGCTGCTGACGGCGAGCCGCCGGCGGCTGCGGCTGCGGTCCCACCACCACCTTCCTTCTGGCGTCAGATGGCCGCCCAGCTGGGGCTGGTGGCACCCGGCAGGATCTGGCGCGAGGTGGGGATCGGCCTGGCGCTGGGCGCCTGCGCTTGGGGCGCGGTGCTGCTGGCGCTGTTCGTCGCCGCCCTTGCCATCTACGCCCTGGGGGGCGAGAAGGCGCTGCCCAAGCCCTCGGCGATCGTGCCCTGGATCGCGTCACTGCCGATCCTGGTGCGGGTGATGGTGAGCCTGTCGGCAGGCGTCGTCGAAGAGGTCTTCTTCCGCGGCTTCTTGCAGCCCCGCATCGGCATCGCGCTGTCGACCGGCTGCTTCGTGCTGGCGCACCTCTCCTACGGCCAGCCGTTCATGCTGCTGGGCATCAGCCTGCTGTCGCTGATCTACGCCTTCCTGGTGCGCTGGCGGCAGACCATCTGGCCGGCCATCGCGGCGCACGCCCTGTTCGACGGCATTCAGCTGCTGGTCATCATTCCGCTGGCCATGAAGTGGGCGCGGCCGTCGCCGGGCGTCCCGGTTTGGATCTGGTAGACTGCGCGCCGAGGGGCTCCGGCAATGTCGGACGACAAGAGCTTCCATCTGGCCATCGGGAGCCGCTTCGAGAACATCGAGTTGGTCCAGTTGGTGCTCAAGGACTCTCTCGATCAGCTCGGCCTGGACGACGACAACCGGCACTGGATCGACGTCGCCGTCCGCGAGGCGGTGGCCAACGCCATCAAGCACGGCAACCTGCAGGACCCTGCCAAGCAGGTCCACGTCGACCTCACCCTGGAGGGCGGCGAGGGGCACGAGGACTGGCTGGTCATCAGGGTGCAAGACGAGGGGAGGGGGTTCGATCCCTCGGAGCTCGAGGATCCGCTGGCGCCGGAGAACCTGCTCAAGCCCAATGGCCGCGGGATCTTTTACATGAAGAGTTTCATGGATGACATCCAATACAGAGCACGGCCGGGGGGCGGCACCGTGGTGACGCTGCGCAAGCGGCTCAACCCGCCGCAACCTGATGATCCGGCTCGACCAGCCCGAACGCGCGAACGCCAGGCGTGAATAGGAGAGGCATGCGATGAAAGTCAACGTGCGGCAGAGGGACGGCGTCACGATTCTGGACCTCAAGGGCAAGATCACGATCGGCGTCGGCGACGTGGCTTTGCGCAACGCGGTGCAGGAGGCGATCAACGGCGGTGCCACCCGGGTGATCATCAACCTGAAGGACGTCACGACCATCGATTCCTCGGGTGTGGGCGAGCTGGTGAGCGCCTACACCACGGCCACCAACCGCGGCGCCAAGCTGCACCTCGAGAACCTCCCCGCGAAGGTCACGGATATCCTGCAGATCACGCAGCTGATCACCGTCTTCGATGTCTACGACACCGAGGACGCCGCCATCCGCTCCTTCTCGGAGTGAACCGTCCGGCCAAGACCGCCGCCCGCCCGGCGACCGCGGAGACCCCGGCGATCCCGGAGCTC
>DASZHY010000111.1:0-10703 GCA_035949675.1 Thermoanaerobaculia bacterium
TCTGGGAACCGCAGGAACAGGTGGCCGCGGCAACTTCGCCCCTTGCCTGCCCGAGCAGTCGCGGCGCCGCTCCTGCCGCGCCATCCTCTTGCTCGCCAGGTGCGTCCGAGTCGGCATCCGTAGCCGTACCCTCCCATCGGCCAGGGATCCTGGCTGCGCCAGCCTGGGAGAGGCCGGCGCTGCGGTTCACTTTCCTCTCGAGGGACGACGTTGCGGCTTGGACGCCAGTTTTTGAAACGTCGGCGCGATTGCGCGGTACCCTCAGCGCCTTCGGTGCAACCGCTCGTATCCCGGACGACTCACAAGCCGTCCAGCTCGTCCAGGTGCCCGCCTCCTTGATCGAGGAGCGGCAGCCGACAGCCTCGCCTTGCGAGAGGACCTGGTATGTGGCCCTGCGCAATCTCCCCTATGCATGGGGCCGGGCGATCTGGAATAACTTGATCGGTGAGCTTACGCGCCCGGGAGAGCTCGACCCACTCCATGCCGCCGTCTTCTCGCCGCTGCTGGATGAGACCGATCCCACCGGCGCGGGCGCTCCCGGGCACGATGATCGGAGATGGCAGCTGGTGCTCGCAGTCCCCGGTTCAGCCGCGGTGAGCGCCACTGCCACTCGAGCTTCGGATGCGACGCCTGGCTTCCCCCGTTGCCATTCTCTACGGTTGGCTGCCGCGACTCCGCGGTCGGTGCGGGCGACCTTCCCGCTCTTGCGCGACACTTCCGGCGCACCCATCGTTGCCAGCATGCCACTGAAGGTGATCCCGTGCGATGCCACCTGGCCTTCGCTCTCCAAAGAAAGCGATCCCGAGCTGGGCATCGCAGCGCCAGGGCTTGCCATCGCCACCAGATCCTTCGTCTCCGCTGCCCATGGCAGGCAAACGCTGCGCATCGGCGCGCTCGATCTTCAGCTGGCGACACAAGTGGGCGAGGCCGAAGCGACTCCTCAGTCCCTTCGCTTCGAGTTGGCGCCAACCACCCCTGGCGGCAGGTATCGCTGGGAGGGCACCCAGGTGAGCCTCGCCTGGGCGGTTGCCAGCGCGCTGCCGGGCGGGCAGGACCGGATGGCCGGGGAGATCTACGAAGATTGTGAGGACGCCGCCGCGCAGTCTGGCGCCTGCTCGCAGCGCCGCGAGCCCCCTCTGGTCATCCCCTGGCGGCGGCCGTTTTCCAGCCAGGACGACGAGACCAAGGCCAAGCTGCTGCTTCGGGTCCGGCAGCGCGCGAGCCGCCTGGATCAGCAGCGCATCGACCTGCGGCTGACGGTTCTTGCCCACGAGGAGGCCGGTGACGGCGCCGCCGTGCTGCTCCCGCCCGCTCCGGCAGATGCGCTACGAGCGGCCTGCGACGAGGGCGCGGCGAATCTCGACAGCGCGGTGGTGCTGGACCGCGAACCCTTCCTGGTGGCCAAGGTCAGCTTTCCAAGGCTCGGACTGCTCGATGACCCGGCCGCGGGCTCCGAGGTCGCGCACTGGCAGAACTACGAGCCTGGAGCGGCCGTTTGGAACATCCGCTTTCCCCAGGGGCGCGATTTCTGCCTGACCCTGCCTCCCCAGGCCGTCGGAGAGACGATGGAGAAAGGCCACGACCTGGATGAGCACCTGGCCGCCGACTTCCGACTCTCCCCGCCAGCCGTGCTCGCCATGCGCCAGAGCTACTTCCAGCAGAGCTTTGCCGAGGCGCCGTGGAACCTGCGCGACTTGTTGAGCGATCCGGGCCGCGAGTTGCCCGGCGCGCAGCTCGACCACCTGCAGTTCGAGCTGCTGTATGGCCTCTCCTGCCGCATCGACTATGCCGCGATGCGCCTCGCCGAGCTGAACGCTCTGGTGGGCGACGTGCAGGGCCCGCTGCCGCAGCTCCCAGCCTGGAGGCCCGCTGCACCGGCGGCGGCAGGCGGCGCGGGGGATGGTTCGTATGCGCTGAACGCCTATGATGAGGCACGCAAGCGCTGGCGCGATACACGGCGCCGTACCCGCCAGCGACTCGGCATCTTCGAGCTCTGGGACATCGCTCGCCTCGCCACCTTGGAGCTCGCGACCGGCGTAACCTGCTGGATCCGCCACGCGCCGCTAGACGCCGGCTCCGCCGGCTCGCGGCCAGGGCCAGCCGAGCTCCTGACCGTTCCGCCGGCCGACTTCGCCGATCCTTTCACTCCTGCCGACCCGGTGGGCGGTAACCCTCGGGAAGCCGCGAAGGAGCCGCCGCTCGCCGGCGGCGCGACCTGGGGCTTTGAGAGCCACAACATCTTTCAGGCGGTGATGCGCCCGGGCCCTGACGGCTCTTGGCCCCGGTCTAACACCGCTGCGGCCAACGACCTGCGTCTTTCGACGCTCGGTGCGTACGGTCACCAGATGGCGGCGTTCGACTACTTCCGCACCAAGATCCTCGCTGATGCCGCCATGGGGCGCACGTGGTCCTACACGTTGGAGAGAATTGGGCGCATCGGCGTGTGGTGGAACCGTTGCAAGCACGTCATCGTGTACGAGCGCACCGTGCTGCCCTCCCCGCAGTTCGCCGGCGACCAGTCTCCCCTGGCTGGAAGGGCGGTGGTGCGCAAGGTCGAGGAGTACGTCGAGCTGCTGGAGAACAACCGCACTTATCCGGACAAGCCAGGTGTCAAGCCGCGCGCAACCGGTTTCGTGACGGCGTGCACATTTTCTCAGGACCCCAACCAGGTCGTACGTTTCCACGTCCGCGGCGACTGGGGATCCGAGGTCGGCGCAATAGGCTGGAAGGTACCGCTCTGGCAGCCAGGAGCCGACCCCGCCATCTATCCGAAGCCGCGGGTCAACCTCTCGGTGCGCGCCAGCTCCAATGGCGAGAGCGTGCCGCGCCAGGTGACCATCGCCGATCCCGAGAACCTCTTCTTCTACACCGACACCCAGCCGCCGCCCAAGAACGCCAAGGATGCCAATGTCGACCTCTCGGACACCGACGCCTGGGCGCCAGTCGAAGGGATCGACTTCTGCGACGAAGCGCGCCCGCAATCGGCCGGCGAGTCCGCCTTTGCTGGCAGCGCCCTCCGTCCGGCCACCGCTGGCGACATGACCATCCCCGCCGGTCTCCGCCCCTGCACCTTCCTCCTCGAAGCGAACGAGCATGCCGTCGATCTGCTGGCCCACCGGCCCGGCGATCCGATGGGCACCGCGCTCTCCTCGCTGACGCTCTGCCGTGCGCAGCTGGGCGATCCGACCACGTTGAGCAAGGCCATGTCCGGCCTGCGCTCGCAAGTGGTTTCGGCCATCGAGAGCCAGATCGGCTCCCTGCCGGCGCAGGCCAGCCAGTTCGATCCAACGACATGGGGCGGCTTCGACAGCCTCTGTGCCGAGGCCGAGAAGATCGCCACTCAGGCGGCAGGGGAGCTGCGAGACGGGCTGGGCCAGGCGCACGCCGCCTTGAAGCAGGTGGGCGAAAGTGTCGATGCCCTGGTTGGTAGGCTCGACGACGAAGCGGCCAAGGGGATCGCCGCCGGCGTTCAGCGCCTGGCAGCGTTCCCGGACCATCTTCTCGAGCAGGCATCGATCACCTCCAAGCAGCTCAAGGACCAGCTGAAGGATGAGGTCGACAATCTTGCCGGACAGGCGAAGCTGTTGCCTTCGGGGGCTGCGTATCTGGGAAGTGTCAAGGCTGTGTTGCAGCTCGCCATTCGAGAGGCCGAGGCCGCGCAGCGCAGCCTGAAGGCGCTCGGAGAGGCAGCCGCCTCTGGCCTGCAGGCGCCGCTGCTTCCCGGCCTATCTCAGCAGCTCCATGTCGCCATCGCCGCGCTGGGCGCCATCGGCGACCACGTGCGCTCGATGGGAGACTCCGGACCGTCATGGTCAGGCGGCACCGGCGCGAACGCGGCCAGTGCTGCTCCTGCCGGGGCGCCGGCTGCCAACAGTGCCGCTACCGCAAGGAACCTGCCGCTTGGCATCGCTGCTCGCTGGGCAGTGGCGCAGCTCGACCTGAACCGAATCGGCGAGGCGGTGGACCTCGCGCAGGCGACGCTCGCGAGCGTCGAGAGCCTGCGCCAGCAAGGCACCGACGAGTTTCGCGAGCTGGTGGGGGTTCGTCTCACCCGGCTCGCGGAGATGCAGGAGTTTTTCGCCGGCAAGCTACAGTCGCTGCAAGGCTTCGCGCGCCAGGTCGAGGCCTCTCTGGAGGCTGCCACCAGCGAGCAGGCCTGTCTTATCGGGCAGTTTGCGGACGACATCAAGGCCGCCGTCGGTGCCGCGCCCGACACCGTGGCATTGTCGGGTCTGCGCGACGCCTGGGTGTCGTCGGCCCAAGGCGCCGGTGCTGCACTACTCGAGGGTCTGCAAGATAGGTTGCGACAGTTGCGGCAGGCGAACCGGACGTTCTTTGACAAGGTCGAGGATGTGGTGCCGGCTGCCGAAGCTGTCGTGCCGGCGGTCCAGAAGCTCGTCCGCGACCAATGCACGGCGTTCCGCAGCCGCGCTACCAAACTGGTTGCCGAGCTGAGCAAGGAGCTGGGCGACAAGCTCGGCGCCGACGCCAAGCTTGCCGAGGTGAAGGCGTTCCTCGAGCGGCAGCGCGACGCCTTCGCGGCGCGCCTGGACGGCGAGTTGGGCCAGAGCGTGCGGATATCGCGCCAGCTGTTGAACCAGGCGGAGCACACGGTCTCGGACTCGCTGGCCCTGGTGCGCGCCTTCGGCCAGCCGCCCAAAGTATCAGGGCTCGCCTTCGACAGGCCGGAGATCGCCTTCTTCTTCGATCCGGACCACGATCCCATCGGCGTGACCCCGGTTTTGGCGCACGCGGCACAGGTGGTGGCCGCGGTCGAGGGCCTGAAGCCGCTCGGGGTGACGCTGCCGGTCCTCCAGATCGGCACTCAGCTGATTCCCGCCGCCCTGTCACGGTTCGACCTCTCGTCGATCCTGCCGAACGTCGCCGGCATCTCGCTGGAAGGGCTCTTCTCCAACCTCAAGATGCCTTCCGTCGACCTGTCCAGCGGCCAGATCGACGACCGCATCAAGGTGAAACACGGCCTCGATCCCCAGTCGCGCCAGGCATGGGTGAGCGTCACCGCCGACTTCGATATCCCCGGAGCGCAGAAGCTCTTCGCCCTTGGCCCGCTGGCGGTACAGATCGATACGCCGCATTTCCATGCCGAGACCCGCATCGAAGGCGGCGCCGGCCCCGGCGCCGCAGGTCCGGCGGGTCCCGTGTCGCGTCGCGTCCGGGGCAGCCTCAAGGGTGACTGGAAGCTGCAGATCGGGGGCTTCGAGCTCATTACCTTCAAGGCGACCCTGCTCGAGTTCGACGAGGCGGGCCAGCTCCATTTCCACATCGAGCCGCGCAACGTGCAGCTGGCACAAGCGCTCCAGTTCGTCAACGCGCTGCTGACCAGCATCTCGCCTGGCGGTGTCACCACCCGCTTCGACGGCGACGGAGTCGTCTCGACGCTCGACCTGCCGATCCCCGACACCCAGCTGGGCGCCTTCGGGTTTTCCGGCCTGCGCCTTGGCGCCTCGCTCGCCTTGCGCTTCGGCGGCGACTCCGGCTTCAACATCGGCGTGAGCGCGTCACTCGCACGCCGCGATGCGCCGTTCACGCTGACCATCTTCATCCTCGGCGGCGCGGGCTACCTGGAGCTGGGCTCGCGCTATTACCCGGCAACCGGCAAGGTGGCAGCAACGGCGGACATGGCGATCGCCGTATCGGCAAGCCTGGCGATCGCACTCGGACCCATCCGGGGTGGCGTCGCGGTCTACGTCGGCGTCACCGCCTCCTACAACAGCGCCCTCGGCGGGGGCTTGGCCGTAGGCCTGCTGTTCATGGTCCGTGGCTACGTTTCGGTGCTGGCGATCGCCTCCGCCACCATCGAGCTGAGCCTCACCGGAAAGTATCAGGGCGGAGCGTTGATCGGCACCGGAAGCCTGGATATCAGCATCAAGATCTGCTGGTGCTTCACCCTCGAGGTCCACCAGTCGGTGACCTACACGCTGGGGTCGGCAGGCTCGGGCAGTGGCGCGTCAGGCGCCCTGCGGCAGCCGCAGCCGGTTACCCGGATGGCCCGGCTCGGTGGCGGCATTACGGTGCCTGAGGCTCCGGCCGCTGTCCTCCAGGGCCTCGACCCCGCCGCGCTGGCGAGCGCGATCGACGACTACTTCTCGATGCTGGTGAGCTGCCCATGACTGCCCCGGTGGAGCACCAGAGCGCCGCATTGCAGGGAGTGCCGGCGGCCCCGGGTCGCCGGGGGGAGGGCTTGCCGTGTCCCAACTGATCGTACTGCCGACCCTCGAACGGCTGTACCCGTATGACCGAAGCGGCCAACCGGCGATCGGTGTGGTCTTCGCGGTGGCTCTGGGCAAGGGGAACCAGCTCCCGGCCGGAGCTCGCGGAGAATGGCAATGCGACTTTCTGCGGCCCTGGTCCTGGCAGGTGCCGGGCAAGAAGAAGGGATTTCTCGCGATCCAGGCCATCAAGGTTTTCTATCGCGGTTCTTCATCAGATGACTGGCTCGACGGCGGCCCTGTCCCCGTTGCCCGGCAGGCAGCGGATGGGTTGGCGGGGGAACGCCTGGACGCGTTGCGTCGTAGCCTGGACCAGCGCTTCGAGTGTTTCCGCGGCCAGACCAAGAACCCTGCCAACCCGGGGAATCCATGGCAATACCCGGTCGTCCAGCCGGTCAATCCCGATTGTCGGCCCTGGCCGGCCTTCCTGGGTCATGTCTCGCAGCTCCCCTGGCCGTTGCCGCAAGCGCTCGGCCTGTCCTACTTCGAGCGGCTCAGCTGTGAGATGACAGACGCGTACCTGGTGGCAGCGCCCATCCTACGGCTGCGCCGCAGTGCCAGTCATCGGGTGCACCTGCTGGTGCCCCAGCCGCCGATCCACTATCCCAAGGCCGAAGCGCAGTGGGTCCTCGAGTATGGCGAAGTGCAAATCGGCGGCGCCACCGCGAGGATTCGGGCCTTCACCTCCGAGCTGCCGCCGCGCTGCAAGACGGCCTGCTTCTTCGATCTCGAGAGCCTGTGGATCCGTGATACCGAGGGCGGCGCCGCAAACCGTCCAACCGGCGACTGGCGCAGCGGGCTAGAGAACCGCCTGGCGACTCAGCTCGATGCGGCGCGGGTGCTCCTCGATTGGCTGCGCGATCCGCGTTGCGGCGCCGATGGCAAAGATCGCCGGGAGTCGCTCTATCCGGAGGCTGCCCGGCAGTTGGTGCTCGAGCTGCGCAGGAACACGCTGCCGGCCCTGGGCAGCGGTTTCATCGGCGGGCGCCTGCTGCGCCGGCTGGCGGCCGCCTGGAGCATTCCGGGGCAACCCTTCGCGGCCGTCGCGGCCGACGATCTGGACAAGGCCGCGGGGACCTGGTTCGAGCAGCGCCGCAGCGGCGACGGCCTCGCTCCGTGGCTCGGCTGGGTAACCAGCGCCATGGACGCTGCGGGGGGTACGCCGGAGCTGCTCGCTCTAGCAGCCGCGCCCAGCGGGGACCCCGGGTTTGGGCGGCGCCTGACGCTGGCGAACACTCTCGACCAGCTTGATGCGCTGGTCAGCCAGCTGGCCTCACCCGGTATCATTCTCGAGGTCTTCCGCCATGCCTGGAAAGAGTGGCTGACCAGCGAGGGAGCCGCGATCCAAGGCCCGCAGCGTGACCTTGCGCAGGCCTTTGCCGATCGGGCGCCGAGCAGCAACCTCGACCTGGCCCATGAGCTGCTGCGCGCCAGTGCCGGCAAGGCTGGCGCTGGGGTCCTGGGTCAAGCCTTCGATCCGGAAAAGTCGGCCAACCTCGCCGACCAGCGCACGCGCCTGAAAGCGGCCTTGAGCAAACCCAAGACCGGCATGGCCGGATGGGACTGGCTACATGACCAGGACTCCGCGTGGCTCGGCGAAAGGGCGGAACAGGTTGCCGACACCGTGCTGCCGGCCGATCCACAGAGCGGCCCGGCGCCGCGCACGACGACCGGCCTCACGGTACAGGTGGACGGCCTCAGCCTGGACCGTAAGGACGACCGGCTGCAGGACATCCAGGGCGTGGCAATGCTGATGCGCGACGCCTCCACACAGCACTGGTGTTGCCTCAACATGGCGGAGGCCTGGCTCGGCGAGCAGCAGCTGCATCCCTCCGTGCTGCTACCGGCGCGCCTTGCCTACCTGGGAGAGCTCAGCGCGCCCACTCTCACCTACGACAACCAACCGCTTGCAGTCGCCGGGCCGCTGGCCGATGCCGCCGCGACAGGAGTTGCGGTCGGGCCGGCGGTCGAAGCGATCTCGTCGCTCGACGAGCCGCTGGTCGACTTCCGCTACTGCCGCGCGGTGCCCGCGGGCCGGTTGCCGGAGCTGGTCTTCGGCCACGACTATCTCGTGCAGCCCTTCCTGGTCTCGAATTCAGGCGCCATTCCGGAGGCCCTCACCGGCAGCGCGATGGCGCCGTGGGGCCTGAAGACACCGATTGCTCTCCGCCCCGCCGACATGCCCGGAGTGCGAACGCTCCAATATCGCCGCGATGCGCCGGTCGGCGCACTTCGCTTCGCCGGCGTTGACGCGTTGCCCACCGTGCCGGCGGACGTGGCGCCGCGCCTGCGGGAGCTGCCTCCCGACGCACTGCTTCCTGCTGGAGATCCGCTACTGGGGGAGGGGGCCGGACGGCGGCCGCCGGAAACCGCCGGGGACTCGATCCTCACCGGCACCCCACTGCTGCTGCTGGCCGGAAAGGGCCTGGCCATTCGCCGCGGAGTGACCGTCCGGAGCGAGTTCAGCTTTAAGCTCGCCAGCCCGACCACGGACCTGCGGACCTGGGACCGCTGGGTGGCGGACTGTAGCGCCCGCGACCGGCGCAAGTTCGTCTGGCGGAGCTTCCACGAGTTGGCGAACGAGTCCGTCGCGCACCCGAGACGGACCCTCGAAGAGGCCGGTGTCTTTCTCGACGATCCGGCGGTCGTGGGAATCTGGGCAGAGCTGGTGAGCTTCTCGCCGTGCGGCGACAAACTGGTGGAGGCCAGGACTCCAACCCCGATCGTCTTCGGCCCGCCGGTCCAGGCGACGAACGACTTCTCCCCCTGGAAAACGGACCCGTGCACCCTCCGCGGTGAGCAGCGCCCGGCCATTCCGGTCTCCGGCCATGTAGACGAGCAAGGTGACTTGACGGTCAGCATCGGAAGCCAGGAGCTGAAGGCCGCGGGAGGCCTCTACCGCCTGACTCTCTACGCTGTCCTCAGCGAAGGCGCAGAGGCCCGGTTTCGGAAGACTGAGGTGGTGCGCCAGGAAGGCACAGCCAGGCTCACCTCACCCTGGCACTTGCTGATCGAGGTGGCCAAGGAGCTGTACCCGCCCAGGGAGAGATCGCAGATCCAGGGCGCGCTGTGGCAAGCCCTGGCGCCAAGCCCTGCGTGTGCAGCGGAGGGAGTGTTGGAGGTCGGCCTCGATCTCGCAAGCCCCGACCTCAACACGCTCGCCTACCGTGTCAGTCGCGCCGATCTGCTGCACCAGGTGTGGACCTGGCGCGGGCGGCCGCCGGCGGAGCATCCCGACCGCGCAACGGATGCCTCGTCTCCACCACCCAGCACGGCCGCCGCCGAGATGGAGCGTTACCTGGCCTTCGAGATGGCCGAGTTCGGCGAGCGCAGCGACGATGAACGGCGGCACCTGCCGATGCAGCGCGTGGCTTCCGCCGACGGCAGCGAGCCGGCCGCTTTCAGTTACCAGGAGAAGCTGGAGGCGCAGGGGCCGGCCGGCGATTTCCGCGCCCTTCATCATCGCTTCGCGGTCCGCGTCTTCAGCCGCTACCGGGGCGTAGTGCCTGACGAGGTGGGCTTCCTCGATTGCCGCGATGCCGCAACTCTGACGCGATGGCGCCGCCTCTTCGTGCCCTGCCGATTCCGCGGCACGGTGCCGCCGCCCAACATCAAGTTTGTCCTGCCGCTCACCCAGGAGAGCCCCGATCAACCTGGACGCGGCCCGGGCCTCCTGGTAGCAGTGGACGGCCCGTGGTACGAGGTCGGTGGCTTGGCTGAAGAGCTGGCGGTCGAAGTGATGACGGTCATGGCGCCGGGCCAGAAGGAGGCTGGCGAGTACTTCCAGGCCGGCACCGACCCGATCGTCACCGGCGAGAGCGCCGGCGACGCGCTGGGCCTGCCGCGAGGCACTCCCGGTGCGGCGACGGACACCGATGGAAGGTGGTTCGGCGCCCTGTCCGTGGACGATCTCGCCATCGACTGGTCGAAAATGACCGGCGCAATTGGCCACGCCCGCGATCACACGACCGTCGCTCCCCACGTCCTCGCCTCATCCTTCCTGCTGGCGGTGCCCACTATCAAGGGCTGCGAGAACGACACTCTTGCGCATCCACAGGCCGATCTCGCCTGGTGGTTCTTCAAGCTCCGCTTTGCCCGCAGGCTGCGCGTTGTGAAGCCGCAAGCGGCAGGAGAGCCCGGATCGGCGGAGATCAGGAGCGAATGGTCGGCGCCGTTCTGGGTGCAGCTCCTGCCGGCACTCGACCGCGTCGAGGCAGATTGGTTCGGCGGCGCCAGCCCGCGCATACGGCTCACCTGTCCACAGGCTCTGACGTGCGAGCCGCCGCCGGCGCCCAGCCGTTCCCCGTTCTACCTCTTCGCAGTCATGACCCGCGGCCTGCGCGATTTCGCTGGCAGGTCCGACCAGGAAGCCTACGTGGGCGTCTGGTGGCAGCCCGAGGGTATCGCGGAGGCCAAGGGCCGCACCTGGGAGACCGACCTGGAGACCGAGGAGCAGATCTCCTGCGCGGGCGG
>DASZHY010000112.1:0-5028 GCA_035949675.1 Thermoanaerobaculia bacterium
CCGACCACCCGCACGCTGACCTCGAAGGCCTGGCCGCTCGGCACCGGCGGCTGTCCGACCAGGCCCGCCGCCACCTCCACGTTCTGCTCGCGCAGCGCGGCCGTCACGTCGCTGGCGGTCAGGCTGCGGCTGGCCAGCAGCACCGGATCCAGCCAGATGCGCATGGCGTACTTGCGCTCGGCGAAGATCTGCACGTCGGAAACGCCCTTGATGCGCTTGAGCGAATCGCGCATGTAGACGTCGACGTAGTTGCTCATGAATTTCGTGTCGTACTCGTGGTGCTCGCAGTAGACGCCGACCACCAGCACGATGGCGTTCGAGGCCTTGGCGACGGTGACGCCGGTCGTCTTGACCTCGTTGGGCAGCCGCCCGAGGGCGATCGACACGCGGTTCTGCACGTCCACCGCCGCGAGGTCGATGTTGCGGTCCAGCTCGAAGGTGGCGGTGATGTTGCTCAGCCCGTTGTTGCCGCTGGTCGAGGTCAGGTAGCGCATGCCCTCGGCGCCGTTGATCTGCTGCTCGAGCGGGATGGTGACCGCCGATTCGACGGTCTGGGCGTTGGCGCCGGTGTAGACGCTGGTCACCGCGACCTGCGGCGGCGCCAGGGTCGGGTACCACTCGATCGGCAGCGTCGGGATGCTGACCCCCCCGGCAAGGATGATCAGCAGCGCGCAGACGGTCGCGAAGACGGGGCGTCTGAGGAAGAATTGGACCATGGCTGGGCTCTCCGGAGGGCCGCCGGCTCAGGCGCCGCCCGCGCCGCTCGGACTACCGGCGGCGCCGCCCGCGCCGCTCGGACTACCGGGTGCGCCCCCGCCGGGAGGACCGGCGGGCAGCGGCATGATCGGCATGCCGTCGGCCAGCTTCTGGACCCCCGAGGCGACGATACGGTCTCCGGGCTTCAGCCCGGCCAGCACCACGTAGTCGTTGCCCACCACGTCGCCGATCGTGATCGGCCGCTGACGGGCCACCGCTTTTTCGGCAGCGCCGCCCGGACCGCCGGCGCCCGGACCGCCGGCGCCGCCCCCGGGGCCGGCCTTGCCGCTCTCGCCACCCTTGGCACCGCCGCCCGCACCACCCTCGCCGCCGGCACCGCCGGGGCCGCCGGCGCCACCGGGGCCGCCCGCGGCGCCGCCCGGCTCGACCGCGAAGACGAAGTACTGGCCGTTGATGCGCGACACCGCCAGCAGCGGCACCACCACGCCCGGATGGTTGTTCCAGACCAGCCGCGCGTGCGCGAACTGCTCGGCGCGCAGCCCAGCCGTGCCGTTTGGCACCGGCGCCTTGACCAGGATTTCCTGGGTCTGGTCGTCGACCTGCGGCGAGATGAAGCTGACCTGTGTCGTGGCGATCACCTCGCCGTTGTCGCCCAGCACCTCGACCGGCAGACCGATACGGAGGTCCTTGGCGCGGCCGATCGGCACCGAGACGTAGACCTCGAGCGCGTCGTTCTTGTCGATGGTGGTGAGGAGAGTCGAGGTCGTCACCCGATCGCCGACGCGCACCGGGATGTCGCCCACCACCCCGGCGGTCGGGGCCGCCACCCGGTAGTAGGCCAGCTCCACCTCCTGCTCCTGCACCTGGGCGCCCACCGCGTCGTAGTCGGCCTGGGCCTGGGACAGCGCCGTCTGCGCCTCGTCGAGCTGCTGCTTGCTCGCCGCGCCGCCGTGGTAGAGCGTCTCCATGCGCTTGACCTGTACGCGGGCATAGTTGAGCGCCGCCAGCTTCTGGGCCCGCGTCGCCTCCTGGCTGCGGACCGCGGCGCGCTGCTTGGCCGGGTCGATCTGCATCAGCGGCGTGCCCGCCGCCACCCGGTCGCCCGACTTGACGAAGATGCGGGCGATGACGCCCTCGACCTGCGGCTGCACGTTGGTGGTGTGGCGCGACTTGAGCGTGGCCACGTACTCGGTCGTGTCGCGCAGCTGGGCCTCGGCGACCGTCGCCACCTGCACCGGCATCGCCATCGGCCCGCCGCCGGGACCGCCCGCGCCGCCGCCGGGGCCGCCCGCGCCACCCTGGCCGCCGCAAGCGGCCAGCGCCACGGGCAGCAGCAGGGCCGACCACAGCGCCGCGGTCATGTCAGAGATGGACCGGCGCCGACTCCTCTCTCCAAGGTTCATAGCGACTCCATGCCTGCAAAGAGACGCGCAAATCGCCGCCGGCCGCCACGCATGGCAGCTGTCACGGCAGCGCGTCGGGGGCTTCCAGGACGACGGCCAGGATACCCGTCGTGGGCATCATGGTCGTTCGCCGGAGAACTATACAGGGTCTCTCGGTATCGCGCACCCTCGCCACGGGATCGTCACCAACCGGCGGCGAGGCACCGTCGGCGCCCGCACCAGTCCTTCGCCAAACACCAGGCAGGGAGGCGCTTCCGACCTCCGATACGCCACCCGGCGGGTTTTGTTGCAGTCGTCGCGCCCGCCCTCGGCGGCTACAATCGCCAGCAAGGTGCCGCCGCCTTCGGTCAACACGCCCGCGCCGGCCCGCCGGTTGGCCGGCGTGCTGCTCGCCCCTCGCCAGCGTGCCGGGCTACTGCTTGCCGCTCTTCTGCTCGCCGCTCTCCCGCTCACCACTCTCGTGCTCGCCCTGATGGGTTCCGGCTGTGCGACCGGCACGGCCCGCCGTCACTGCGGCGACGCCGAGCAGGATCGCTGGCTCTCGGCTTGCGCGTTCGCGTTGCCGGCGGCCGCCCGTCGCGAGCATCCGCGGCCGTCGGATCCCTGGCTGACCACCTCCCGCGAGGCCTTCGCATCCGCCGCGCCGCTCGCCGATCACCTCGTTGCCGCGTGCGAGGAGCTGATGCGGGAGCCCTGGCGCATCGCGGCACGAGATCGCCAGGAGCTCGCCCGCTCCGGGTGGCCGCCCATCGAGCGCGCCTGCACCGAGGCGCAGCACCGCGAGTGGCTGAGAGCTTGTGAAGCCGACGCCAAGGCCATAGCGGGGCGCACGCGCCGCGAGCTGCTGGCGGTGTTCGACGAGGAAGGCGGTCTGTCGGCGATGGACGAACGAGACTATTTTCATCGCCGCTGCACGGCGCTCAAGATCCATGTCACCTTCCGGCTGGTCAGCGACGGCCACGCCGGAAACGAGTCGCCTGAGGACGTGGTCTTGCAGGCCGCCGCTCGCATCGATCCCTATTTCGTTTTCGACTAACCCGCATCTTCACCGGCAGACCCCTCCGACAGCGGGGTCGTGCGGGCGCGGGGGCCAGGCTTCGATCTGCCCCTGCTCCTGCTTCGTGACGTAGGAGACCTCCATCAGGGCCACCCAAGGAAGCAGTGGGCGATGCCGCCGCGGCACCGCACATGACGATGCAAGCCAACTCGGTGTCTGGCAAGGCGCAGGGCTTGTCTTCCTTGCGTACGTGTTCGACTAATCGGGATCTCCTGCGGTCCGTCACCCGACGGCGGATGCCTGGTCCCGGCAGTCGCGCGACCGCAGCCATTCGATCTCCCAGTTGTAGTCGCACGGCCCACCTTCCCAGCCGGGCAACGTCGCGCCGCCATCCACGGCCACTCCCTGGCTCGCGCGCCGCGCGACCAGGGCCGTGACGGGCTCTCCCGCCAACACCGGCAGCGCCGGCGCCTCCGGGAGCGGCCGGCCGTCGGGTCGATGGAAGCGCGCCTCGCCGTCGGGCGCCAGCTCCATCGAGAATCCCTCCTCGTGCACCGCGCGATGGTGACGGCGGCAGAGCAGCAGCGTGTTGGCAAGGCTGGTCTTGCCGCCATCGGCCCAGGGCTCCACGTGGTGGGCGTCGCACAACCTCAGACCGCACCCCGGGAACCGGCAGCCGCCATCACGATGCTCGAGGGCGCGGCGCAGGCCGGGCGAGATGGCGCGGGTGCGGCGGCCGACGTCGAGCACCCGGCCGTCCGCGGCGTGCCGCATCACCACCCGCGCCGAGTCGCAGGCCAGCCGCCGGGACGTTTCCGCGGAAACGCCCGTGCCGTCCGCGAGCCAGGACGAACCGCCCTCGCCGCCCTCGCCGTCTACACCGGCCTCACCGCCGGCCGCGAGCACCTCGGCGTCCACGTGCACCACCACCTGATAGCGGTCGCCGCGAGTGCCGGGATCGAGGCCCGAGGCGAGGGCGCTCTCGGCCACCAGGCCCAGGGCATCGGCCCGGCGTTGCTCCGCGGAAGTCTCCTCGGTCACCGCCTGCGCCGCGGCGGACGGCTGGCCGCGGCGTGGCCCGTAGAGCGCCTCGACGCCGGCGTCCAGGGCACGCAGCAGCGCCGCGCCGGCCTCCGGCGCGAGGCGTGCAGTCACCACCACCATACCGTCCTCGTCGGTGTAGGCGCGCAGGTACCGCGCGGCGTGGCGGCACTTCTCGCGATCCCCCGCAGCGAGCCGGTCGACGAGCCGCATGCCACGGACCAGCTTCTCGACGTGAGCCGCCGTTCCCGCACGCCCGAAGCTCAGCAGATCCTGCTCGTTGGCCGGCGTCGCGATGCGAGTCAGGGCCCGAACCTTCGAGTAGGAGATCTCGCCGCGCCGCATGGCCGCGGAGAGCAGCGGCAACGCGCCGAGCGCGCGCGCCACGCGCACCTTCTCGCGTGCCGCGCCAGGGTCGAGCCCCACGCGCCAGCACAACCAGTGCGCGCAAGAGCGGAACCCGCAGTTCCACCCGGCGCGCTCGTCGAAGTCGCGCAGCATCGCCAGCAGCTCGTAGGTGGCGGCCGAGATCTGCGCCGCCAGCTCGGCGATGCGCTCGCCGAGCTCCTCGAGATCCGCGCCTCCAGCCCTTGGGATCTCGTGACCTTCCTCGTGCACCAATTCGCCCATGGTCATCTCACACCCCCGCTCATCCCGCTGACCTACCTACAAGGACCGTTTTGGATTCCGAACATCGTCTGGCGAAACTCCTTCTCTGCCATTGTAAGCCCATGATTTTTCAGGTCATTGGCGGCCGTGACGGGGGCCGATCGGCGGTCGTCGAAGGGGTCAAGGAGGCTCGCCGCGAGAACGGGCGCCGGCGCCCCTCCTGCGCGCCAGCAGGTGCCCTTCGAGCGCGGATCGGAGGTT
>DASZHY010000113.1:0-12393 GCA_035949675.1 Thermoanaerobaculia bacterium
CCCTGCCTCGGCCTCTGCGAGCGCGCTCCCGCGGCCCTGGTCCTGGCAGCCGGCAACCCGCCGCGGGAGCAGGCGCTGGCTCCGGCCACGGTGGCGGCGCTGCGTGCGGCGGCCGGCGATGGGGCCGGTGGTGCTGAGTCCGGCGGCGACGGCAGCAAGGGCGACGCCAAGGGCACGCGCGGCGCCGGCGGATCGCATTCCAGGATGATGGAACTCGCCCTTTCGGTGCCGCAGCTGCGGTTCCGATTGCCGGACCCGGTGGCCCCTGCGCCCGGGATAGCCGCGGCGGCGCAAGCGTCTGCGGCGGCGCCGAGGCTTGCCGAGCCGGGATGGCGGCTGCTCGCGCGCGTCGGGCGGGTGGACCCGGAGAGCCTGGACGACTACCGCGCCGCCGGCGGCTTCCTGGCGCTTCGGCGGGCTTTCGAGATGGGTCCCGACAAGGTGGTGCGCGAGGTGATCGACGCCAAGCTCCTGGGGCGCGGCGGCGCCGCCTTCCCCACCGGGCAGAAATGGCTGGGGGCGCGCTCGGCGCCACTGCCGCGCTATCTGATCTGCAATGCCGACGAGTCCGAGCCCGGGACGTTCAAGGACCGCGTGCTCATGGAAGGCGACCCGTTCGCGCTCGTCGAGGCGATGGTCATCGCCGGCTTCGCCACCGGTTGCGAGCGCGGGTACCTCTACATCCGCGGCGAGTATCCCCTGGCGACCGAGCGGCTCCGGAACGCCATCCGGCTCTGCCGCGAGCGCGGCTATCTGGGCGACGACGTCCTGGGTCACGGCGTGCGGTTCGACGTCGAGCTGCGCCGCGGCGCCGGGGCCTACATCTGCGGCGAGGAGATGGCCCTCCTCAACTCGCTCGAAGGCCGGCGCGGCGAGCCGCGCAACAAGCCGCCCTTCCCTACCCAGGTCGGCCTCTTCGGCAAGCCGACGGTGATCAACAACGTCGAGACGCTGGTCAACGTGCTGCCCATCGTGATCGCCGGCGGGCAGGCGTTCGCCGCGGTGGGGACCGAGCGCTCGACCGGCACCAAGCTCTTCTGCGTCTCGGGCCACGTGGAGCGGCCCGGGGTCTACGAGGTGACCTTCGGCGTCACCTTGCGCCAGCTCCTCGAGCTCGCCGGCGCCGCGGGTAGCGGTCGCTTGCAGGCCGTCCTCCTTGGCGGCGCGGCGGGCGCCTTCGTGACGCCGGACCAGCTGGACGTGCCGCTGACCTTCGAGGGCACGCGGGCGGTCGGCGCCACGCTCGGTTCGGGGGTGGTGATGGCTTTCGACCACAGCGTCGACCTGCGGCAGGTGCTGCGGCGGATCGCGCAGTTCTTCCGCGACGAGTCATGCGGGCAATGCGTGCCCTGCCGGGTCGGCGCCGTGCGCCAGGAGGAGGTCCTGCACCGCCTGGCCGAGGACCGGCCGCTGGGCTCGGTGGCGCAGGAGCTCGCGCTGCTCGCCGAGCTCGGCCAGGTGATGCGTGACGCCTCGATCTGCGGTCTCGGCCAGACCGCGTCGAGCGCCGTCGAGTCGGCGCTGGCGAAGTTCCCCATCTTCCAGGAGAGACGATGAGCGCAGGAGAAGCAATGAGCGGCAGCGACGGACCCGCGCAGGACAGCAGGCGGAAGCTTGCTCCCGAAACTCTCATCCCGGTGCCGCGCGGGCCGTTGCCGGTCGTGCCGCCGCCGCGTCCCCGGGGCGCGGTGCAGCTCACCGTGGACGGCCGTCCGGTCGCCGTGCCGGAAGGGGCGACACTGCTCGACGCCGCGCGTCAGCTCGGGATCGAGACGCCGACGCTCTGCTTTCTCGAGAGCCTGACGCCGGTCAACGTCTGCCGCGTTTGCGTGGTCGAGGTCGAGGGCTCGCGAGCGCTGGTCCCGGCCTGCTCGCGCCGGGCCGAGGCCGGCATGGTGGTCAAGACCGATTCCGAGCGCGTCCGCACCAGCCGCCGCCTGGTCCTCGAGCTGCTGGCCTCCTCGGTCGACGTCTCGACCGCGCCCCAGTTTCAGGCCTACCTGGCGGCCTACGACGCGCACCCGGAGCGGTTTGGCGCGCCGGCGCCGCCGGCGGCCGCGGGCGAGCGCGACGCCGCCCAGCCCGGCCATCATCATCCGCCGCACGGCCAGTCGGCGGCGGCAACGGTGGCGCAGCCCGTCAAGGTGGACAACGACCTGTACGTCCGCGATTACTCGAAGTGCATCCTCTGCTACAAGTGCGTCGAGGCCTGCGGCACGGATGCGCAGAATACCTTCGCCATCGCCGTTGCCGGCCGCGGCTTCGACGCCCGCATCGCCACCGAGTACGACGTGCCGCTGCCGGACTCCGCCTGCGTGTACTGCGGCAACTGCATCGGCGTCTGCCCGACGGGCGCCCTGATGTTCAAGAGCGAGCACGAGCTGCGCCAGGCCGGCGCCTGGAACGAGGCCGCCCAGACCGCCACCGACACCATCTGCCCCTACTGCGGCGTCGGCTGCACCCTGACCGTGCACGTCCAGGACGAGCAGATCGTCAAGGTCACCTCGCCCATCGATCACGACGTCACCCGCGGCAATCTCTGCATCAAGGGCCGCTTCGGGTGGGAGTTCGTGAACCTGCGGAAGTGATCCCAACGCAGCGCCGGCCGCCTGGCGGCGACCTCGATAGGGCCGCGCGCCGCCTCGCCGCCGCCTGAGCGCAGGCGTCGCGCGCCACTCCTGTGCGCCCGCGCGGCATTCAGGTCGCGGTTTGACTACAATGAGGTGTCAATTTGCCGCATTTGCGATAGGAGGAGAGGGTGCCCGAGCCCGCAGCCAGCGCGCCGTCGCAGGCGCAGGACATCGATCAGGTCCTGTCCGCGCTCGCCGAGATCGTCGCCAGCGCGAGGTCAGCCAACAGCGCGATGGGTTACTTCCCCGCCCTCTACCACCAGGTGACGCTCGCTATCAAGCAGGGCATCGCGCAGGGTTTCTTCGACGACGGGCCGCGCATGGAGCGGCTCGACACCGTCTTTGCCGATCGCTTTCTCGCTGCCCGCCAGACCTTTCTAGCCGGAGGCCAGCCCTCGAGCTGTTGGCGCGTCGCGTTCGAGGCCACCAAGAGCGATCAGCTGATCATCATTCAGGACCTGCTGGTCGCGATGAACGCCCACATCAACTTCGACCTCGGAATTGCGGCGGCGCAGGTCTGTCCGGGAGACTCCATCGCCACCCTGCAGGGCGACTTCGACAAGATCAACCAGCTCCTGGCCAAGCTCCTACCCGCGGCCGAGGCAGTGGTAGGCCGCTTCTCGCCCCTCATCGGCCTGCTGGACCAGATCGGCGGCCGCGACGAGACTCAGATCCTGAATTTCAGCATGGACGCCGCCCGGGCCGACGCCTGGAATCACGCCCTGATCCTGGCCCATCTCCCACCGCCAGTATGGCCGCCAGCCCTCGACGCCCTGGACGCCAAGGCAAGCTTCCTGGGCAAGCTGATCGCCGAGCCCGGAGGCCTGGCCGGCAAAGCAGTAGAGATGATCCGCCTCACCGAAAGCCTGGACCGGGCCGCGGTCATCGACGCCCTGGACACCCTCTAGCCCGGCGATCGAAGGTCTTAGCCATGGTCCGCGCGGATCTCGCGCAATGGGGGCCACTCCGGCGGCCTGAAGTCCATTTCCGACTGAGGGTCGTGGTGGCCGCAACGCCGATCTGGACCCTGCCCGACTTCGCGTCGTTTCAGGTGTTCACGTAGAAGGTCACCGTCCCTGTGCCGAGGTTGCCGGTACTCTGCTGCGTCGCCGAGACTACTGCCTGATAGAAACCCGTTTGGGTTAGCTGGTAAGAGCCCTTGAAGAGGCTTGGGCTGCCCTCGTAGACCAGGGGGACGACCGCGGACGGTACCTGGCCTACCGGACCGATGGCTGCCACCACCACGAAATCAGCCGGCACCCATGGCTCGTCTTGGGCGATCTGGCAGCCGCACATCATCGTGACTTTGGCCTGGAAGGTGATCGTGGCAGGAAGGGAGGTAATTTCCAGATGGGTGGGAGGTGACAGGACCTGCACCACGAGACCAGGGAGCTCGATCACGAACCCTGGTCCCTGGTCGATGCTCTGGCCGGGCAGTGCCCAGGTGGTGCTTTCCACGCGCTGCGCTGACTGCAGCCCGCCCAGCGGTCCATAGGCTGCAATCGCGAGCAGCGTGGGGCGCCTTAGAGGAAGCTCGAGCGTGATGGCAGACGTCGTGGCGTCGGGCACGAGCCATTGGATGACCGGCTGGCTGACTGCGGTGGCCGGGGTCACCACGGCGGATTGCGCGGCATTCGGGACCAGCTCGCCGCTCAGATTCCCCGAGTCCGTGCCCTGCGCCAGGCCGCCGCCGAGCCACTCGCCGGTCTGGGCGTCGCGGACCGTAACCTCGGCGCCGCCGATGTCGTCCGCCAGGAACTTCCCGCCGCGGGCCTGGACCCTGATGAGAATCGAGGTCTTGTTTGCGCCTGGCATGTGCCCTCCGGATCTGCCGCGTGTTACTCAGGCACGCGAGTCTACCCCGTCCTACTCCACTTCTTCGCCCGCTGGCGCTACCACCGAGGACTCCGTCTCGGCCAGCGGCGAGTCAAGTCAGGGTGGCGCCCGCGGCGGATAACCGAGCTGACGCCGCCGCTGCGGAGCGGGGTTCAGCGCGAAGACTCCGGCACTGCGAGCCCGAGGCCGAGTCGTCCTACAACTCATCGGTCTGATGTTAAATGCTCACCAGAATCCGTCGCTTATGTGGAGTAACACATAACAACGGATACGGTGACCGACAGCAGTGTGAAGCCTCGTTAGCCTTTTTTGAAAATCTATGATAGGTTCCTTTCGCTGCATAATCGATGTGGCCAAAGTAGGGCGCGGTCGTTTCCTTGCAGGCGGCGCCTTCCGGAGTCTGAGACTCTCCCGCAACAGGCAAGGAGCCAGGAAAGAAGTCATGAGATTCGCTCGTAACGTGCACTTCCAGATCAAGAACGGCCAGACGGACAAGTTCAACAGCGTCTTCACGAACGATGTCCTCCCGTTGCTCAAGAAGCAGAAGGGCTTCAAGGAAGAGCTCACGCTCGCCAATGCCCAGCACACGATCGGCATCAGCGTGTGGGAAGACCGGCCGAGCGCCGAGGCCTACAACACCGACACCTATCCTCAGGTCCTCGCCAAGCTCTCGCCGATGCTGGACGGAACGCCGCGCGTGGAGACGTACGACGTCACCACCACCCTGAGCGCCTAGGCGTCCAACTCTTCGTCCTCTCTTTGCAGCAAGCCGGGGCCAGAGTGGCACTCGGTCTTTGCAGCAAGCCAGGGCCCCCTCGAGGGCCCTCGGTGTTTTTTGGGGGGCCCCGTCCAATCGCATTGCGGCGCCCGGGCGGTTCAAGGCGCTGGATGTGCACCAAAGGCGTGCAGCTTCTGCACCGCGCGGACGCGGCGCAACCGAGACCGGAGGCAGGTGCGCCCGGCGCTGGCCCGGTGATGCCGTGGCGCGCGCCTTGCACCCCAGTGTCAATGGGACCCGTCGGAGTGCAGACTCGAACCCGTCATGCGAAAGCGCGGCGACTCGGCGCTCGCCTGTAAAGACGGTTCTCGCCACGGCAGCGCGAATCTCAGCCAAGGAGCTTGCCCATGAAACGATCTGGTTTTCGGACCCTAGTCCTCCTCCTCCTCGCGGTTGCCATGTCAGGCTCGGCAAACGCCCAATCTACGGATCGTGACTATCCGACGCAGCTCAAGTCCGCTGAAATCAACGGTGCCTTGGATGGCAGCGGCGACGAGTATTTCTATTCATTCCCTGCGGGGCCCGGTGAGCTGACGATCACGGTCGACGTCAAGTCCACCACCGGCCAGGCGCTGCTCAACTTTGAACTGCTCGCTAAGAACGCCGCAACGGCGATCATCTGCTGCGAGTTTGCACAGGCAGACAGTGACGGCCAGAGCGCGCGAGTCGTGAAAAGCGTGAAGCTTGCAAAGCGCCAGATGGTGATCTTGCACGTAACGGTCGGGAAAGCAGGCACCGGCAGTTATCGAGTCAGGCTCGCCGGCGCCGTTGCCTTTGAATAGCTCTTGCCCCTGGGCTTCCGAGACAAGGAGAAAAAAATGATCCGGAAAAACCTGGCCTCGATCCCTGCACCAGGTGATCGCGGAGGATCATCCCTCAGATACCGAAACACAGCGTCGTTCCTGGCGCTGGGCGTCGTGTTGACGTTGGCCTCCTGCGCTCAGAAGGCACAGGTGGATGCGACGGTGCCCGCGACGGCGGCAACGTCGGCGAACGCTGTGGCGGCCGTGCCGGTGTCCGCGCTAGCCGGTCCCTCGCCCGCGGCGGCCAGCTCGCTGCCCAAGCCGGAAGAGCTCGTGACACCGGCCGAGGCGGCGTCGCTGCTGGGCGACGAGGTGACCCTCGAGATCCACAACATGCAGGCCATCTATCCAGGGTCGGTCGACTTCGCCTACCAGACCAAGAAGATTCAAATCCTCTCCGCCGCCTTTTACCCGCAGGGCGGCGCGGAGATGTTCGAGAGCATGAAGAAGTCCCTGACCGCTCCGGGTCGCCGGCCGCTCCTTTCCTGCTCGATCGGCGACTCCTGTTTCAAGGCAGGGGAAGGGATGGTGCACGTGCTCAAAGGAGGCACCTACTTCACCCTAAGTTGGGAGACCGCAGGAGCTGGAAAGCTGGAAGAACTCGGCAAGACCGTGGCCGGCCGGATCTCCTGAACGGGCCGTCAGATCTTGTTTCGCGAGCGGGCCTGACCGCGTCGGCCGGGAGGCCTTGCGCGCCCGCCGTCCCCGTGCATGACGCCAGCCGTCTCGATGCTACTTGGGACGGTCGTGTGCGCGCTGCATCATGGCGGACGGCTGCCGTGATGCTGCTGTGCATGACGGGACGCCGCATCGAAACAGGGCGTGATGAGGGCGCGGGCCGGCGCCGCTACGGAGCAGGGTTCAGGGCGAAGACTCCGGCGCCGAAGGTACCGAGGTAGAGGGTGGGCGGGCTGGTGGCAGGCGAGACCGTCACCGTGGACAAGGGAACGCCGGCAGGGAGTCCCTGGCTGGTCACGGGCTGCCAGGTGACGGCGCCGTTCTTGCTGACGAAGAGGCCCTGGGCGGTGGCGGCATAGAGGGTCGTGGTGACGGTGGGATCGATGGCGAGCGCGGCGACGGCGACGCCGCGCGGCAGGCCGGCCGAGGAGTTGGTCCAGGTGGCGCCGCCGTCGGTGCTCTTGAAGAGGGGCCGGCGCAGGCCGGCCGCGGCTGCATACAGGGTCGCGGTCTGCCGCGGATCGATGACCAGGTCGACGACCCCACCAGGCAGCGGCAAGGTCGCCAGCTGAGGATGCGCGGCAGTGCTCTTGTACAGGCGGCCGTCGAGCACGTAGACCGTCGTGGGGGTGACGGGATCGAGCCGGAGGTCGGCGCCGCCGCCCATGGGCGCCGGCAGCATCAGGTTGGCGATGCGGTTCCAGTGCCGGCCGGAAGTGTTGGTCGAGTGCAGCCTCAGAGCGGTGCAGAGCGGCACATAGAGCCCGATGACGGTTGGAGTGTCGACGTAACGACAGCCCATCTCGATCAGCCGGCCCGGATGATGAGGATCGGCCGCAAGGCTCAGCGGGAGCTCGCCGCCCGCCGGCAAGAGGAGCGCCTGCCAGGTGGCTCCGTCGTCGTGGCTGACGGAGGCCGGCGGCTCCACGCTGGGATAGGCGAGCGAATAGATGGTTCCCGGCTGCGGGTCGAGGGCGAGCCTCAGGTAGCCCGGGAAGTACCTCGTGTCGAAGAACGTCGTCTGGAACGGCGGGAAGGAAGTGGTCCAGGTTGCGCCGCCGTCCGGCGAATGATTGAAGGTGGACACGGACGGATACGCGCCGCCGCTCAGGTCTCCGTCACCCGCAGCGACGTAGAGAGAGCCTGGCGCGCCTGGACCGATCAGCACCTGGTTGACGAAGACGCTGCTGGGCGCCCGCGCGGGGACCGCGAAGTGGAAGCCGCCGTCGGCGCTGCGCAGGACGCCGGCATTCCCCAGCGCATAGACACGTTCCGGAATGGCGTCATCCACCGCCAGGGTCTCCTGGCGGTATGGCAAGGTGGCGGTCTGCCGCCAAACGGCGCCGGCGCCGACCTCCTGATAGATCTGCGTCGGCGCGGCGGGGTTCGAGCGATCGCCGACCGCCGCGTAGACGATACCCGAGACGCCGACGGCGATGCTGAGCAGGGTCTGGGGAAGCGCCGGCAGCCCGGCGTCGATCGGCGTCCAGGTAGCGCCCGCATCGTCGCTGCGCCATACCCTGGGGATAGGAGTGATGGAGCCGACCGGATTCGGGTAGACGGCGAGCAGCAGCGTCGCGGGGCTGGACGGCGCCACGAACAATGCGATCGGTTCGTGGTCGTCCGGCGGGTTGGAGAAGGTGAACACCGGGCTCCAGGTGGCGCCGCCGTCGGTACTCTTTGCGACTCCCGGCTGAGCCCCGGCGTAGACCGTATCCGGGTCGGTGGGATCGACGGCCAGCGCGAAGCCGCCGAAGGTGTAGCTGTCCGGGAGCACCGCCGCCCGGCGCCAGGTGAGGCCGGCGTCGTCGCTGCGCCAGATCGAGCCGTCGAGGTAGACGTACGCGGTTTGCGGCGCGGCCGGAGAGATCGCCACGGGCGCAAGAGCGAGGCCTGGCAGCACCAGCTGCCAGGTGACGCCGCCGTCGGACGACCTGGAGACCCCGGTTATAGAGCTCTGATACACGGTCGTGGCCTGGCCGGGATTGACCGACAGGAGGCCGGCGGCGTTGGCGGCCAGGCGGCTGACGAAGCTCCAGGTGACGCCGCCGTCCGTGCTGTTCCAGAGGTCGCCGAGGGGGGCGCCGGCATAAACGGTTCCGGGAGCGTTCCAGGCGCCGGCCAGCTGGCTGAAGACTCCCCGCGGCGGACCGATCGAGGTCCACTGCCCGGAGCCGGCCGCCGCGGGCGCCGCGGCCGCTGCGGCCAAGACCGCGGCGACCGCGGCGACCAACGCCGGCAGGGCCAGCGCCCGCGGCGGCGGCGCGATGGATCGGGAGCTTCGTCCAGTTGCTGCGTGCGCACCAGCTCGTTCTGACATTTGATTCCTCGGAGGTCCTGCTGCACCTGCCGGTCGCGGCAGGCGCGCGCTCTTGCCTAATCTACGGACGAGGGCTGCGGAACGCCCAACCGCGGGGTCGCCGAACGGCGGTGATTTCTGTGTGGCGCCAGCGTGCGCGCGGCGTCGGCCGGGCCGTCGCGCGCGCACGCTTCCCCTGCGACCGATCAGAAGGCGCCGGTGTCAGCTCGGCTGGCGAGCTGGCCGGCGCTGTTGGTGTACATGCGGCTGCCGCCGGTCGCGGTATCGGTGACCGTGACGGTGTATTCGACGTTGGACAGCGAGCCGTAGATCATCCAGAAGTGGCCGTTGACCGCGCGGCCGTCGACGATTTTGATCATCAGCTCGAGGTCCGCGGCAGCGAAGAACCAGAACGCGCCGGTGTCGGCGGTGAGCGGCAGCGCCTGCCCGGCGCCGCTGCCCCCGTCCGCGGTCTTCCAGGCGACGGCGACCTGGAACCGCGAGCCGTTCAGGCAGAGGTCCGCGGCGCCGGGATGGCAGCCGGCCGCGGCGCCCCGCGCCGCAGCAGCGGCCGGAGCTTGCCGCGCCGGACTGCCCTTGCGAGGCTGCGCGAGGTGGATGGGGATGGCGGACAAGGAGGCGGCGGCCGTGCGATGCGAGCTCGGATCGGCGAAGGCCGAGGTGTCGGCCGCGCTGGTCAGCGCGCCCGCGGGGTTCTGATAGCTCTGCTGTGCGCCGGTCACCAGGTCGGTGATGGTCAGCGTGTAGGCCGTATTGGTGAGCGCGCCGTAGAACGCCCAGAAGTGACCGTTGACCGGGCGGCCGTCGACCACCTTCACCACCAGCTCCAGGTTGTCGGGGGCAAAGAACCAGAAGGTGCCGGTGTCGTCCGACAGCGCGGTCGCAACCCCGGCGCCGCTGCCGGCACCCACCCCCGGCACCGTCCAGCGCACCGTGGCGCGGAACCGCCCAGCGGCGAGGCAAAGCGCCTGCGGTCCGGCGACGCAAGTGCCGGGAGTGGTGAAGACGCCGCCGCGATCGGTGCCGGCGTAGAGCCGGCCGGGCTGCAGCGGGTCGAGGGCGAGAGCGTTGACCGCGAACTGGCCGAGGCCGTCGCTCTCGAGGTCGTAGCTGGCGCCGCCATCCGTCGACACGAACACGCCGAGCGGGGTCGCCGCGTAAAGCGCGGAGGTCTGCGGGTCGATCTGCAGATCCTGCGCCGTGACTCCGGCAGGCAAACCGGCATCGGCCGCGGTCCAGGTCTGGCCGCGATCGAGGCTCTTGTAAAGAGTGTGGATGCTGGGGTCGATCCCGGAGCCAAGCAGGTACAGGGCTCCCGGCGGCCGCGGATCGATCCGCAGGCTGCGGACCTGGAACGGCGAGACCGGCGGGCTCAGCTGGGTCCAGGTCAGGCCACGGTCCTGGCTCGTCCAGAAGAAATCGCCGGCGGTGTAGAGGCGCGCCGGGTCGCGGGGATCGATCGCCACGGTGACCAGGCTCTCGATGTTGGGCGTGGGGTAGTTGTTGGGGGGAAGGGGCGTGTACGGCGGCGACGGCGGCACCGACCAGGTGGCGCCGCCATCGTCGCTGTACTGCAGCAGGTCGTTGGTCTCGCTCGCCCCCACCACGTAGATCCGCGACGCGTCGGTCGGGTCGATCGCCACGTCATAGGCGGTCCCGAGGCTCGAGGCGGGCTGCCAGACGCCGCCCCCGTCCACGCTGCGGAAGAGGCCCATCTCGTCCGCGACGTAGACCAGGCCGGGAGTGCCGGGATTGACGGCGAGGCGGTAGAAATCGAGATAAGAGCCCTCGATCGGTAGCGCGCCGGTGGGCTTCCAGGTGGTGCCGCCGTCGGTCGACTTCACCACGCTGTTCTCCGCGGCGGCGTAGATCTCGCCCGGCGTCGCCGGGCCTACCGCGACCTGGCTTACCGAGGTGGCCCACAGCCGCGCCGCGCCGGCAGCCCAGTGGGTGCCGCCGTCCTGGCTGACCAGGATGGCCAGGGACTGCACCCCGGCATAGACCCGCCCCGGCGAGCCGGCGTCCACGGCGAGCACGTTGATCTGGGCGGTCGAGCTGAGCACCTGGTTCCAGGTGGCGCCGCCGTCCGCGGTCTTCCAGATGCCGTAGGTAGGTTGAAGGATGCCGCCGGGGCCCGGTTGATAGAGGTCGAGGCCCGCGTACAGGCTGTCGGGCGCCGCCGGGTCCGCCGCCAGGGTACAGCCGGTCTGGGCCGGAAACGCCAGGGATTTCGTCCAGGTGTTGCCGCCGTCGGCGCTCTTGTAGATGCCGGCGCCCGGACCGGAGAGCTGCAACTCGAGGCAGGCGTAGAGCACCGCGGGATTCCCGGGCCGGAGGGTGATGCTCCCGGCGACGAAAACGCTCGAGAAGAAGTCGGTGGCCAGGGTCTTCCACGTCGCGCCGCCGTCCTCGCTGCGCGCCAGAGCGGCCTTGCCGAAGAAGTCGGTGCCGGCGGCGTACAGGATGCCCGGGCTCGTCGGGTCGACCACCAGGGAGAGGACACCAAAGGCGAGATTCGCCACCGGGGCCCAGGTGTGGCCCTGATCCCAGCTCTTGAAGATCGCGCCGCCGGTAGCGCCGATCAGGACCTGCGGCTGAAACGGCGAGATCGCCATCAGTCCGACCCCGTAGGGGGTCGCGCGGGTCCAGGTGGCCCCGCCGTCCGAGCTGCGGAAGGTGCCTTCTCCGGTGCCGGCATAGATCATTCGAGGGTTGTCGGGCGCCACCACCAGGAAGAAGATCGAGTACGCGTCGCGGAGCGGCAGCACCAGAGCCCAGGTGGCGCCGCCGTCGGTGGTCTTCCAGATCCCCGAGTCGTTGACGCCGGCGTAGAGCGTGCCGGGCTGCCCGGCGACGGTGGCCAGGCTGCTCACCGTGCCTCCTCCGGGCCCGATCGCAGTCCAGTGCAAGCCCTCCACGCCTCGGGCAGGGTGGCCGCCGGCAAGCAGGACGGTCAAGAGAGCCAGCGTGCAACCCAAGACCTTGCCACGCAGCCCAGACGTCGGCATAACCCTCTCCTCGCGATCAGCGCTCCGCTGGGAATCGGCCTGCAGCTTTGCCGTGCCCTGCGGCCGGCGTCACGCCACCCTATTTCATCGAATCATAGCATGGGCAATGTCAATACACCATATATCGATGGAGAGCGGTGGCCGCCAGCCAAGGCCGGCGACCTACCGCCAGCGGAAGTGTTCAAGGCGCGGCCTCGAGAAACGATCGAGGGCCTCCTCAGGCAGGGCCTTCCGCGAGCAGCTGCTCGATGGTCCCGGCCAGCATCGCGCCGAGGTCTTCCGCGCCGACGAAGCCGACGTGGCGCAGCCGCACCCGGCCTGATCGGTCGAGGACCAGCAG
>DASZHY010000114.1:0-19870 GCA_035949675.1 Thermoanaerobaculia bacterium
CGGACCGCCTGCGGCAGGGCGGCGCCCTCGCCGGCCGCCGCGCCCGCGCCGGCAGCAGCGCTTGCGCTCGCGCCCGCCACCGCGCCCGCGCCGGCACCAGCGCCCGCGCCCGCCGCCGGCCGCCGCCCCGGCGCCGCCAGCTCGTCCGCGAGCTCCCGCGAGTCGAACTGCAAGCGGCCGCCGGTGTCGTAGACCGCCAGCCGCACGAGATCGGGCTCGAGCCGCATGATCTCCTGCAGCAGCTCGCGGAACTTGCTGTAGCCGCTGGCATAGTAGGTCTCGTAGGCGTTGCAGACCGGCCCGGTCGACAGCCGTGCGTAGGCCTGCGCGCGGCCCTCGACGTCCTCGCGCAGGTGGGGACGGCTGGCCAGCGCCAGCACCAGCCCGTTGGCGATCAGCACCAGCGCCACCAGCGCCGCGATGGCGAGCACGAAGCGGATGCGCAGGCTGCGGACCTGCCGCGGGCGCCCCTTCCGGCCGGTCCCCTCCATCTCGCCGGCCACCTAGCGCTCCACCCGCCGCATATCGGCGGCGAGGATGCGGGCGTCGAGCCGCGGCGCCCAGGCGAGGGACGTGCGGACGCCGAAGAGGTTGAACGGGACGGCCAGCGGGATCAGCGGCAGGTCGGCGTCGAGCAGGCGCATGGCTCGCTCGAGGATGCGGCGGCGCTCGTTCATGTTGAGCGTCGCGCCGCTGCTCTCGATCAGCTTGTCGAGCGCCGGATTGCTGTAGCCGTTGGAGTTGCTGTCGCCGTAGCCGCGTGCCGGGTCGCGGGTGTGGACCTTGTTGTCGAACAGGTCGCTGGCGTCGCCGGAGGAGCACTGCCATGAGCCGTAGTAGAAGGCGACCTGCCCGCGCAGCAGCCGCGGGTACAGCTCGCTCCAGGGCCGTGGCCGCGGCCGCAGGCGGATGCCCGCCTCGGCCAGCTGTGCCTGCAGGACGCCGACGTCCTGGCCGTCGCGGTACTCGAGGACGGCGTCGAGCCCGCCCGGGTACCCGGCCGCGGCGAGCAGCTGCCGGGCGGCCGCCAGGTCGCGGCGGGGCGGCCGGATCTCCGGTGCGTAGCCGAACACCTTCGGCCCCACCATCTGGCCGGCAGGGGCGCCGCGGCCGTGCAGCATGGCCCGCACCAGCGCCTCGCGGTCCACGGCCAGGCTGATCGCCCGCCGCACCCGCGGGTCCGAAAACGGCCGGGCGTCGACCCGCGGCTGCAGATAGTTGACCGCCAGGCCGCCGGCCGAGCGGACCGCGCATCCCGGCGCCGACTTCACCCGGTCGGCAAATTGCGACGGCATCTCGGCGACGAGGTCCGCCCCGCCCGAGGTCAGCCGCTCCACCCGCTTCGCCGCGTCGCTCTCGAAGCCGATGCTCACGCGGGGCTCCAGGTCCGCGCCGGCGTGCCAGCTGCCGTCCCAGGCCTCGAGCTCGAGGCGCCGGCCCGGCGTGTAGGAGACGAAGCGGTACGGACCGGTGCCCACGGGCTTGACGATGAGCGGCGGCGCGTCCAGCGGCACGATGGCGATGAACGTCAGCTTGTTGAGCAGGATGGGGTACGGCCGGCGGGTTTGCACCTCGACCGTGTGCCGATCGACGGCCCGCACCGTCGCGACCTCGACCAGGTAGCCCGACATCTTGCTCTGCGGGTGCGAGCGCGCCCGCTCGAGGCTCACCACCACGTCCGCCGCCCCGAGCGGCCTGCCGTCTTGGAACCGGACGCCCGGGCGCAGCTGGAACCGCCAGGTGAGGTCGTCGGGGTTGTCCCAACCCACCGCGAGCACCGGACGCACGTGCATGTCGGCATCGAAGGTCACCAGCGAGTCATAGATGTTGTCCAGCACCCAATGCGTTGCGACCTCGTCGTGCAGGTGCGGATCGAGCTGCTGCGGGTCGCTGTGGAACACCAGGCGGAGCGCCGTGGCGTTGCCGTCCGACCCACCCGAGCAGGCCGCGCCAGTCCCCCACGCCGCCAGCGAAGCGGCGAGCGCCAGCCGTGTCGCCCGGCGCCAGGAGTGACACCTCAGCGCAAGCATCCTGCTGCTCCGTGTTCCAGTAGGCCGAGTGTATACCCGACAGGGTTCGCGCGGGTAGGCAATCGCGCCGGCCTTGCCAGCCCCGCGATTTCGCCGGTCCGGGGGCTGCCGCCGGCCGGGCGCGGGGGTATGATCGCGGTGGGGAGGTGCCAAATGACGCCCAGAAATCCGTCAGTACAGGTAAGGGAGCCGCTGCGCATCCCGCCGGACGCCGGCACTCTCGAGGGGTTCCGCCGCTGGAGCTCGAGCGAGTCCTTCCCGGAGAAGGGGCGCATCGATTTCCTCGACGGCGAGCTGGAGGTTGACCTGAGCCCGGAGGACATCTACACCCACGGCGGCGCCAAGACAGCCCTGGCCGCCGCGCTCTACGACCGGGTGGTCGAGACCGGCCGCGGCGCCGTCTACGTGGACTGCACGAGAGTGGTTTCGGTGACCGCCCGCCTCTCGGTCGAGCCCGACGTCCTGGCCGTGCTATGGGAGTCGCTCGAGACGGGCCGAGTGCGCGAGGTGCCCGCGGCCAGCCGCAAGGAGGGGCGCTTCATCGAGTTCGAGGGCGCTCCCGACCTCGTGGTCGAGGTGCTCAGCGACAGCTCGGAACGCAAGGACCGCCTCCGCCTGCCGCCGTTGTACGCCCACGCCGGGGTCCCCGAGCTCTGGCGGGTCGACGTCCGCGACCTCGCGCTCGAAACCGGCATGCTCGGCATCCATCACCTGGGCCAGGGCGGCTACGTGCAAGCCCCGGCCGATGCCGACGGCTGGTGCGTCTCGCGTTTCCTCGGCAGCCGCTGCCGGCTGCTGCGCCGCAAGGTCCACGGCTCGCGGTTCGTGTTCAAGCTCGAGATTGCCGGCTAGCGCCAACCAGACGCGGCCGGCGCCCGGCCAGGCGCCCGGGTGGACCGCCGGGAGGCGGCAGCCGCGGCGCCGGCAACCGGCCCGCTCCCGCCACCCCCCGGTCCCACGGGAGCCATTAGAGCTTGTAGGTCTCCACCGTCGCCGTCACGGAACCGCTGTTGTCGTCGTGGTTGACGTCCCAGTAGTACAGCGACAGGTTGCCCTTGGCGAGGACGGTCATCTCCATCCGCGTGCCGACGGGGAAGAAGGTCTTGCCACCGTCCAGGCTCCCCACCAGGCTGCCGTAGAGGAACGCGAACGGGCCCTTGTCGAACGTCCCGAAGTCGCCGCCGAGAGGGTTGTGGAGGCCGTTGGCGTTCGACTTGCGATCGCCTGTTCCGGCGCTCCACAGCTCGTCGGGCGGCACGGTGATGGTCAGGAGCAGACCGGGCTGCACGGCGACTCCGGTGTTGACCGGAGCTCCGCCGCTGACGCTGTTCTCCTTCGCCTTGACCGTGAACTGAGTGGACATATGCGTTCTCCTCGTGTTTCGCATCCAGTGTTTTTTCGCCGGCACGGCACAGTCCCGTTGACCCTGCCGCCCAGGCCGGTCGGTCCGGCTCCGCCGGGCTCCGACCGCATGCCCTGCCAGCGTAGAGCGCGGGAAGAACGCCCGAAAGTCGCATCATCTGGCGAGACCGATTCGTGTCTCCCCCGCACGAGCGTCGCGCGTTCGAGCGACGGGTGAGGGGATCAGGCCATCACTTGCGTTTCTTGGAGAACGATGGAATGCACAATGCCAGCGATGAACCGCCCCGCCGGACCTCGCTCGCGGCCAGGACAGCCAGGCGCCCGCGAAGGCGACTGCGGCCGTTGCCAGGAGGTCCCCGCCGCGGTCGCAGACGACGTGCTCGCGATGCTCGAGAGCCTGCTGCGCCGCCTCGAGAGCGAAGCGCACGCACCGCGCGGCCCGGGCGCGGGCGCGGGCGTGATGCTGGACATCGAGGTGGGCGGCGTGCGCTGTGTCCTCGTTCGGCGCCCGCCTCGGCCTCCACGCACGCTGCTGAGCCCGCGCGAGGAGGAGATCGCCGACCTGGTCGCCGGCGGCTATCCCAACAAGAGCATCGCCAGCGCTCTCGAGATCAGTCGCTGGACAGTCTCGACGCATCTCCGCCGTATCTTCGGCAAGCTCGGGGTCACGAGCCGCGCCTCGATGGTCGCGCAGCTGGCTGAGCAGCGGCTCCTGGCCGGCCACCGGCCCGCGCGCCCCCGGCCGGCCCAGCGGGACGCGGCGAGGGCGGCGATCCCCGCGGCCCGCTGACAAATAAGCGCTCGCTTCCACGGAGAGTGGCATATTTTCTGCAAGATTGGCCTTTCCTATGGAGGTTAGGAAGGTCGCAGGGCACTTGCGCCGGAATCCGGGCAGGTCGGTTCAGTCAACCACGTGACGACAAGCGAAGGGAGGAGCGATGAAGCTATTCACCTATCTGAACTACGCCGGCAATTGCCGAGAGGCATTCGGCTTCTACGAGCAGCATCTCGGCGGCAAGATCATCATGATGATGACCCATGGCCAGGGGCCGTTTGCGAAGGATATTCCACCTGAGCAGAAAGACGCCGTCCTGCATGCCCGCATCGCCATCGGCGAGACGCAACTCCTGGGAGCCGACATCCCCGGCGCTCAGCCCATCCGCAGCGCCTATCTCACCCTGATCGTCGACAGCACCGAGGAGGCGGAGCAAATCTATGCCACGCTCTCCGATCGGGGCGAGATCTTCATGCCCATGAACGAAACCTTTTTCGCCTTCCGCTTTGCCCAGCTCAGGGACCGGTTCGGCACGTCCTGGACGATCATCCACGAGCGTCCGATGCCGCCGGGCTCCTGAGCATCACGGCCGCTGGCGGCCGCGGCGCTGGCGCAGCGCGCCGAAACCCAGCGTGGCGAAGAACAGCAGGCTCGCCGCCAGCACCACCGCACCGCCGGTCGGCACCAGCAGGCGCGTCGAGATGCCGAGCCCGCCGGCGCCGGCCAGAAAGGCGACGGCGATGCTCAGCAGCAGGTAGCCGCGGGTGCCGCGCGCCAGGTTGCGCGCCGCGGCCGCCGGGACCACCACCAGCGCCTCGACCAGCAGCGCGCCGATCACCTTGAGGCCGACCACGATGGCGGTGGTCAGCAGCACCGCGAACAGGTACTCGACCCACGCCGAGTCCACCCCCGCCACCCCGGCGAGCGGCGGGCTCAGGCTGTCGAGCAACATCCCGTTGTACTCGCGCACCAGGAGCGCCGCCACCCACAGGCCGGCTGCCGCCAGCAGCACCAGGTCGCCGTCGGTGACCGTGAGCAGGCTGCCGAACATCACCGACTCCACCTGGTGGATGTTGAAGCGCCGCGTGACCGCCACCAGCAGGCAGATGCCGAGGCCAAGCGTCAACGCCAGGAAGACCCCGATCAGCGTGTCCGGCGGCAGCGCCGAGCGCCGCTTGACGTACACCATGCCCAGCGCCGACAGCAGGCAGAAGCCGAAGATGCCGCCGTAGGGGGCGTTCAGCGGCTCGCCGAGCAGCAGGCCGATCGACAGCCCGGTGAGCGCCGCCTGGCCCAGCGCGGCGCTGAAGAAGGCCATGCGCCGCGCCACCACCAGGTGGGAAAGGCCGCCGAGCAGCGGGGCCAGCACCAGCACCGCCAGGAAGCCCCGCACCATGAACGGGTACTGGAAGTCGGACGGCAGCCGGCCGGCGCGCGCCAGCTCCGCCACCCAGCCGTAGAAGCTCTCGATCACCTAAACCACCCGCTCGGGCGCACCTGAATCGCCGCCGCCGCCGCCGGCCGGCGCGCCGGCGCCGACCGCGGACAGGCCCACCAGCTCGACGAGCGCCTGCCCGCCGGCGAGCACCTCGGCGGTCGGGCCGTCCGCCCGCACCGTGCGGTCGAGCACCGTCATGCGGTCCGCCAGCCGCCGCACCTGGGCCAGGTCATGCGACACCATCAGCACCGTCACCCCCTCGTCGCGGCACAGCGCCGCCAGCAGCTGCTCGAGACGCCGCGCCGCCGCCTGGTCGAGGCCGCTCGCCGGCTCGTCGAGCAGCAGCAGCTCGGGGAGCGGATCGAGGGAGTGCGCCAGCAGCACCCGCCGCAGCTCACCGCCGGAGAGCACGGAGAGCGGCTTGCCCTCGGCCCCGGACAGGCCGACCCGCGCCAGCAGCGCCGCCACTCTCCGGCGCGTTGCCGCCGCGATCCCCAGGCAGACCGGCCGGCGCTGGCGGGTGAGAGCGAGGAAATCAACCACGGTGACCGGCAGCGTGCGGTCGACGGCGAAGCTCTGCGGCACCAGGCCGATCCGCCCGTCGCCGCGCCAGTGCGCCGTGATCCGCCCCTCGAAGGCGGTCTGGCCGAGGATGGCCGCGAGCAGCGTGCTCTTGCCGGCGCCGTTGGGCCCTGCCAGCACGTGCAGCGCCCCGCGCTGGACCGTGAGGCTCACCCGCTCGAGCAGCGTCTCGCCGCCCCGCCGCACCCACAGGTCGCGCACCTCGAGCAGCGGCCCGCCGGCCGCCGGCACCGCCTCGCGATCAGCCATGCGGCGGCGCCGCCGTCACCAGCGCTTCGATCATGGTGTCGACGTTCTTCTGCATTTCCTGCTCGAACTTGCCGGCGGTATAGGCCCCCGAGGCGATGTGGCTGATGGTGTAGACCCGCACTCCGGCCTCGTCGCGCAGCACCGCGAGCAGCGGCGGTGGGAAGGTCTCCTCGCTGAACACCACCAGGATGTGCTCGCGGCGCAGGAGCTCGACCATGTTGCGCAGCTCCGCCGCCGAGGGAGTCAGGCCATGCGCCGGCTGTACCACGCCGGCCACCTCGAGGCCGAGCTCCTGCAACAGGTAACCGTAGCCGTCGTGCACGGTGACCACGCGGGTGATCCTGGCACTGGCGAGGCGCGTCGCGGCCCGCGCCTTGATCAGGCGCAGGCGCCGCGCGTAGGCCTCGGCGTTGGCCAGCAAGGGCGCCGCCGACTCCGGCCGCAGCGCCGCCAGCGCTTTCTCGATGGCATAGGTCTGTTGCACCGCGTTGGTGAAGGAGATGAAGGTGTGGGAGTTGACGGCGGTGCCGTGCGCCGAGCGGATCTGCGGCGTCGCGTCATTGGGCCGGATGATCACCACCCGGCGGTTGCCCGCGGCCCGCAGCATCGGGAAGATGAAGTCGTCGTGCCCGATGCCGTTGACCACGATGGCGTCGAGGTCGGCCAGCTTGCGGATGTCTTCCGGCCGCGGCTGGTAGTCGCCGGCGTCGATCTCTCCCGGCAGGATCGGGCGCACCTCGAACCCGGGCAGGTTGCCGACGATGTTCTTGGTCCACGAATAGTAGGGATGCAACGTCACCCCGATCACCAGCGGCGCTTGCGTCGCGCGCGTCGGTCGCGCGCGCGCCGCCCTGGTCTCCGGCGCCGCCGGCGCCAGGCCGGCGAGGACCAGCAACGCCGCCACCAGCAGAACCCCCGCCGGCAGCCCTCCTCCGCCACGCTGGCGGAAACGCCGCCGCCTCACGCGCATGCCGGCAGCCTCCCTGGTCCTGGTCATCGCGCGCTCACGGTCGGCGGCCGCCATCACTGCCGGGACGTGCCGGCAAGCAGCTGCACCCAGCCGCGAGCATACGGCTCGGTCATCAACCCGGGGTCGTCGCCGGCCCTCGCCGGCATCGCCGGCGCCGCGCGCATCCAGATCGAGACGTGCAGCAGAGTGCCGTCCGCCAGGCGATGGTGCACCTCGTCCGTCGCCTGGGACAGGACGCCTCCGGCCGCAGGCCCGACTCCTCCGCGCGGTGCACCGGCGTCCGCCGGCGACACCGGGCCGCCAGCTGGCAGCCGCGGGTCGGGCTCCTGCACCAGCAGGAGAAGGGCCGGATCTCGAGCGTCGGCCGGCAGCCCCAGGTAGTTCACCGTCGGTCCTTCCTGGCGCAGCTGCCAGCGGTAGATGCGCCTGCCGTCCCGGCCGGGGGCGTCGGCGAAGGGCGGCACGCCCTGGGCCGCGAGCGCCGCCGGCGCCGGCCAGCGGCGCGCCGACGAGCGCACGTTCTCGGCCTCGAGCAGCCCCTCGTGCAGCTCGCGGAAGAGGCGCTGGTCCTCGCCTCCAAGGGTGCGGAAGAGCCGCTGGTACGGCAGGAGGTCGCGAGCTGCCGCGACGTCCCCGCCATTCGCCGCCACCCTGCCGTCCGCGGCCGCGGCGCCCGCAGCCGCCGCGCCTGCCGCGACCGCCGCCGCTCCCGTCGCGCCCGGTCCTGCCGCGCCCCTTGTCGCCGCCGCCCCGGTCGCGGCGGGCGCCGCCGTGTCGGCGATGTAGATCCAGGTCACCAGCACGATCAGCGCCGCGGCGCGGAGCACGTTCCAGGTCTCGGCGCGGGCCGACGGCGGTCCGATCTCGACCGTGCGCACGGCCGGCTGGCTGGCAGAAGGGAGGTCCATGCTAGAAAGACAATGGTGGTCGAAGCGAAGGGGCCGCGGCTCCGCCTGTCGCCTGTCGCGGCACTCGTTGCTCGTCGGAAGGGGATCGAGGGGTTGCGGGGGGAGACCCAATAGACGGCCGCGGCTCCGCCTGTCGCCTGTCGCGGCATTCCCCGCTCGTCACTTCGAGAAGTCCTCGAACGCTCGCTAATGGTACCGGTTTCATGGCACAGGATCGCCGGAGGCGTTGGAAACTGAGTGGCCCGGCAAGTATAGCGCCCTCACGCGGGGACGAATGGGCGGTTCGTGAAACGTGGTCCGTGAATTGGTGGTACACTTACATGCAGGTTCTCTCTCCCGTTGCTGGTTCTCGCAGTCTCCTGGGGGCCAGACGGCAAACGGTTGAAGAGCAGCAGGTGTTCTCAGCCGTGGCACCGGGCGGCGGGAGGGCCGAAAGCTCTTTGCAGGTGCGGCGCGTGCTTGAAATTGAACCCCGCTGTGAGCGCCTGTCCGCGGCGGACCGGCGCGGCATCGGGAGGAGGGATTCCTTCATGTCCAGAAGCACCTGGAAGCGGGCCTTCACGCCGTTGCTCATCGTGATGGTCTGCACCCTTGCGGTGCCCGTGAAAGCCTCCGCCACGGGCATCTCGATGGACTCGATCTTTCACTCGGCGAGCAAGGTATGGATTTCGGCAATGGACTGGCTCTACGGCCTTTGGCCTGCCCCGGCGACGAGCAGCGTGCCGCGCGGCAACCCCAAGTTCGGTGCCGGTCACAGCAGCGACGGCCGCAGCGCGGCCAAGCCTGCGGTCAAGGCGCCGTTCTAGCCGGCCCTCCTCGCTTGGCCGCCGCCCGCAGGCCCCGCCTCCCAAGCCCGTGCGGTCGTCGAGTGAGCCGCAGCATTGCTCTTGTAACCAAATACAGAATATGGTGTAATCTCATCAAACTTGACCTCGGGGGGGTGCAGCGTGGGTGAACATCCGACGCAAGGCGAGCTCGAGCGGCTCCTCCACGGCGGTCTCAGCCGCGAGGAGATGCGCGCCGTGGTGCGGCATCTCGTGACCGGCTGCACGGTCTGCCGCGCCGCCCTCGCCACCCACTCGCACCTCCTGTTCCCGCGCCTCCCGATCGACGTCGCCGCGCACCGCGCCGGCGGCGAGCCCGACAAGCCGCGCCCCGCGGCGGCGCGGCCTCGACCTGCCTCCGCAACGCCGAGCTCGCGCGGCGCCCAGCCGATTGCGGCCGCCCCGCCGGCCCCCCGGGAAGCTCAGGAAACTCCCGACGCCCCGAAGATCCCGGAGACCGACGCCGCCTACGAGCGGGCCATCGATCGCGCGCTGGCGTCGGTCGTTCGCTACGGCGTCCAGGCCACCCGCGAGTCGAAGCGGGTCAAGCAGGTGCTGGCCGTTCTCGACCAGAAGGGCGTCGCGGGCTTCTGCGAGCTCCCCGCCCACCTCCGCGGCCTCGCGGGATACGAGGCGTTGCTCGAGCGCAGCTGGTCGCTGCGCCACGACGATCCGCGGCAGATGGTGCAGCTGTGCGAGCTCGCCACCGTGGTCGCCGCCGGCCTGAGCGCCAAGCGCTATGGCCGCGAGCGGGTACGCGACCTGCAGGCCCGCGCCGCGATCGAGCTCGCCAACGCCTATCGCGTCATCGGCCGCCCCGAGGAGGCGCAAGCCAGCCTCAACGAGGCTCTCGAGTTCTTCCGTATGGGCACCCAGGACCACCTGATGGCGGCGCGCCTGTTCGTCATCCAGGCGCAGGTCTCGGGCGACCGCCGCAACTTCGCGACCGCCCTGGCGGCCTTCGACAGCGCGATCAATGTCTACCGGGAGCACGGCGAACCGCACCTGGTGGGCGACACACTGATCAAGAAGGGCATGTACTGCGGCTACGCCTGCCGCACCGAAGAAGCGCTCAAGCTGCTCACCGAGGGGCTTCAGCTGATCGACCCCGCCACCCATCCGGACCTGGCGCTGCTGGCCGTCCACAACCTGGCCAACATCCTGGTCGACTGCGCCAAGTACCGCGAGGCGCGCACCCTGCTGTGGCGCAACCAGCCGCTCTATCAGCGCTACGGCGGGCGCGTGCTGCGCCTCAAGCTGCGCCTGCTCGAAGGCCGTATCCACGCCGGCATCGACGAGCCCGAGCGCGCCGAACGCGACCTCGAGGAGGCGCGCCGCGGCTTCGCCGAGATCGGCCAGCCCTACATGGCGACCCTGGTGCTCCTCGACCTGGCGGTGCTGCACATCCGCCTGGGGCGCGACGACGACGCGCGCCGCGAGGCGCTCGAAGCTGCCGACGTCTTCCTCGGCCTCAACATCGGGCGCGAGGCGGCCGTGGCGATGATGCTGCTCAAATCGACGGTCAAGTTCCGCCTGGCGACGACCGCCGTGCTGCTCGAGGAGATGCTGGAGTACATGCGCGCCGCCGAGCATGATCCCCAGCTGAGCTTCCACAGCTTCCTGTCCTGATCCGGCGGCACGCCTCGCCGGCGCCAGCCTGAACCGGCGATCCGCCTGCCGATGCCGCCTCCCGGGAGCCGCCGCTGAGCCACCGCCGAACGCCCACCATCTTCGCCGCCCGCACTCCCGCCGGCGCCGGTCCCCCACATCCGACGCCAGAGCAGCTCGCGGACCTCGTGCGCGGCGAGCTGGCCGGCCCCCGCGCCCGCCCCGCCCGCGCTCACCTGCGCGCCGGCTGCGAAGTGTGTCGGGCGGCGATCGCTCCGGCGCTGGTCCCCTGGATGGACGCCGCGGCCGCCGAGGTCCTGCGCCGCGATCCCTTGGCCGCGCTCGGACCGCTGCGCGCCGAGTGCGAGCGCGCGGTGGCGGACGTCCTGGCCGCGCGGCGCCCGGCGGCAGGCCTCCGCGGCCGCGACCCGCGCGTCGAGCGCGCCGTGGCGGTGCTCGCCGACCGCGGGCTGCGAGGCCTGGTGCTGCTCCGCCGGCCGCTCGCCGGCGACGTCGCTGTCGAGGCGCTGCTGCGCTCGAGCTGGGACCTGCGGTTCGACGACCCGCGCCGGATGTTCGACCACGCCGAGCACGCGGGCGTGATCGCCGAGACCCTGGACGCCGGATGCGTCGGCGCGGCGCGGGCCAACGACCTGCGGTGCCGCGCGGCGGCCGAGACCGCCAACGCACGGCGCGTCCTCGGCCAGCACGCGGCGGCGCAGAGCGCCCTCGACACGGCGATGGAGCAGTTCCACCGCGGCGCGCGCGACCCCCTGGTGGCCGCCCGCATCTTCGAGATCCAGGCTCGCCTGCTCGGCGACCAGGGACACCGCCGCGCCGCCGCCGCCGTGCTCGACGACGCCCGGGCCATCTATCGCCACCATCGGCGGCCGGTGGCCATGGCCCAGGTGCTGGTGAGCCGCGCCATCTACGCGGCCGAGGCAGGGGAGCCGCAGAGCGCCGAGGACTCCTCGCGCGACGCCCTGCTGCTGGTCGGACCGCGCCGCGCGCCGACCGTGACCCTGGCGGCCGTGCAGAACCTCGGGATGCTGTTGACCGAAGCCGGCCGCTGGCGCGCGGCGCGAGCCCTGCTGTGGCGCAGCCGCGGGCTGTGGCCGGCGCGCGGGCGCCTCAGCCTGGTGGCGCGGCTGCACTGGTTGCAAGCCAAGATCGCCGTCGCGGCCGGCGATCTCGACGGCGCCGAGCGCGAGTTCGCCGCGACCCGTGAAGGCTTGCTGCGGTTCGGGGACGCCTACGGCGCCTGCCTGGTGGAGCTCGATCACGGCGCGACGCTCGAGGCTGCCGGCCTGGTCGAGCGCGGCCGCGCCCTGGCCGCCGCCGCCGCCGCCGGCTTCCTGGGGCTCGATCTCCCGCGCGAGCCCGCGGTCGCCATGCAGCTGCTGCAGACCTCCCTGCGCTTCCACGCCACCGCCCCGGCCATGCCGCTCGGGGACGTCGTGCGGTTCATGCACGCCGCCCAGGGCAACCCGCAGGCGCGCCTGCAAACCTATCTGGCCTGATCGGGGCGCCGCCCGGCGTCGCCCAGCGTGGCCGGGCTACTCCGGATCGCCGCCGGCGCCTTCGGCCTTGCCTTCCACGCCGCGAATCAGCTTGCGCAGCGACACCATGACCATGGAATCGACGTCTTCTTGCGTCACCGTCTGCTTGGGGCGTGCCGTCGCGGCAGGCGCCGCCGACTTTTCCCAGGTCTCGGGCTCGCCGTGCATGTTCTCGAGGAGCCGCTGCAGGCGATCCTCGGCCGGGTTGTCCCCCTTGGCATAGGGGTAGGCCACGGCGAGCAGGCGAGCGGGCGAGAAGTGGATCACGCGCAGGATGCTCAGCAGGTGCTTGAGCTTGAACTCGAGCCCGCCGCGCATCAGCCGGGTGATCGTGCCGACGCTCCAACCCAGCTCCCGTTCGACGTCACGGTAGGTCAGGTTGGACAGCCGGATGGCCGATTGCAGCATCGCGGTGATGCGTGCCCCCTCGGCCTTGGACATCTCTCGGGAGATTACGGCTCCTCCCCCCTCCTGCGACGTACCGGTTTGACGCCTCGACTTTTTCATTTGTCGTTTCCACCCTCTCCATTCGTTAGCGGAAATGATAGCGCATTTTACGACAATGCGATAGTCATCTTGGCAGTCAAGATCCAGACAACGTCGTGGCCCCCGTTGCGGCTAACGATGCCATCCTACGGCAAGCCGCCGTCGCCGTTCCGTTTTTCGCCGCCAGGCCTGATTCCCTCCCCCGCATCCGGCCTCTCCTCCTACTGCCGACCGCCGCTTCTCCCATCTGGATGATGCTGTCGTCCATTGAGCAGGCGCCCATGGTACCACTGCCGCTATACTAGGAAGCCGTCACTCTCGGCCGAGGAGACGCAGGCAAGCGCACGCGCGAGGCGACGAACCGCCTCGTCGACCTCGTGTGCGGGCGAAGGAGTCAACCCATCGCGCCAACGGTCCAAGCGCAGGGTCCGGATACGGCCACCGGCGGGGTGGGCGCCGCCAATCCAGCTCCCGGTCCGCCTGGCCAGACGGCCGAGCACGGCGAAGCCGTGGCGGCCGCCCGCCGCGCGCTGTCGCTGCTGCAATCGACCCTCGAGTCGACCGCCGACGGCATCGTGGTGATCAGCCAGCAGGGTCGCATGGTGTCGTACAACCAGCGTTTCCTGCGGATGTGGCAGCTCCAGGCCGAGCTCTTGGAGGCGGCCAACCAGCGGCCGGCGGTCGACGCCGCCCTCGCCCAGGTCGCCGACCCCGACGCCTTCCTCGCGGCGTTGCGCAAGGCCCGGGCCCGCCCCGACGGCGAGAGCCTCGAGATCGTGGCGCTCGCCGACGGACGCATCTTCGAGCACTACTCGATCCCCCAGTACCTCGACGGGCTGCCGGTCGGCCGGGTATGGAGCTTCCGCGACGTCACCAGGCGCAACCGTGCCGAGGCGGCATTGCAGGAGCGCCTGCGCTTCGAGCGGCTCATCGTCGCCATCTCGGCGCGCTTCGTCAACCTCTCCGCCGAACGCATGGACGAGGCCATCCAGACCGCCCTGCGCTCCATCCGCGATTTCTCCGGGGCGGCCAGCTCCTTTGCCTATCTCTTCGGTGGCACCGACGCCGACCCGACGCGGGCCTGGTACAGCGGCGAGCTGGTCCTGGGGTCGAGCGCGGCCGAGGCCCTCGCCAGCCGCCGCGGCGGCTGGGCGGCCGGGCAGCTCGCCCAGCTGGGCTGCTTCGCTCTGTCGTCGACCGCAGGCGCCGGGGTCGCGGCTCCGATGGTCGCCAGTCGCGACACTCGTTGCTTGTCGCAGGAATCGGTCGCTGCGCCGGCCGCCGACGGCGGCCCGCCGCCAGCCGCGCCGTCCGCCGATGGCGAGCTGCTGCGCGCCGCCGGCGTGCGCTCGCTGCTGCTGGTGCCGCTGCTGCTCGGCGGCGCCTGCCGCGGCGTGCTCGGCTGCTGCAACCGCCAGCCCGACGGGGAGTGGAGCGAGGACTGCTTCGCGGTGCTGCGCATCGCCGCCGAGATGTTCGCCAGCGCCCTCGAGCGGCGCCGCGCCGAGCAGGCGTTGCGCGCCTCCGAGCACCGCTACCGCCTGCTGTTCGAGCGCAACCTCGCGGGCGTCTTCCGCAACTCCGCCGCCGGCCGCACCATCGACTGCAACGACGCCTACGCCAAGATCCTCGGCTACTCGCGACGCCAAGAGTGCATCGGCACCTCGGTCGAGGGAATGTACCTCGACCGCCAGCAGCGCGAGCGGGTGGTCCGCCGCCTGCGCGACGAGGGCAGCGTCACCAACGAGGAGATCGCGCTGCGCCGGATCGACGGCTCGACCGTCTGGGTGCTCGCCAATCTCAACTGGCTCGACGGCCGCGACGGCGAGCCCGAGCTGATCGACGGCACGGTGGTGGACATCACCCAGCGCAAGGTCGCCGAGAGCCGGATCGTCTACCAGGCCTACCACGACGCGCTCACCGACCTGCCGAACCGCCTGCTGTTCCACGACCGCTTGACGCAGGCCCTCGCCCAGGCCAGCCGCCATGACCACGGCCTCGCCGTGCTGTTCATGGACCTCGATCAGTTCAAGCTGGTCAACGACACGCTTGGCCACAGCGCCGGCGACCGCCTGCTGCAACAGCTGGCCCTGCGCCTGACCCGCGCCGTGCGCGCCGAGGACACCGTGGCGCGCGTCGGCGGCGACGAGTTCACCATCCTGCTGCCGCACATCGCGCAGCCCGGCGATGCGGCGCGCGTCGCCCAGAACATCCTCGCCGCCGTCGCCGTGCCGGCCGAGGTCGAGGATCAGCGCATCTACCTGACCACCAGCATCGGCATCAGCATCTTCCCCGCCGACGGCTACGACGCCGAGGGGCTGCTGACCAGCGCCGACATCGCGATGTATCGCGCCAAGGACCTGGGCAGGAACGGCTACGAGCTGTGTACGCCGGCGATGAGCGCCAGGGCGCTGATGCGCCTGTCGCTCGAGCAGGAGCTGCGCCTGGCGCTCGAGCGCGGCGAGTTCACGCTCTTCTACCAGCCGCAGATCGAGCTCGCGAGCGGCAACACTCGCGGCTTCGAGGCGTTGCTGCGCTGGCGCCGCTCCCCCGACCAGATCATCACTCCCGACCGCTTCATCGCCGTCGCCGAGGAAGCGCGGCTGATCTTGCCGATCGGCGACTGGGTGCTGGTGAGCGCCTGCCGCCAGCTCCGCGACTGGCAGGACCGCGGCCTCGGGGCGGCCGGGGTCGCGGTCAACCTGTCGCCGCGCCAGTTCCAGCAGCCCGACCTGGTGCCGCGCGTCGCCGCCATCCTCGAGCAGGCCGGCCTTGCCCCCGGCTGCCTCACCCTGGAGATCACCGAGACCGCCGCCATGCAGAACCTCGAGCGCACCGTCGAGGTGGTCGCGGCGCTGCGCGAGATGGGGATCCGCATCGCCATCGACGACTTCGGCACCGGCCACGCCTCGCTGATCTATCTCCAGCAGTTCGCCGTCGACGCGCTGAAGATCGACAGGTGCTTCGTCGCCGGCCTCAGCGGCGACGCCGCCGGCAGCAGGGGCAGCCGCGCCATCGTCAACGCCATCGTCGATCTCGCCCACGGTCTCGACCTCGAGGTCATCGCCGAGGGCGTCGAGAGCGAAGAGCAGCGCCGCTTCCTGGCCGCGCGGGGCTGCGACGCCTACCAGGGCTTCCTCACCAGCCAGCCGCTGCCCGCCGCCGCCGCCGAACGCTTCCTCGCCCGTCCGGCCAGCCGCTACCGCTAGCACCGCGCCCGCGCCCATGCTCACCCGCCTCCGCGTTTCCGGCTTCAAGAACCTCCTCGACCTGGACCTCCATTTCGGCCCCTTCACCTGCATCGCCGGCGTCAACGGCGCCGGCAAGTCCAACCTCTTCGACGCCGTGCATCTGCTCAGCGATCTCGCCAGCCACTCGCTCGTCGACGCCGCCCAGTCGGTACGCGCCGCGGGGCGCCGGGCCGGCGACGTCGACAGCCTCTTTTTCCGTACCGGCGGCGACGCCGTCTCGGCAATGTCTTTCGCCGTCGAGATGATCGTGCCCTGCGAAGCGGTCGACGACCTCGGACAGACGGCGGCGCCGAGCATCACCTTCGTCGACTACCGGCTCGAGCTCGCCAGGCGCCGGGACGCTGCCGCGAGCCGTCTCGGCCCGCTCGAGATCGTCAAGGAAGAGCTCGGCCACATCAATCTCGGCGAGGCCTACAAGCATCTCCCCTTTCCCCACCGGGCCGCGACCTGGCGGCGGTCCGCCGTCGCCGGGCTGCGCCGGGCCCCCTTCATCTCGACGGAAGGGGACGGCGACCAGCGGGTCGTCACGCTGCACCAGGATGGAGGCGGCGGCGGCCCGCGCAGCGTTCCGGCGCAGACCCTGCCGCGCACCGTCCTCTCCGCCGCCGACGCCGGCTCCTCGCCCACGGCGCTGGCGGCGCGCCGGGAGATGCAGTCCTGGCGGCTGCTGCAGCTCGAGCCGGCGAGCCTGCGGGAGCCTGACGACTTCGGAGCGCCCGCCAACTTGGCCGGCAACGGCGCGCACCTCGCCGCCACGCTCAATCGCCTCGCCGGCTCGGGGCCGCCGGTGACCTCAGGCGGCCTTCGCATCGCGGGCGCCGCCGCGGGCCCGCCGCAGCCGGCGGCGGCCCAGCTCTACGGCCAGGTTGCCGCCAGGCTGGCCGAGCTCGTCGACGACGTGCGCGAGGTGCGCGAGGTTCGCGTCGAGGCCGACGAGAAGCGTGAGCTCCTGACCCTGATGGTGTCCGGCGGCGACGGCGCCGCCCATGCCGCGCGCGCCCTCTCCGACGGCGCCCTGCGCTTGCTGGCGTTCACCGTCCTCGCCATCGATCCCCGGGCAGGGGGGCTCCTCTGCATCGAGGACCCGGAGGACGGGATCCATCCGGCGCGCCTGCCGGCCCTGCTGCGCCTCCTGCAAACCATCCCGACCAACGTCGACGAAGTGGTGGGACCCGGCAACCCGCTGCGCCAGGTCATCGTCAACACGTGCTCCGCGGCGGTGGTGAGCGGAGTGCCCGACGCCAGCCTCCTCATCGCCGAGCCGCGGGCTGCCTCGAGCCATGGGCACGGCGCGCGCAGCGCCGTCTTCCGCTGCCTCGCCGGCACCTGGCGGGCGCGGTTGGCGGGAGGCGCCGAGGGCAGCCAGCCCATGTCGCGCGGCGAGCTCCTGGACCAGATGCATCTCTTCCAGGGCCCGGGCCCCGGCGAGAGACCGCGCCGCGCGACCCGGCGGAAGGACCCGCAGCCGCTATTGCCCTATTCTTGAATCGCCATGCGCCGCTCGCTCAGCGTCCTCTGGACGCCGCTTGCCTTTGCCGCGGCGCTCCTGCTGGCGGCCGGGACTTCCAGCCCGCCCACCGCGCCCGCCGCGGCGCCGCCAGCCCCGGCAACGGCTGCCGCACCTCCCGCGGCTTTGGAGTCACGGGCCGGTCCCGATCCGCGGTTCCTGGACCAGTTCACGGCGACGCTGCGCTTCTCCCTCGGCACGCCGCAGGCGATCCAGGTCGCCCCCGGCGGCCGGTCGGTGCTCTTCCTGCGCTCGGGACCGCGCTCGCTGGTGCGCGACCTCTACGAGCTCGACGTCGAGGCCGGGCAGGAGCGCCTGCTGGCGAGCGCCGAGCGCCTCCTGGGCGGCGGCGCCGAGCGCCTGACGCCCGAGGAGAAGGCGCGGCGCGAGCGGGTGCGGCTCACGGCGCGCGGCATCGCCGCCTACGACCTCCCGGACGACGCCGCCCGCGTCCTGGTGCCGCTCTCCGGCCGCCTGTTCGTGCTGGAGCGCCGCACCGGCGCGGTGCGTGAGCTGCCTGCCGCGGGCGGCGATCCCCTCGATCCGCGCTTCTCGCCGGACGGCACGCGCGTCGCCTGCGTCCGCGGCGGCGAGCTCTACGTCATCGACGTGGCCGCAGGCACGCAGCGCCGCCTGACCGCCGGCGCCACTCCCGCCCTCAGCCACGGCCTCGCCGAGTTCGTGGCGCAGGAGGAGATGGAACGCCGCGAGGGCTACTGGTGGTCTCCGGACAGCCGGACCCTGGCCTATGAGGAGTCCGACACCAGCCAGGTCGAGCTCTTCCACATCGCCGACCCGCTGCACCCCGAGCGTCCTGCCGACGCCTGGCCCTACCCGCGCCCGGGGCACGCCAATGCCGCGGTGCGACTCGGCCTCGTCGACGCGGCCACCGATGCCGCCGCCGGCGCCGCCGACGTCGCCCTCCGCGCCGCCCCGGCCGTCCCCGCCGTCCCCGCCACGCGATGGGTCGCCTGGGACCGCGACAAGTACCCCTACCTGGCGGCGGTGCGCTGGCGGCACGGCGGGCCGCTCACCCTGCTGGTGCAGAACCGCGAGCAGACCGAGGAGCTGCTCCTGGCCGTCGAGCCGCAGACCGGCGCCACCCGCACCCTGCTGGCGGAAAGCGATGCGGCCTGGCTCAACATCCCGCTCTCGGTGCCACGGTGGCTCGACGACGGCAGCGGCTTCCTGTGGATCAGCGAGCGCACCGGCGAGCCGCGCCTCGAGCTGCGCGCCGCGGACGGCGCCGCGCGCCGCTGGCTCACGCCCCCGGGCTTCGGCCTGCGCTCGCTCGCCGGCGTCGACGACGCCGCCGGGCTCGCGTACGTGGCAGCCAGCGCCGACCCCACCCAGGAGCAGCTCTGGCGCGTGCCGCTGGGCGCCGGCGAGCCCGTCGCCCTGACCCGCGAGCCCGGCATCCACGCCGCCTTCCTGGCACGCGACGGCAGCGCCGCGGTGTGGTCGGAGGCGCGGCTCGCCGGCGACCGCACGTGGAGCGTGCGCCGCCGGGACGGCACCGAGGCGGGCCGCCTGCGCTCGGTCGCGGAGCGGCCGCCCTTCTTCCCCAACCTCGAGCTCGCCGAGCTTGGCCCTTTAGGCTTCCATGCCGCGGTGATCCGCCCCCGCGCCTTCCAGGCAGGCCGCAGGTACCCGGTGCTGGTCAGCGTCTACGCCGGCCCCAAGGTACAGACGGTGCGCCGCGACTGGGGCGGGGCCTATCTCCTCGACCAGTGGATCGCCGACCACGGCTTCGTCGTGCTCATCCTGGACGGCCGCGGCACCCCCGGGCGCGGCAGGGATTGGGAGCGGGTGCTCAAGGGCAACCTGATCGACGTCCAGCTCGCCGACCAGGTGGCGGGCCTGCAGGCGGCGGGCGCCAGGTACCCGGAGATGGACCTCTCGCGGGTCGGGATCGTCGGCTGGTCCTTCGGCGGCTACTTCGCGGCGATGGCCGCGATGCGCCGTCCCGACGTCTACCGCGCGGCGGTCGCGGGCGCGCCGGTCTGCGACTGGCGGGACTACGACACCCACTACACCGAGCGCTATCTCGGCCTGCCGCAGGCCAACCCGGAAGGCTACCGCCGCAGCTCGGTCGAGACCTGGTGCCCCGACCTCCGGGTGCCGCTGCTCGTCGTCCATGGCACGGCCGACGACAACGTCTACTTCATGCACAGCCTCAAGCTGACCGACGCCCTCTTCCGCGCCGGCCGCCCCTACGACTTCCTGGTCCTCCCGGGATTCACTCACATGGTGCCCGACGCCGCCGTCCAGCGCTCGCTGCAGGAGCGCATCCTTTCCTTCTTCACCGCGCACTTGAAATA
>DASZHY010000115.1:0-1645 GCA_035949675.1 Thermoanaerobaculia bacterium
GCGCCGACGCTGGCGCAGCGCATCGTGCGCGCCAAGGCCAAGATTCGCGACGCGCGCATTCCGTACGAGGTGCCGGCGCGGGCGGAACTGGGGGAGAGGCTTGACGCCGTGCTGCGCGTGATCTACCTCGTGTTCAACGAGGGCTACACGGCGTCCTCGGGTGCGCTGGTGACGCGGCACGATCTCTCCGCCGAGGCGATTCGTCTGGGGCGGCTGCTGGTCGAGTTGCTGCCGGAGCCGGAGGCGCTCGGGCTGCTCGCGCTGATGCTGCTCCAGGATTCGCGGCGGGCCGCCCGCACCTCCGGGTCGGGGGAACTGATCCTGCTCGACCAGCAGGATCGCTCGCTGTGGGACCGGGATCAGATCGAGCAGGGAACAAGGCTCGTCGAACGGGCGCTGTCATCGCGGCGGTCCGGTCCGTACGCAGTGCAGGCGGCGATCGCGGCCGTGCACGCCGAGGCCCCCACCACCGCTGCGACGGATTGGGCCGAGATTGTCGGCCTCTACGACGTCTTGTTGCGGGCGGATGCGTCCCCTGTGATTGCGCTCAATCGGGCGGTCGCTGTCGCGATGCGTGACGGTCCCGAGGCCGGCCTGCTGCTCATCGACGCCATCCTCGAGCGCGGCGAGCTTTCCAATTACCATCCTGCACATGCCGCCCGCGCCGATTTGTGCCGGCGGCTTGGCAGAACGGCGGATGCGCGCGTCTCGTACGAGCGGGCCCTGGCCCTCGCGCGGCAGGAACCGGAGCGGCGTTTTCTCGAGCGGCGGCTTGCGGAGCTTCCGGGATGAACCGGCCGCGGCCGCTCGGTGTCGATTCAGGGTTCGCCCGAACGACTATCTGCTAGGAGCGTGTCCGAGAAACCAGGGTACACGCTCCTGGTAGGCCGGCTTCGCCGGCAAAAACACAGTGATTTGGAAGACGCGCGCGGTAGCGCGCCTATTAGGAGCCCGTCCAAGTATTCTGAACGGGCTCCTAAAGAGGACCCGATGAAATATTTGTGCCTGGTCTACCTCGAGGAACAGAAGCTGCATGCCGTGCCGGAAAGCGAGTGTATCGCTTGCGCGGCTGGGTTCAGGACCAGCGGGTTCCTGCTCGCCGCCGAGGCGCTTCAGCCCGTCGAAACCGCGACCACCGTGCGTGTTCGTCATGGCAAGGTCTCGATCACCGACGGTCCCTTCGTCGAGACGAAGGAACAGCTGGCAGGCTTTTACCTCATCGAGGCGAGAGACCTCAACGACGCCATCCAGGTGGCCGCGAAGATCCCGCCGGCGCGCGAGGGAAGCGTCGAGGTGCGGCCGATCAGGGAGCTGAGCCCGGAGTAGCCGAGTCAACTGCTTGGCGGGATCGTAAAGCTGTTCGCGGCCCCGATGGCATCCGCGCTTCTCTTTTATTTCGCCTGAGGCCGCAGGCCTCAAGGCCCAGCCTCCAGCCTCCAGCGTAAAATGATCCCGTATGCGCTCCGTCTTTCTCTTGCTGGCCCTGTCCGGGGCCCTCGCGGCGCAGGAGCGGCCGCTTCCCGACTACCAGACGTTTGCGGCCCAGGTGCGAGCGCACCTCGCGACGGACGAGGAGCGCCAGAGCGGCTATACCTTCATCGAGCGGCGCATCGAGCAGAAGCTGGACGCCTCGGGACGATCGACG
>DASZHY010000116.1:0-3391 GCA_035949675.1 Thermoanaerobaculia bacterium
CTTCCATCTCCCGCGCTCGACGCTGCTGATGCTGGTCTCGGCCTTCGCCGGCCGCGAGCGGGTGCTGGCCGCCTACCACGAGGCCCTGGGCCGCGGTTACCGCTTCTTTTCCTACGGCGATGCCATGCTCGCCGAACGGCACGCCGAACGGTAAGACCGGCAAGCGGCACGATGATCTTGGCGTCCGACACGACCCGCATTCTCGGGAAGGGCGCCCGCGGCGCCTCTGCGCCTCAAAGCCCCGCCAGGCTCTTGAGCGCGAGAGTCACGAAATCGGCGAGCGCCTGGTTGCCGCCGGAAGCCGCGAGGGCTTTGAAGACGCCCTGCAGCCGGGGCATGCGCTCCCAACGCTGCCGCGGCGCGAGGGACGCGTCGAGCAATCTGCGGGTTTCGTGGGGTGGGAGCACCCGGATGTAGTCCTGGTGGAACCTGCCCCTGGGCACGAAGGGCTCCGCGATCATCAGCACGGCATACGACTCCGGCCAGTACCGCCGCTGGCGCTTGATCTTCTCGAACAGACTGCGGGCGGAGCGCTCGTCGAACCTGCGCCGGAACTTGACCTCGACCAGGAAGGCCTGGCTCTCTTCACGCGACACGACCAGGAGGTCGGGAAGGCACCGCAGCTGCTCGGGCAGCTTCAGCTCCCGGTACTGCGCGAGCTCCTTGAACTTGACCTCTCCGAACAGCTCTTCGATGCCGAGCCTGGTCACCCGATAGCCACAGCGTTCCAGGAGCGCCGCGAGCACGGATTGGGTGATCCGGGCCTTCACTGTGTCCCTGAACTCGATCGCCACGGCGTTGCTCTCCGCTCCGCTCGCCATCCATGTAGTTAGACGGAGAAGCTCCGCCGGAGCGCGCAACCGGCCGCCTGCCTCCGCGCCACGCCGGCTATCGCCGCGGGCGCTCGATGCCCAGGGCGGCGGCTTTCTGGTGGAGATAGGTGCGCTGGATCCCGAGCAGGCGGGCGGCGGCGGCGAAGTTCCAGCTGGTGCGGCGCAGGACGTCCTTGAGGTACTCGCGCTCACAGCCGAGATGCTGCGCTTCAATGATCTGCGTTAGATCCCTGATTTTCTCATCGATCTCTTGACTTTTCGTTACCCTGGCAAACATTGCACCCAGGGCAAGGTTGAAGACCAGCGATAGTGAATGAACGCTATATCCGTTCCGTGGAGTTCGGATCGAACCGAACCTGGGTTTTCAGCATCGACTTGGTCAACGACCTCAATACCGACGAGCCATGAGATGTGTACGCGAAGGCGCGAAGCACCAAGCCGGAGAACATGCTGATGCTCCTCGAGCAACAAGACCCGGAGGCCATTGACACCTGCGTAAACAATCAGTCTTGCCGGGCGGCAGGGACCGCTTCACCCACGCCTGACGGCGCGGCGGCCGTGGGCTCGGCGCGCCGGGCGAGGCGGGCGATGCGGCTGGCGAGGACGGCGGCGCCGTAACCGTTGTCGATGTTGACGACGCCGACCCCGGGGGCGCAGCCGTTGAGCATGGTGAGGAGCGGGGCGAGGCCGCCGAAGCTGGCGCCGTAGCCGACGCTCGTGGGCACCGCCACGACCGGCGCGGCGACCAGGCTGGCCACCACGGTGGGCAGGGCGCCGTCCATGCCGGCGACCGCGATGACCACCCCGGCAGCGCGGATCTCGGGGAGACGGCCGAGCAGCCGGTGAATGCCCGCGACGCCGACGTCGTAGGCGCGGTCGACCCGGTGCCCCGCCCATTCGGCGCAGACGGCGGCCTCCTCGGCCACCGGCAGGTCGGAAGTGCCGGCGGCGAGCACCGCGATCGGCGGCCCGGGGGGCCCGCCCGGCCCGGCGGGCACGACTCCGGACGGAGCGGTGCCGCAGGTCAGCACCCGGGCGCGCTCGTGATAGACGCAGCCCGCGCCCAGCCGCGCCTGCAGCTCGGCCGCGGCGGCGGGCGCGAGCCTCGTCACCAGCGCGCGGCCGTGCGCGGCCACCAGGCGCTCGACGATCCGCAGGAGGTCGGCGCTGGTCTTGCCCTCGGCGTAGACAGCCTCGGGCAGGCCGACCCGCAGCTCGCGATGCAGGTCCAGCTTGGCGAATCCGAGGTCGGCGAAGGGGAGCTCCGCCAGCCGCTCCAGCGCCCGCAGCGGCGCCACCCGACCCGCGGCCACCGCTTCGAGAAGCTCCTGCAGGTCGCGCGGGTTCACGGCCGATCGGCGCCGCCGCGGCGGTAGCCCCGCGGGTCGAAGGCGGCGCGCTCGAAGCCGAGCTGCCGCAGGCGCGGCGCCAGTCCCTCCCACAGCGCCGCGAGGCGCTCCACCTCGGCCGCGGCCACCTCGACCCGCGCCGCTCCCTGGTCGTCGCGCACGCGGACCACCTGGAAGCCGGCGCCGGCGAGGAGCCCTTCGGCAGCCTCGATGCGCCGCAGCTTGCCAAGCGTCACCACCTGCCCGTGCGGGATGCGCGAGGAGAGACAGGCGTTGGCCGGGCGGTCCCATGCCGACAGCCCCAGCCACCGCGCCATGGCGCGGGCCGCGGGCTTGTCGACGCCGTGGGCGAGCAGCGGCGAGTAGATCCCCCGCTCGCGGACGGCACGCAGGCCGGGCCGGTCGGGGCCGGGATCGGAGGCGTTGGTGCCGTCGCACACCACGGCCAGGCCGCGGCGGGCCGCCTCGCGCCGCATCGCATCCATGCGCATGCCCTGGCAGACGTAGCAGCGGTGAGCGGGGTTGGCCACGAACTCGGGATCGTCGAGCTCGCTGTAGGTGATGACCTCGTGACGGATGCCGATCTCGGCGGCGAGGCGCCGCGCGTGGTCGAGCTCGGCGCCGGCCAGCGTCTCCGCCGCCGCGGTCACCGCCAGCGCGCGCTCGCCGACGGCGCGGACGGCGAGTGCCGCCACCAGCGCCGAGTCGACGCCCCCCGAATAGGCCACCAGGACCGAACCGCGGGCGCCGAGGTCCGCGACCACTCGCGCCGCCTGCTCGGCCGGGTCCTGCTCGCCGTTTGCTGCCGCCGCCAGCTCTCTCAAGACCTTGGCCCCCGTCCCGCCGAACGGAACGAGACCGGCACCAGGTAGAAGATGCCGAAGACGCAGAGCGACCATAGCAGCACCAGCGGCGCCTGCAGCTGCAGCCGGCCCATGGCGATGAGCAGGTAGACCAGGCTCGGCGGGCCGCAGAACGACAGCAGGAACAGCCGCCGCCGCAACGGCCCGGCGAGGTGCCTGGTGCGCTGCACGTAGGTCATGCCGGCGATCCAGCCGAGCACGGAAGCGGCGCTGTAGAGCTGGGTCAGGGTCAGGCGCGGCAGGTCGGGCAGCCGCGCCAGGCCGGCGAGCTGCAGGAGGAAGACCACCCAACAAGCGAGGAAGAGGCCTGCTGTCGCTGCTCCCAAGGCCTTCACTACTTCATCCC
>DASZHY010000117.1:0-6711 GCA_035949675.1 Thermoanaerobaculia bacterium
TCCCAGTCGCGCCACAGCTGGACCTGGCGGCGAGTCGCCAGCGGGAACTTCTCGACGAACCGGCGGATGCGGGAGACGATGCGCAGCGCCGAGCGGGGCTCCAGCCACACGCCCAGCGACAGCGCGCCACCACTCGCGGCCGCGGCGGGCGCGGCAGCAATACCGGAGCTGGCGGCAGAGCCGGCGGGAGCGGCACCGGAGCCGAGGCCTGCGGTCGGACCGGGAACGCCGCCGGCGCCGGCATGCCGAGCGGCGCCTGACTCGGTGGCGATGGCGCCCGCGGCGCCCATGCCGGCATCCGCGGCGCCCGTGGCGCCGCCGGTTACGCCGGCGATGCTGCCTGCCGGGACCGGCGGCACCAGCGCCGCCAGCCGGGGAGCGAGCGCCTCGGCCTGACGCAAGCTTCCCGGGTCCAGGGCGAGGATCTTCCAGCCGGCGGCCTCGGCGGCCGGCAGCCGGCCCGCGAGCAGGCGGAAGATGCCTTCGGTCGGCAGCCGCCAGCGTGCCGCGCCGGGCGGCCCCCCATTGAACACCGCCAATCCCGGCAAGTCGCCGAGAGAGCTCAGGCGCGAGCCGCCGGTCTCGAACAGCGCCAGCGCCGCCGGCGGCAGGGGCTGAGGCACCGCCGCCGCCGCGGCAGCAGCGACCTCGCCGCCCGCCCCGCCGCCCGCTCCCCCGCCGCCCGCTCCTCCGCCGGTTCTGCCGCCGAAAGGCTCGGCGCCGTGCCACTCGGGACCGACGGCGACCAGCAGTGATGGGGCGGACCCGGCCGGCGCGGGCAGCACCACGCTCGTGCCCCCGGCGGCGCCGCCGTCTCCGACCAAGGACAAGGCAAGATCCGAGCCGCTACGGGTCAGCGCGTAGTAGCCGGCCGGGATCTCCTGCCGCGCTCCCGTCCAGTGGATGACGGCCAGGCTCTCCGGCAGCTCGGGCGGCAAGGCGCCGGCGACCGGCGAGGTGGCCCCGGAACCGAGAGGCGGCATTGACAAACCCGGACCCGGCGGGGTGGCAACGGGGCCGGGCGACAAGGACGGACCGGCAACCCCCGGCATCGCCGCGCCACCCGCCGCCGCCGGCACCGCGCCACCCGGCGCCACCCCCGCCGCCGCCGGCGCCGCCGTCGGCAGCTCCGGTCCCGAGGTGACGCTCCACAACCGGCCCGACCAGGCGATGCGCAAGGGGCCCGCCTCGCCGCCCGCCAGCCAGGGGTTGCCGGCGAGGCGGCCGGCGATCTTCGCCACCACCGCGAGCGCCGGGTAGATGCGCGCCACCACCCGCAGGCGCCTAGGGCGCCCCGCCGCCAGGTCAGAGCAGGCAACCAGCTCGTTGGCGGGCGGCACCTCGAACGGGCCGAACGTCGGCGCCTCGTCCGGCTCCTGCGAACGCTGCGCCGCCTCGGCGTCGCCCCCCGCGGTCAACCGCGCCGCGGCGCCGACCACGTCCCCCAGGTCGCCGATCGCCGTCGCCAGCGCGCCCAGGTTCTGGTGCGGGTAGGGCACCCACAGGCAGACGTCGTAGCCGCCCCCGGCAAGCACCGCCAGCGGCTCGGCGGCATCCGGCCCTCGCGTCGCCCCTCCGGCGGCGTCCGGCCCTCGCGCCGCCGCCCCCCGCCCGCCGGCGCCTCCGGGATGGGCCCGCGGCCCGGCCCCCCCGATGCCGGAACGCCCCGGCAGCCGCGGCTGCACCGCCCGTTCGCGCGGCACGTACCAGTAGGCCACGTGCGCGGCGAGCAGCACCAGCAGCACCAGGGCCGCGATGACAAACCGCCTCACGGCCGCCGATCCGCAGGGCGGCCGATCCGCCCGGTGAGCTCCACCAGCGCCTTCGCCACCGGCGCGAGCAGGTCACGGTCGGCCTCGCCCACGCCCAGGTCGCAGAGGTCGGCGCTGACCGCCCGCAACAGATCGCTCGCCACGTCCTCGTCGCCGTAGGGAGCGAGCGGCGGCAGGGCCCGGAAGGGCGCGGCGCGCTCCGCCGCCACCTGGCGCAGCAGCTCGGCGTAGCCGCGCGCCGAGCCCTCCACGCCATGGCGCGCCGTCACCCACCGTCTGGCGTTCTCCCCCATCGCCCGCCGCAGCTCGGCATCCGCCTCCAGCCGTTCCAGGCACGCCAGCAGCAGCTCGTGCTCGTTCTCGTCGACGTCGACCTGCCAGCAGCAGCTCTCCGGCACCTCGGTGAAGGCTCCCACCCGGCTGACGATCACCGGCTTGCCCAGGCCCAGCAGGCGGATGAAGGTGGCCGAGGTCTCGCCGGCGGTCGGATGGCGCAGGTTCACCGCCACGTCGGCCGCCGCCATGTGCAGCAGGAAGCGGTCCAGCTCCAGGCGCCCGGTCACCGTCACGCCGCGCATCAGCTCGGGCACCGCCATCGCGCCGAAGTCGAAGTGCGGCGACACCTCGCCGACCAGCAGCAGCACCGCCCGCGGCACCCGCCGGCGCAGCCGGGTGAAGGCGCGCAGCACCTCGTGCGGGCGCTTGTTGGGGGTCACGAAGCCGAAGGACGCGACCACGAAGGCGTCCGGCGCGATGCCCAGGGCCGCCCGCGCCGCCGCCGCCCCGGGCAGCGGCCGTTCGCCCAGGCTCAGGTGGGACGGCACCACCGCGATCCGCGACAGCGGCCGGCTGGCCAGCACCCGCCGGCGGGTGAAGTCGTTGTGCACCAGGATCCCCAGGCTGCGGTCCACCACCCGCTCGAACAGGGGGTAGCTCCAGGGGTCGAGAGGCACGCCGGTCGCCACGCACCGCCGGGCGACCGCCTCGCCCGTAAGGCCGTAGGCATAGCGCATCTCGCGCAGGTAGGCAGCCGGATCGCCCACCGAGAGAGTCAGGTCCCGGACCAGGTGATGGAGCACGACCTCGTGCAGCACCACCACCCCCGGGTGCGCGAGCAGCGCGCGGTAGATCGACGCGTGGTATTCGTGGTTGTTGCCCAGCTGATACAGCACGGCGTCGAAGCGCCCGGCGGCCTGAAGGCCCGGGAAGGCCCGCTCCGGGTGCGCCGCCAGGCCGGCCGGCGTCGCGCCCCCGCGCCGCCAACCGTCGGGCACGATCAGCTCGACCTCGAGCTCGCGCGCCAGCGCCGGCAGCAGCTCGGCGCTGTAGTCGGCGATCCCCGAGCGCAGCGGCGGCAGCGGGCTCCAGTATGCGATGCGCACGGTCGACCTAAGAGATCAGCCGGGCGATCACCCGGTCCCAGCCGATCGATTGCACGCGCGCCTGCCCGGCGGCTCCCAGGGCGCGGGCTTCCTCCCGGTCGAGGAACAGCCGGTCCAGCCGCGCGCCGATCTCGCGCGGCGAGTCGGGAGCGCAGACGAAGCCGTTGACGCCGTCTTCCACGAACTCGAGCACGCCGCCGGCGTCGGCGGTGGTGACGACCGGCTTGCCGGCCTTGAACGCCTCCACGGTCACGTAGCCGTAGTCCTCGTCGTAGGGCGCGAAGAAGACGCCGCAGGCGCCGGCGAAGAGCTCCACCACCTCGCGGTCGTCCACCCAGCCCATCAGCTCGACCCGCTCCGCCACTCCCAGCCGCGCCGCCAGCTCGGCGAGCGCCTCCCGCTCGGGGCCGCTGCCGGCGATGCGGCAGCGCACCGCGGTCGTGGTGTGCTTCATGGCCTGGATCAGCAGGTCGTGGCGCTTCATGATGTCCAGCCGCCCGATGGACAGCACGTAATCGCCGAACTCCCCGCAGCGATGGTCGTGGCGCGGCGGCGGGTACAGCACCTCCGCCTCGACCTCGTTGCCGCGCTGCAGGCGTTCCGCGACGTTGCGCGAGATGGCGAACACCCCCCGCGCCTCGTTGAGCGTCCGCCGGTCCATGTCGCGCACCATCGCGATCACCTCGCGGTCGCGCGGCGTGTCGCCGAAATCGCTGTAGGTGGTGCCCAGCAGGTCGTAGACCTGGCGCAGCTGGTGGACCAGCCAGACCACCTTGTTCGGGTGCTTGACCAGGTACGACGGAAAGCGGGTGGCGATCACCCGGTCGATCCGCTTCCGGGACGCCTCGGTCAGGTCGATCAGCCGCCACGCCAGGCAGCCCTTCAGCACGTCGACGCGCGTCGGCCAGTGGTACGGCATCGTCACCACGTCCACCTCGTGGCCGCGCCGCGTCAGCTCGTCGCGCAGCGAGTCGCGCAGCATCTCGGCGCCGCCGCGGACGAACGGCACCTGAGCGTCGCAGATGCAGATCCGTTCGGCGCTCATCGCCGCGGCTCGTCCGCCGGCCCATCTTCTTCCGCAGACGCGGTTCCAGCCGCCGGCACCGGTGCGGCCGCCGCCGCCGCGGCGGTCCGCGGCCCGGGCCGCGTCTCCAGCTCGGCCAGCCGCGCGGCGAGCAGGCGCACCTCGCGCGCCGTGCGCTCCTCGGCCTCGGCGAGATCCTGCAGCATTCGCCCCGTCGCCTGGTTGAAGGCGTTCTGCTGCGCCATTACCGGCCGCACGAACCACTTGAGGAAGAAGGAGAAGAACGCCTTGCGCGTCCTGACGATCAGCTGGCCGTAGCGCGGCCGGTGCGAGAACGGCACCGGCTCCTCCACGTACTCGGCCGCCTTGATCGCCAGCAGCGCCTGGGCGAAGCTGCCGGCGCGGCCCCCCGGCATGCCGCCCATCGTCGCCGCCTCGGCCTGCCGCTGGCGCACTCCCGAGCGCAGCTGCTGCAGCACCTCCTCGACGCGCGGGTCCGGCGCCGGCGCCGCGCTTGCCTCGCCCGCGCCCGCGGCCAGGGGCGCGTCCTCCCCACCGCCCGCGGGGCGCACGCCCCCGCCGCCGCTCGCGGTGGTCACGGCGGCCCCTCGAAGCCGAGGAAGACACCGAGGTTGCGCGTGTCCTGGCTCTTGGTATCGCGGTGCGCCGGCACCACCCCGTCGGTCGAGGTGAGGACGAAACGGTAGAAGTACTCCTGCTTCGCGTCGGGGAAGAAGCCGAGGTTGCGCGCTGCCAGGCGCAGCGGCAGGTCGATCGGCGTGCCCTGCTGCTTGCCTTCGCTGTCGAAGCGCACGCGGATGCGAGCGACGCCGCTGTCGAGCGTCACCTCGTTGAGGTCGGACAGCGAATAGACGTTGAAGCGCAGGCGATCGACCGGCGCCGGCGACACCACCACCACCTCGGAGCGCGAGGCGCCGCGCACCCAGACGCCCCTTGGATGCCGCTCGTCGGCATAGAAGCTCTGCTTCGGCACCACCCAGACACCGCCGGGCCAGGCGCGCAGGAAGTAGCCGGGGATCTTGGCGATCAGCGTCAGCTCGAGCGGCAGCGCCTGGAAGGTCCGGCTGCGCACGTGCGCCTGCAGCGTCGGCTCCGGGGCGAGCTGCAGCAGCGGCACCGCCGCCACCGCCGCGGTCCACAGGCCGGCCGCGGCAAACGGCAGCACCAGGCTGCGCCGCACCGCGATCCGTCCGGGCAGGAAGAGCAGCGCCGGATAGATGCCGGCAAAGTACCGGTTGCCGATCGCGCCCATGCCGCCGTGGTAGTTGTTGGGCCGCATCACCAGCAGCACCAGGCAGTAGGCAACGATGGCCGCCAGCACCAGGTGCTGCGACCGGTCCTTCGGGCCGACCAGGTACAGCGCCACCGCGAAGAGCGCGAACGGAAAGTACGGCAGCAAACCGGTATGGCGGCCGAAGACGAAGTAGCCCAGGTCGTAGAGCAGCATGCGCGGCGTGGTCTCGATGCCGAGCGCCGACCAGGAGCCAAAGCTGGTGTTGCGGTACGGCGCCCAGAAGTCGCGCTGGCTCTCGAACGGGAACTCGCCCTCGAAGGACTGCCGCTGCACGCCCCGGTACGGGCTATAGGTGCGGGTCAGGTGGAACTGCGCCGCGAACAGCAGGGCAAGGCCGGCCAGTCCCGGCGCCGCCAGGGCCAGCAGGCCGCGGAAGCGGCGCTGCCACAGCAGGTCGATGCCGATCGGCGCCGCCAGCAGCCCCAGCGGCTCCTTGGAGACGAAGCCGGCGGCCAGGATCAGCCCCGCCACGCCCAGCAGCGCGGGCTCGCGCCAGCTCCACACCTGCCGCCGCCGCACCACCTGCCAGAGCAGCAGCGGGAAGAACGCGCACGCCATGTCGAACACTTCGGGCTGCAGCCAGAAGACGTAGCAGAAGGCTGCCGACGCGAAGAAGAAGCCGCCCAGGAACAGGCCGACGTGGCCGCTCTCCTTGCGCCAGAACCACCAGGCGGACCACAGCATGGCGAGCAGCAGCGCCATGTTGAAGACCACCAACCCCTGCACGCCGAACACGGCGTAGAACGGCACCGCCGCCAGCGGGTAGACGAAGGGCTTGCCGTAGCGCACCGTCTTGCCGCCGTCGGGGGAGCACAGGATCAGCCCATGGGGCCCCTGGTCCCAGATGCGATAAGCGCGATCGAGGTCGCGGCGGTCGAAGGAGAGGTCGTGATCGTGCCACAGGCTCTGGGTCATCATCACGTACGCCGGCTCGTCGGCGATCGGGCCGGGCGGGAAATGCACCTTATAGATCGTCGCGGCGAGGCCGAGCAGCAGCACGGAAACGCAGATGGCGGGAAGGGTTCGAGTGCGCATTGGGGAAGCGGTCGGTGGCGGTAAAGATACACTCTTCGTCACGGCCATGGCGATTTCGGACCCCAGCCCCCACGACGACTCCGGCGCCGCCCCGGCGAACGTGCCCACTCCTCCGGCGCCCCCGGGCGGCCCCGGCAGCGGCCCGGGTGCCGGCCGTGGCGGCCCCGTCGGAGCGCCCGGCGC
>DASZHY010000118.1:0-6114 GCA_035949675.1 Thermoanaerobaculia bacterium
AGCTGAGCTGGCCCCATGCGGCGGTGGAGGCTGACAGCAGCGCGGCAAGTCCAAAGGCCAATGCTCTCAGTCGCCGGTACCTCATACTGAGCTCCTTGTGCGCCGGGCTAAGCCGGCGAGGTTCATGGGCAACCATGGTTCCTACTCCGACTCGAGTACGGAATTTGATACTAGAAACTGCTCTAACCGAAGTCAAGAACCACAGCAGGGGGCCGAGCAACGCCGCAGCTTGCTTCGTGGAGACGTCCGAGCCGGAGTTGGGCGACAAGTGTCATCGGCATGACGAGCCGGGCAGGCGGCTTTGCCCAGCTCGTCCATGGCGGAGGCGGCGCCGTCGTGCCGGTGCCCGAGGCCGCCAAGCTCGTCGACACTCGTCGCAAGGTTGCGCCCCCGCCACCCGATCGCGCTCGGCTTCTCAGATTCTCAGCGCTGCGACCAACTACGGTTCGAGAGCGTTGCCCGGCGCAGGGCGTGATACGCGATGAGCAGGACGACCGCGCCGACGATGGCGACGAGGAAGCTGTAGGGGTTGAGCCCGGTGACGCCGGATTTCCCAAAGTAGGTGAGGACCCAGCCACCGACGACGGCGCCGATGACGCCCAGGGCGATGTCCAGGAAGAACCCCTCGCCGGTCTTGTTGACGATCTTGCTGGCGATGAAGCCGGAGATCAGACCGAGGACTATCCAAGCTAGCAACGACATGACGACCTCTCTTTCCTGTCACTCGCAGTTCAATGGCTCCCGGGGTCATGAAATGCGTCGAGCCCTCGCGACACGTGCGTCGCCCCGGATGCCGCTGGCGCGCCCACATGGCAATCGTCGGCGCTCTACCGGGATAAGAGCAGTTCCCATGCCACTCCGCCCGCGATCGATCGGACCGCATCTTGCGGCCAGCGGCCGCGCCTGACACCCAGGCGGCACGCCCTCGCCATCGGGCCGCCGCCAGCGCAAGATCTGCACAAGAGTGCAAGACTTGACACCGGCGCGGCCCCTGGTCCGCTGACAAAGAAGCGAAAACTTTCGGTTGTGCTTCGGCGGCTCAGGCTGACGTTGCCGTCGACAGGCGGTTCATCTGGCGCAGGGTCTGTTTCCACTCTCGCAACGCCTGCTCCAGAGCGTGGTGGATCATCCCCAGGCGGGTTTCCGGCAGATCGTCCCCGGCGGCCGCTTCGCGGGCGGCGGGCCGGCGCTGCAGAGCGAGCAAGCCGTGCAGGGCAGACTGCAGCCTCGCATAGACATCCTGCAGACGCCGCTCATAGCTCTCGCGGGGGCCGCCGGCCACCCCTGCCATCTTCTCCTTGGCAGTCTCGAACTGCACCTCGATGCTGGCCTTGAGAATGGCGGCGTCGGAGGCACGGCGCAGGTCGCGGGCGAGGCCCAAGCGGGAGAGTACGAAAATCAGCCACTTGGCCGGATCGAAGTGCCACCGCCTGATGCCGTTGCGGTAGTCGAAGGGAAAGCTATGGTGGAAGTTGTGGTAGCCCTCGCCGAACGCGAGCACGGCCATGATCGCGCTGTCACGCGCGCTGTGTTCGCGGCTGTAGGGCTGGCGCCCAACCATGTGGCACAGGCTGTTGATGAAGAAGGTGCCGTGGTGGCTGATCACCACCCGCAGGACGCCGCCGATCAGCAGGCAGCCCAGCACACGGCCGGTGGCCAAGCCGACGGCGAGCGGGATGCCGAAGGCCACGGCCACCCCCACCTCCTTGTACCAGCGGTGCTGCCAGCGCACCAGCGGGTCTGCCAGCAGGTCGCGGACCACGGTCTGGGGGACCGGCTCGTTCACGTAGAAGATCCAGCCGATGTGCGCCCACCAGAAGCCCTTCTGGATGTTGTAGGGATCGCGGTCATGGTCGACGTTAGAGTGGTGAATACGGTGGTCGGCCGCCCAGTTGAGGACCGAGTTCTCGAAGGCGGCGGCGCCGAAGACCAGGTAGAAGAGGCGAACCGGCCAGGCCGCCTGATACGTCTTATGGGTGAAGAGGCGGTGGTAGCCGGCGGTCACCGAGATGCCGACGGCCAGCCAGAGCGCCACGGAGACGATGACCTCCGGCCAGCGGAGCCCGCGAGCGATGATGTACCAAGGCGTCCCGACCAAGGCGATCAAGAAGGTTCCCGTGAGAAAAGCGATGTTGGGCACGTTGGGCTGGTCTTTCGTCGCATCGGTCACGTTCGTTCTCCCGAGAGGTGGGGAAGGCCCCTCATCGAGAACCTCAACAGCAAGAAGGCCGCCAGATCCGGCGGAGCGGCCGGCTCGCGGCGGCACGGTTCTTGAAGTGCACCTCCTGCATATCGAGGTGCTTCCCATGACGAATCGAAAGCTGCTTGGTTTCCTCTGGGTGCTGCCGATCCTCAGCGTGGCTTTGCCTCGCGCCGCTTGGGCGCAGGCCGCGGTTGCGGCGGCGCTACCCGACTTCGACCATCAGCTGGAGCGCTTCACCGAGCTCGCGATGGAAGGGAAGGTGGTTGCCGCCGAGGCGTTCCTGCGCGAGGCGGCATTCATCCGCTCCGTCGACCGGGAGGGCCATACAGCTCTGTTCGCCGCGACGGCTGCCGGCAACCTGCAGATCCTTGAGCGGGTCCTTGCCCTGTCGCCCAACCTCGACCTTGGCGACGTCCACGGCGCGACCGCGCTGTTTTACTCGGCCACGGGCGGCACCGCGGTCCTCGCGCGGCTGATCCAGCGCGGCGCGGACGTCAACTTGCAGGATCAGAGAGGCAGGAGCCCGCTCATCGCCGCGGTGTTGATGAATCACCTCGGGGCGGCCGGCCTGCTGCTCGTCGCGGGCGCCGACGTCAATCGCCAGGATCGCCACGGTGCGACGGCGCTTTTCTATGCCGCGGAGTCTGGTTTCTTCGAGCTGGCGGAGCTGCTGCTCGAGCGTGGCGCCGATCCCGCGCTGGCCAACGACAGCGGTATCACGCCGACGCAGATCGCCGCGGACAAGTCGTTCTCGAAGATCGCTCGCCTCCTGCGCTACTGAAATGAAGCGAGCCCAAACGGAAATCCGCCGTATGCGCCGCCACTGCTCGCTGATTGCCATCACCCTGGCCGCTGCTGCGCTCGCCGCGGCGGCGCCGTTTGCCAGCGCCACCCCGCCGCCGCCGGCCGACGCCCAGATCCTCCTCGACCGGATCAGCTTCTCGCCGGGGATGATCGACGGCAGCTGGGGCGCCAACTCGCGCAAGGCGGTTGCCGCCTTCCAGAAGGCGCAGGGCCTCCCGGCCACGGGGCACGTCGATCTCGCGACCTGGCACAGCCTCCTGGCGGCGAGCGGCGATCAAGTCGTTGCGCTCTACACCATCAGCCAGGACGACGTGAAGGGGCCCTTCTACCAGATCCCGAGCGACGTCGAAGAGCAGGCCAAGCTGCCGGCGCTCGGCTACGGCTCGTTGCTCGAGATGCTCGGCGAGCGGTTCCACTGCTCCGAGAAGCTGCTCCATGAGCTCAACCCGGGTGCACGCTTCGCGGCCGGCGAGGCGATCCGGGTGCCCAACGTACGCCAGGTCGCCGAGGGCGTCACCCGCTCTCGGGCGACGGCTTCTCCGGTGCGGGTCGTGGTCTCCAAGTCGAGGCACGAGTTGACCGTCGACGACGGCAGCCGGCAGCTTTTCTTCGCGCCGGTCTCGGCCGGCAGCGAGCACGACCGGCTGCCGCTCGGCACCTGGAAGGTGCGCAGCATCGTCCGGGACCCGGTGTTCCATTACGATCCGGACCTGTTCTGGAATGCCGATCCGGGGCGCGCCAAGGCCACGCTCCCGCCCGGTCCCAACAACCCGGTCGGCCGGGTCTGGATCGACCTCTCGAAAGAACACTACGGGATCCACGGCACGCCGAGCCCGGCGAAGATCGGCACCACGTTCTCCCACGGTTGCGTGCGTCTGACCAACTGGGATGCCCTGACCGTGGCGGGCCTGGTCAGGAAAGGCACTCCGGTCCTCTTCGCGCCCTGACCCATCGGAGCCGGTACCTGGAGCTTGGCCAGCTCGGGAGCGCAGAGTCCTTGACGGCGCAGACGACCGCCCCTGATGCTCACCCCGGCCGTCCCCCCGGGCGGCAGCTCGCCGGCCTCTCCCTCGGCGCCCTCGGGATCGTCTACGGCGACATCGGCACCAGCCCGCTGTACTCGATGCACGAGTGCTTCCACGCCTCCCACGGCGTCCAGGTCACCAGCGAGAACATCCTGGGAGTGCTGTCGCTCATCTTCTGGGCGCTCATCGTCATCGTCACCCTCAAGTACCACGTCTACGTGCTGCGCGCCGACAACCGCGGCGAGGGCGGCATCCTCGCCCTGATGGCCCTGGTGCGCGCCAAGATCACGGGCAAGCGGCGGGTCGCGCTCTTCATCGGCCTCGGCCTCTTCGGCGCCGCCCTGCTCTACGGCGACGGGGTGATCACGCCGGCGATCTCCGTGCTTTCCGCGGTGGAGGGCCTCAACGTCGCGACCAGCGTCTTCACCCCCTACGTGGTGCCGATGACCGTCGCCATTCTGATTGGCCTCTTCCTCTTTCAGCGCCGCGGCACCGGCGGCATCGGCAGCGTCTTCGGGCCGATCATGGTGGTCTGGTTCGTCACCATCGGGCTCCTGGGGATCGGCGGCATCGCCCGCCACCCCGCCGTGTTCGCGGCGCTCAACCCCATGATCGCCCTCCACTTCCTGGGCCGCAACGGCTTCCACGGCTTCCTCGCCCTGGGCGGAGTCTTCCTGGTGGCGACCGGCGGCGAGGCGCTGTACGCGGACATGGGGCACTTCGGCGAGCTGCCGATCCAGATCGACTGGTTCAGCCTGGTCGGCCCCTCGCTGGTCCTCAACTACTTCGGGCAGGGAGGCCAGCTGCTCGACGATCCCAAGGCCTACGATTCCCCCTTCTACCACCTGGCGCCGGCATGGGCGCTCTACCCGCTGGTGTTGCTGGCCACGGTGGCCACGGTCATCGCCTCCCAGGCGGTGATCTCCGGCGCCTTTTCGCTCACTCTCCAGGCGGTCCGGCTCGGCTACCTGCCGTTGATGAACATCGTTCACACCTCGGCGCGCCGGATCGGGCAGGTCTACATCCCCGGGGTCAACTGGCTACTCATGGCGGCCACCATCGGCCTGGTGCTGGGCTTCCGCACCTCCGCCAACCTCGCCGCCGCCTACGGCATCGCGGTCAGCACGACGATGGTCATCACCACCGTTCTTGCCTACTCCGTGGCCCGGCGCGTCTGGAGCTGGCCGCTGTGGCTGGCGTTGCTGGTGACCGGCGGCTTCCTCATCGCCGACCTTGCCTTTTTCGGCGCCAACATGGTGAAGGTGGCGGATGGCGGCTGGTTCCCGCTGCTGGTCGGAGGGCTCGTTTTCCTCGTGCTGTCGACCTGGAACCGCGGGCACACCTTGCTCGCCGATCACCTGGCGCGGGAGACGCTGCCGCTCGAGGACTTCGTCGCCCAGGTGCGGCCCGGCCGGCCGCCGCGGGTGGCCGGCACCGCGGTCTTCCTCTCGCGCAGTCCCCAGGGCACCCCGCGGGCGCTGCTCCACAACCTCGAGCACAACCGCGTGCTGCACGAGCGGGTCGTCTCGCTGATGGTCGAGACCGCGGAGATCCCGAAGGTGCCGGAGGCAGACCGGGTCGAGGTGCGGCCGCTGGGCGCCGGGTTCTTCCGCGTCATCGCGCGTTACGGCTTCATGCAGAGCCCCGCCATGCAAGACGTCATCGAGCAGGCGAAGGCCAAGGGGCTCGACCTCGATGCGGACCGGACCACGTTCTTCGTGGCACGCGAATCGCTGGTGCCGAGCCGCAACCGCCAGATGTGGATGTGGCGGGAGCGGCTCTTCTCCTACCTGGGGCGCAACGCCCTCCACCCCACCGACTTCCTGGGAATCCCGCCCGGCAGGGTCATCGAGCTGGGGATGCAGGTGAGGCTCTAGTGTCATGGCGACACACGGTGAAGCTCGCTGTGGGCGTCGGCGGCCGGCGCGATCCGGCCGCGCGAGGTGCGTCTGAGCGGGGAGGGCCGTTCCGATCACGCGGAGTCGCGCATGCTCGACGCGATCCAGCGCCGAGCGTTCGGCTACTTTCTGCACGAGACCAACCGTGCCAACGGCTTGGTGCTCGACAAGACGTGCCCGGACT
>DASZHY010000119.1:0-8021 GCA_035949675.1 Thermoanaerobaculia bacterium
GGCCATGGCGATTTCGGACCCCAGCCCCCACGACGACTCCGGCGCCGCCCCGGCGAACGTGCCCACTCCTCCGGCGCCCCCGGGCGGCCCCGGCAGCGGCCCGGGTGCCGGCCGTGGCGGCCCCGTCGGAGCGCCCGGCGCTGCCGCACCCGCCGGGGGTGAACGGGACGCCGCACCCGGGGGCGCCGGACCCCAAGGCGCCGTGCCCAACGGCGCCAGACCCGAAGGTGCCACCCCCAGCGGCGCCGGACCCGGAGGCGCTGCATCCAGCAGCTCCGGGCTCGAAGGCGCTGCAACCAGGAGCGCCAGACGCAGGAGCGCCAGACCTGGGGGCTCCGCAGCCAGGGGCTCTCGCCCCGCAGGCGCCGCGGCCAGCAGCGCCAGATCCGCAGGCGCCGTGCCCAGCGGCGCCCAATCCGACAGCGCCGGACCAGGGAGCGCCGCGCCCGGGGGCCTGGGCAACGCCCCCGCCAGCCGTATCGGCAGATCCGGGGGAGGCCTTCCCGGCTGGGCCCGCGGCGGTGTCGCGCGGGCCGTCTACCTGGCCGCGCTGCCCGTCCTGCGGTGGTTCTCGCCGCGCCGGCTCGGGGCCACCGCCGCCTTCGTCGTCGAGATCGCCCGCCAGATCCGCCGCCGGCGCGCCGAGCCGCGCCTCACCGTGGCGGTGGACGTCGACGCGCTCTACGAGACGCTCACCGGTGTCGGCTGGTACCTGTACGAGATCCTCGCTCACCTCGCGCAGCGCGACGATTTGCGGTTGCGTCTCTATGGGCACTCCATGGCGCCTCCCGGACCGCTCGCCGCCGGCGGGCCGTCCCCCGGCGCCAAGCTGGCGGCGTCGATCGAGACACTGCCGATGGATGATGCGGATCGGCAAGCACCGTCGGCGCCGGCGACTCTGCTGGTGCCGGCCGCGCTGCTGGCCCCTGGGGCGCCGGTCGTGCCGGCAGCGCAGCTGCCCGCCGGGCCCGCCATCGAGCAGGTCCTTTACTCGGCTCCCGACGGGCTGGTCGTCCCGCCCTGGCGCGCCGACCAGTGGCTGCGGCGAGCTGCGCCGATGCTGCTGGCCGCCGACCGCAACCGTGTTTTGTTCGGCCCCAACTTCCTGCTGCCGCCGCTGTTCCGCTTCGCCGCCGGCGCGCGCGTCGTGGCCATCCACGACCTCGCTTTTCGCCGCCTGCCCGGGGTGGTGCGGCCCGATACGGCGCGGGCGCTCGTCGACGGGCTGGAGCGGACGCTGCTCGAGGCCGATCTGCTGCTCGCCGACAGCCAGGCGGTGGCCGGCGAGCTGGTGGCTGACGGCGTGGCGCCGGCGCGGGTGCGTTCCATTCACCTCGGGCCCGGCCACATGCCGCCGCCGAGCGTGCTCGCCGCCGCCTCCCCGCCGCCCGGCACGCCGGCGCGCTACGGTCTGTTCGTCGGCACGCTCGAGCCGCGCAAGAACGTCGAGACCCTGCTGGCCGCCTGGCGCGAGCTGCGCCGCGACGGCGATGCGCCGCCGCTGCTGCTGTGCGGTCCCCGCGGCTGGCGCGCGCAAGCGCTGCGGCGGCAGATCGCCGAGGCCGAGAGCGAGGGCTGGCTGCGCTACCTGGGATACGTCTCCCCGATCGAGCTCGCCGCCCTCTATCGCGGCGCCGCGGTGGTGGCCCTGCCGTCGCTCTACGAAGGCTTCGGGATGCCGGCGGTCGAGGCGCTGGCGGCGGGCGCGCCGCTGGTCCTGGCCGACCTGCCCGTCTTCCGCGAGGTGGCCGGAGACGCCGCGCTCTACGCGCCAGCCCGGCGCCCCGACCTCTGGCGCGAGCGGCTGCGGCGGGTGCTCGGCGACGAGGCGTTGCGCCTGACGCTGTCGCGCCGCGCCCGCGAGCGCGGCGCCCGCTTCGACTGGCAGCGTGCCGCCGCCGCCACCGCCGACGCCTGGCGCGACGCGGCAGGGGCCGCGCCCGAATGAGCGGCCCGCCTGCCGCTGCCGCGCCTGCCGCCTCCGCCGCACCTCCGGCCGCCGCACCCAAGGTCGCCATCGACCTGCGGGCGCTGGTGCCGCTGCCCACCGGCATCGGCGTCTACACCCGCTCGCTTGCCCTCGCCCTCGCCCGCCGCGGCGGCATGCGCTATCTCGGCCTCGCCCACCGGCCGCCGCGCGGCGCCGGCGAGCTGCGGGCGGCAGGGGTCGAGATCGAGCCCCGCGACGACTCCGGACCGGCGGGAGCGGGCAGCTTGGAGGCACCCGGCGCGGCCGGACAATCCGGCGCGGGCCGCCTCGAACCCTCCGGATCGACTGGACCGGCGGGAGCGGGCCGCCTCGACCCATCCGGATCGACTGGACCGCGCGAACCGGCGTCGCCGCCCCCCGGCCTGCTCGCCCAGCTGTTGCGGCCGGGCGTCGTCTGGCAGCAGCTGCTGCTGCCGCGGCGGCTGCGGCGCGGCGACGTGGACCTGCTGTGGTCGCCGCTGCTGACGCTGCCGCTCGACTGCCCGGTGCCGGCGGTCGTCACCGTCCACGACCTCACCGTGCTGCTGATGCCCGAGGCGCATCGCGCCAAGGTGCGCTTGAGCCTGCTGCCGTTCCTGGCCGCCTCGCTGCGGCGTGCCCGGCGCCTGGTGACCCTGTCGCGCGCCACCGCCGACGACGTGGCGTTTCATTATCCCGGCAGTGCCGGCAAGATCAGGGTGGTCTACCCCGGCGTCGACGACGAGTTTCGGCCCGCCACCGAGGACGAGATCGCGGCCACCCGCGCGGAGCTCGGCGCGCCCCGTGGCTACCTGCTCTACGCCGGCACGCTCGAGCCGCGCAAGAACGTCGGCGCCCTGCTCGACGCCTGGGAGTCGCTGGCCGCGGACGACCCCGGCTTTCCGCCGCTGGTGCTGGCCGGCCCCTACGGCTGGGGGAGCCGCGCGCTGGCGGGGCGCATCGCCAGGCTGGCCGCGCGCCCGTCCGGCAGCGCTGCCACCGGCCCGTCCGCAGGCCTTGCCGTCGATCCGTCCGCAGGCCTTGCCGCCGCGGCGCCACCCTTTCCGGGCGGCCGTCTGCTGGCGCTCGGCCGCCTCGACCGCGCGCACCTCGTGCGCGTCTTCCAGGCTGCCAGCCTCTTCGTCTACCCCTCGCTCTACGAAGGCTTCGGGCTGCCGCCGGCCGAGGCGCTGGCCTGCGGCGTGCCCGCGGTCGTCCTCGACAGCTCGAGCCTGCCCGAGGTGGTAGGCGACGCCGGCCTGCTGGTCACGCCCGGCGATACGGCGGCGCTCGCCGCGGCGCTCGCCCGCCTGACCGCGGACCCTGGCCTCGCGGCCGAGCTCGCGGCCCGCGCCGCCGCGCAGGCCGACCGCTTCTGCTGGCAGCGGGCGGCTGCCGAGATGGAGGAGGTCTTCCGCGAAGCACTGGCGCAAGAAGAAGGCCCCGATGCGGGAAGCTAGGACAGAGCGATGCGCTCGCGCCAGGGAAGAGATGGAGATGGAGCTGATCGCAGCGTGCCGGGTACGGATGTGGAAGGCTGGGACGCAACGATGGCCTCGCGGCCCAGCGGCGGTATGCCCGGCGGCGGGATGAGGCTGACTGCAGGGTGCGAGCTACAATGAAGGCGCGCTTGCCAGACAAGACCTACAGGATCGGCATCGACGCCCGTAAGCTCCAGGATTTCGGGATCGGCACCTACGTCCGCAACCTGATCCGGGCGCTGGCCCGCATCGACGCCGGCGGCCTGGCGCTGGTCTATGCGCTGCTGGTGCGGCCGGAAGACCGCGAGCAGCTCGCCGATCTCCCCGCCAACTTCGAGCTGGTGGTCGAGAGCGCCCCCGTCTACTCCATCCGCGAGCTGGTGACGCTGTCCTGGCAGCTCTGGCGGCAGCGGCTCGACCTCTATCACGCCACCCACTACGTGCTGCCGGCCGCCCTGACGTCGCGGGTGGTGGTCACCATCCACGACATCATCCATCTGCTCTACCCGGAGTTCCTGCCCAGCCGCATGGCGTTCCTCTACGCCCGCCGCATGATCCATCACAGCTTGACGCGCGGCGACCGCATCATCGCCGTGTCGCAGAACACCCGCGCCGACCTGATGCAGCAGTTCGCGGTCGACGGGCGCAAGATCGAGGTGATCTACAACGGCGTCGAAGACGTCTTCCGCCAGCGCCTGCCGGACGAGGAGATCGAGCGCGCGCTGCGCAGCCTGGAGATCTCCCGGCCCTACCTGCTGTTCGTCGGCAACCCCAAGCCGCACAAGAACCTCGACACCGTCGTCCAGGCCTACGCCCAAGCCCGCCGGCTGGCGCCGTTCGACGCGCCGCTGGTCTGCGTCGGCAACCGCTCCGGCTCCGAGTTCAAGATCCGCCAGCGCGCCGAGCACCTCGGCCTCGGCGACCAGGTGCGCCTGCTCGGTCACGTGGCGCAGGAGGTCCTGCCGGCGATCTATCAGGGCGCCACGCTCTTCCTCTATCCCACCCTCTACGAGGGCTTCGGCCTGCCGGTCGTCGAAGCGATGGCCTCGGGCGTCGCGGTCATCACCTCCAACACCTCGGCGCTCAAGGAAATCGCGCAAGGCTACGCGCACCTCGTCGATCCGCTCGACATCCCGGCGATGGCCAAGGCGATCGCCCAGAGCATGTCCGACGCCGACCACCGCGCCGCGCTCGCCCGCCTCGGCCTGCGGCGCGCGCAGGACTTCCGCTGGGAGCAGACCGCCGCCAGGACGCTCGGCGTCTACCTGTCGACGCTGGGCCTGCCGCCGCTGCCTGCCGCGGAGCCCGAGGCGCAGCCGCCAGCAGCGCCGGGAGCGCCGGGAGCGCCGGCAGCATCGCAGCCTGGCCCGGAAACCGCCGCGGCCTCGGCGGCCGTCGCCGGCAAGGACGGTGCCGGTTGAGAGTGGCGCTGGTCCACGACTGGCTGACCGGCATGCGCGGCGGCGAGAAGGTGCTCGAGCAGCTCGGCGCCCTCTTCCCCGAGGCGCCCATCTACACGCTCTTCCATTTCCCCGGCAGCGTCAGCGCCGCGCTCGAGCGCCATCCGATCCATACCAGCTTCCTGCAACGGGCGCCCGGCATCCGCCGCCATTACCGGCGCTACCTGCCGCTGTTCCCTGCCGCCATCGAGGACTTCGATCTCGCGGGCTTCGATCTGGTGATCTCGTCGAGCCACTGCGTGGCCAAGGGCATCGTCCCGCCGCCCGACGGGCTGCATCTCTGTTACTGCCACACGCCGATGCGCTACGCCTGGGACCAGGAGCACGCGTACTTCCCGCGCCGGCGCGGCCTGCTGGCGCGGGTGCGGGCGCTCACCCTGACCGCGTTGCGCGCCTGGGACGCCGCGGCGTCGGCGCGCGTCGATCTGTTCATCGCCAACTCGAGCTTCGTCGCGCGCCGCATCCGCGCCTACTACGGCCGCGACGCCGAGGTGGTGCATCCGCCGGTGGCGGTGGATTACTTCACTCCGGCGCCGGCGAAGGCCCCGGCGTTCGGGCTGGCCGCGCCCGCGGCCGCGGCCCCCGGGGCGGTCCAGGCGCCAGGCGCGGGCCGCGGCGGCTATGCGCTGGTCGTCTCGGCGCTCGCTCCCTACAAGCGCCTCGAGGTCGCCATCGCCGCCTGCGAGCGCGCCGGCGTCGAGCTGCGCATCGCCGGCGACGGCCCCGAGCGCGCGCGGCTGGCGCGCCTCGCCGGCCCGCGCGCGCGGCTGCTGGGGCGGGTCGGCGACGAGCAGCTGCGCGACCTGTACCGCGGCGCGCGCATGCTGGTCCAGCCCGGCGTCGAGGACTTCGGCATCGCCGCGGTCGAGTCGCTGGCCTGCGGCACGCCGGTGGTGGCGGCGGCGCGCGGCGGGGTGCTCGACATCGTCGTGGACGGCCGTCACGGCGTGCTTTACGACGACCAGGGTCCCGCCCCCGGGGCGGCGGCGCTTGCCGCGGCGATTGACAAAGCCGGGCAGATGAGCTGGAATCCTTTGGACCTGCGCAACCGGGCGGAGTCGTTTGCCGCCGGACACTTTGCCGACCGGATGCGGTCGCTGGCGACCAGCAACGATAGCCGGGTACTGATCTCGCGGCGAGTGTCGAGGGCACATCTCCGTTGATCCGACAACGTCATCGCATCACCTCGGGAATCTATCTCGCGACCGACCTGGTGGCGACGCTGGCCGCCTTCGCTGCCGCGTGGCTGCTGCGTTTCGAGCTGGCGGTCATCCCGCTCACCAAGAGCGTCCCGAGCTTCGGCCCCTACCTGTACCTGCTGCCGTTCGTGCTGGTGCTGTGGCCGCTGGTCTTCTATTTCCACGGCCTCTATCAGAGCCGGCGCGGCCGCAGCCAGATCGACGAGACGGTCACCATCCTGCTGGCGGTGCTGCTTGCCACCGTGCTGCTGTCGGTGGTGATCGCCTGGTACCGCCCGCCGGCGGCGCCGGGCAGTCACGAGTACTTCACCTACAGCCGCGCTTTCCTCGGTCTCTTCGCGCTGGTCGATCTGCTGTTCGTCACCGGCACCCGCATGCTGGCGCGCTACGCGATGCGCCGCGTGCGGCGGAAGGGACACAACCTGCAGCGCATCCTGGTCGTCGGCGCAGGCAGCCTCGGCCGCGAGATCACGCAGAAGATCCTGGCGCATCGCGAGATGGGCTTCGAGGTGGTGGGCTTCCTCGACGACGACCCGGGCAAGCTCGGCACCCAGGTGCTGGGCGTGCCGGTCCTGGGCACCTTGCGTCAGGCCGAAGAGGTGCTGGCGCAGCGCGGCATCGACCAGGTGTTCCTGGCGCTGCCGCTCGAGGCCCACAAGAAGCTGCTGCAGCTGCTCGAGCTGATGGCGCGCGAGTGCGTCGACATCCGGCTGGTCCCCGACATCCTGCAGTACGCCACCTTGAACGCCACGCTCGAGGACGTCGACGGCACGCCGGTCATCAACCTCTCGCAGGTGCCGCTGCAGGGCTGGAACAGCATGGTCAAGCGCGGCATGGACCTGGCGATCGCCGCCGCGGCGCTGGTTGGCGTGCTGCCGCTGCTGCCGCTCCTCGCCGTCGCCATCTGGCTCGAGGACCGCGGCCCGATCTTCTACCGCCAGGAGCGGATGGGGCTCGACGGCAAGCCGTTCATGATCCTCAAGTTCCGCTCCATGCGCGTCGACGCCGAAGCGACCAGCGGGCCGGTGTGGGCGATCAAGGACGATCCGCGCCGCACGCGCGTCGGCACCTTCCTGCGCCACTGGTCGCTCGACGAGCTGCCGCAGGTCTGGAACGTGCTGCGCGGCGACATGTCGATCGTCGGCCCGCGCCCCGAGCGCCCCAGCTTCGTGCGCGAGTTCAAGCACAAGATCCCCCGCTACATGCTCCGCCACCGCGTCAAGTCCGGCATTACAGGCTGGGCGCAGGTGCACGGCTGGCGCGGCAACACCTCGATCAAGAAGCGCATCCAGTACGACCTCTACTACATCCAGAACTGGTCGCTGGCGCTCGACTTCAAGATCCTCTGGCTGACGCTGCGCCACGCGCTGCACATCAACGCCTACTAGCAGCAAGCAAGCCCTCCGCAGGACGAGCCGCGGCTCGACCTTCGCGCGAAACCCTTGTGCCACGGGCCTTCGTCAGCGCGCGCGCTCACCAGCCGCACGCCGCGGCGAGCCCGCCGGACCGTCGTTCGCGACAGCCGGACAGGCGCTCGCAGCGCACCAGCCGCGGCGAGGGCGGTGCGCCTCTTGCCGCGAAGCCGCGGTGCTCGCGCTGGTGTCGCGGGCTCCTGGCGGCGGCTCGAGCGGCCTGCGCAGCGGCTCGCCAGCGACGCTCGGCGACGCTCGCCGGCAGCGGGCTCGCGCGCCGCGCGCGGCAGCGATCGCCGCGCGCGCACGGCTGCCGATCGTCGTTCGCGCGCTGGCCTCACTCGCGCAAAACGCATGTCCCATGGGCTTTTGCTCGCACCCCCCGCGCTCCTTCGCGACGGCCGCGCGACCGCCCGCGGCGCCCGCCGGAACCGGCCTCAACGCCGCCAGCGGGCCGCTGCACAAGCCGCTGGTCAGCGGCACTAAGGGTTGAGGTACGAAAAATCTTGACACGCTACAGG
>DASZHY010000120.1:0-18464 GCA_035949675.1 Thermoanaerobaculia bacterium
CCGCGGTCACCGCGTTGCACGGGCGCTTCGTCGGGGCCTTCGATTCCGCAAGCGAGCTGGCGCAGATCCCGACGTTGGCTGCCGCCGGGGCACCGGCCGCAGGCACGCTTGCGGCCAGCGAGCCAACCGAGCCCGTCGAGCCCGCCGTCAAGGCCGTTGCGTCCCCTCTTCCCGCCAAGACCGGCAGGCGCCCGCAGCCTGCCGCCGTGGCCCTCGCAGCCTCGCCAGCTGCGAGCGGCGAGGTCCAGCCCGACGCGTCCCTCGACAACCGCCCGCCGGCGGCGCCTGGCCCCGCGGTGACATCGCCTGAGGCGGCCGCGCCGTCCCCGATGAGCTTCGGTACGGTCGTTACCGACAGCCTGAAGCCGGACCCCGCCGGACCGGCCCTCGGCGCCACGGTGGTCGTCTCCTTCGGCCGCCTGGTTGCGCTCGAGGAAGGTACGGGAGCCATGGAGTTCCGCGTGCAGCCCTTGACCACCATCGGGCGGACACGCAATAACGACATCCAGGTCGACGCGCCCTCGGTGTCGCGCAAGCACGCCCAGATCGCGCTCACGGATGCCGGCTACGTGGTGCGCGACCTCGGGTCGGAAAACGGCACCTTCGTCAATGGCGAGCGCATCGCCGAGCAGCCGCTGACCGACGGCGATCTCCTGCATTTCGGCGGGATCGGCTTCTCCTTCCACACCGCCTAACGGTAGCTCCGCATCAAGTGGAACCGGGCGCCTGGTTCGACGAGTCCGGATGGTATTGGTGGCAGCTCAGGCAGTTGGTCGGCGCCGCCGGGGCGGTGCCGGCCTTGACCTGGGCCAAGCCGCTGCTGCCGCCGTGGCAGGTCCGGCACACCGCGATCGAGGGCAGCAGCACGTCGGCGGCAACCGTGCTGGCGGCGGCTGTGCCGTGGCATAGCTGGCAGTCGGTCGGATGGTCGAGATGCTGGAAGCGTCCATTGGGCAGCCAGCGGGCGGGGATCGGCGCCCAGGTCACTTTTGGCGGGCTGGTCTTGAGGTCAACGAAGTGACATTCCTTGCAGGCCGTGCCATAGAGGTAGCGCTCCGCCAGCACTACCGCTCCCTGCGCCTGCCCGCCGTAGTCGATCCCGCGCGGTTGCGCGCCGGCGCCGCGGATCAACCGCCGATACTGATCGCCGACGGATTCGCCCGCGCCGCGCCGATCCGAGTAAACGCTGACCAGGAACTCGCGCACCCGCTGCGTGGAGGCGTGCGGCGCCACCTGACTCGGCCGGCGGTTGTCGAAAGTGAGCCGGTGGCAGCCTGAGGTGGTGCAGCTAGTCTCGTAGGTCACCGGCACCATCCCGGTCGCGCCTGCGTCCGCCGCGCTCTGGCCAGTTGGCGTTTCCGTCGGGCCGCCTCCCGGCACCGGCTGGGAACCCGCCGGCGCGCCCGCGGGCAGATGGTGGCAGCTCTGGCAGGTGAGCTGGACCCTGCCCGAGGGCGTCGGCAGCCCGGGCCGCAGATGCTTCAGGTGATTGAATTTCAGCGGCGTGGGATCGACGCGCCTCGCCACCGCCTCGGCCAGCGGCAGGCGCGCGCCGCCCGGCAAGGTGATCGAGAACTCAGGGTGATCGCCGGCGAAGCCGCGGACGCGGCGGGCGAAGCGGGGCTCCGCTCCGGGCGGGTTGACCCGGAGGTCGCCGTGGCAGGACGCGCATTGCGTGTCGTCGACGGCGGCCACGCGGTCGCCGCCGCGATGCTCTGGGTGGCAGCCGGTGCACGGCGGCGTGAACGTCTGGCGTGCCTGATGGATCTCCCCTTTCTCGCGCTGGTTGGCGTGGCAGTCGGAGCAGAGCGCAGGGTCGGGCCCCCGCCAGGGGCGGTGGCATGAGGCGCAGGCGGTCTCGGCGTGCCAGGCGTGCACGCGGCCGGGCTCGAAGGCCGTGGCCCTGCCGGTCCTGACGAGGAACAGCAGCGCCGCGGCAGCGGCGACGGTGAGGACGAGAGCGAGCAGCGCCTTGTTGAACAGAGGCCGGCGCAGGCCGTAGGCCCGCAGGTAGTCGACCCGCTGCGCGCGAACCGGCGGCGGCGCCGCCGGCGGCTGCCGCCGTGACGGTGGTGGCGGCGGCGCCGAAGCCGGTGCCGGTGGCGGCGCGGCCGGTGACGGCGAGGCGGGCGAGGGCGGTGACGGCGCGGCCGGCAAGGCCGGCGAGGGCGGTGACGGTGGCCCCACCGCGGCGGTGCTGGGCCCCGGTGCCAGCGCCGCGCGCCCCTCCGCCGAGGCTCCGGCCGCTCCGGCAGGTGCCGCTCCGGCAGCGCCCGTCGCCGCCGGAGCGGCCGGTCCTGTCGCCGGCGCCGCCGCCGGGGCGGCACCCGCTGCCGGGGCCGCGGCCGCCTTTGCGGCCGCCGCCATCGCCGTCGCCGCTCGCAGGGCAGCCGCGAGGGCCTCCGGCGACATCCGCACGGTCTTGTCGTCGGCCGCCGGCGCCGCGTCTCCGGAGGCCACTTCCCAGGCCGTCGGCCCGGTTGGCGCTGTTGGTGCAGCGGTCGGCTCTGGCGCCGCCGCCGTTTGCGAAGCTGCTTGCGCCGCCGCCTCCAGCGACGCCTCTTGCGCTGCCGCCTCTTGCGCCGCCGCCGCTCGTACCGCCGCCGCGATGACGCTCGGCGGGGCGACCATCGTCGTGGGCGGCGGCGGCGCAGCCATGCGGCCGCTCGCCCGCACCGACAGGTACAGCGGGTCCTCGGGATCGGTGATCTGGACCCGGATCTGGTAACCGCCGATGTTGATCAGGTCGTTGTGCGCCAGCCGGGCCTCGTGCACCGGCTTGCCATTGACGTAGGTGCCGGTGACGCTGCCGCGGTCGAGCAGCCGGTAGCCGCGGTCCGCGCGCTCGATCACCGCATGCTCGAGTCCCACCGCGACGTCGTCGAAGCGCAGATCGGAATTGGTGCCGCGGCCTATCCGCAAGGCCTTGCCGCTCACGACCTCGATCAGCGACTGCTTGCCGGCGATCTTCTGGACGATGAACGGCACGCGCGCTCCTCAGGGACGGGCGTAGTAGAAGACCGCGACCAGGTGGGCCGCGACCAGCACCAGCAGGACCACCGACAGCGGCACGTGAAGGTAAAGCCAGGCGCCGAGCACGTTGCGGTAGCGCTGCTGGGCGACCAGGCGTTCGAGCAGCTCGCCGCGCTGGCGCGACAGCACCAGCAGCTGGCGCAGCTCGTCCTGCTCGCCCGCCGGCACCTGGGTCAGGTAGACGGCCCAGGGAGCGGCGCCGCTGCCGCTGCCGCCGGCGCCGGCCGCGCCCGCCGCGGCACGGCGCTTCAGCCCCGTGCTCGACCGGGAGAGCAACACCCTCCAGCCGGCCAGCACGCCGGGCAGCGACTCCGCAAGCAAACCCTTGCAGACCTGCTGGAAAGGCGCCGAGCGGCTGCCGGCGACGCGCGCCATGGCGTCGGCGAGCTGCTTGATCTGCGCGGCAAGATCGGCGGGAGTGAGGTCGCTCTCGACTTCGCTCAGCCGCCGCGGCACCGAGGAGTAGAGCGAGGCCCCCACGAAGCCGCTCCCCACCACCACCAGCAGCGTCGCGTAGGCGGCCACCGCCACCCGGTCCTGGAAGCGGAAGCCGGTGTGGAAGAGGATCACGAAGGCGGACAGGATCCCCAGGTAGATGTGCGACTGCAGCCAGCCGTCGAGCGTGCCCCAGGTGCTGCGGTAGGAGCGCTTGCGCACCCCGAAGTAGAGCAGGACCAGGATCGCCGCGAGGCCGGCGGTGCCGTACGCGATTCCCGCGGGCGAGCCGCCGTGCTGGAAGCCGCCGCGGAACACCTGGACGGCGTAGAAGACGGAGAGCGCCGCGCCGGCCGCCAGCCAGAGCCGGCGCCAGCGCAAGGTCGTGGCGGTGCGCGGCAGCATCAGAGGTCTCCGCTGCGGGCCACCAGCTCGGCGAGGCGCTGCTGGTACTCCCCGGGCTCGAGCCGGATGGCGGCGCCGGTCGGACAACTGCGGACGCACGCCGGACCGCCATGGATCTCACGGCAGAGATCGCACTTGACGGCCACCGTGCGCCCGGCGTCCTCTGCCGACGGCGCGTGCGCGGCGGTTGCGGTGTCGCCGCCGAACAGCGACAGCAGCCAGCCGAAGACGCCAAGGGGGGCCTTGGGATGAACCATGAAGATGTTGCCGTACGGGCAGTTGCGCTCGCAGTTGCCGCAGCCGATGCAGTTGCTGCGGATGAAGACCTCGCCACGGGGATCGCGGGCGATGGCATCCGGCGGGCAGTCGGTCATGCACAGCGGGTTCTCGCACTGCCAGCACGAGTTGGGGGCGAGCAGGTTGTAGAACTTGATGCCGGTGAGCGACAGGCGGGCCTGGCCGTCGGCGTGCACGCCCTCGCAAGCGCTGACGCAGTTGCCGCAGCGCACGCACTTGTGCTCGTCGATGAACAGCGCCTGCGTGCCCATCACCACTTCCTGGCGTATGAGGTCGGAAAGCACGCTGCCGGAGCTCGGCGCCGCCTCGGCGATCAACGAGGCGATGCGGCGCTCCTCGAGCTTGCCGGCGAAGCCCGCGGCGAGCTCCGGATGGCCGGCGATGAAACGATCGAAGTCCGCCTTGTCGAGGCGGATCAAGTCGGTCGGGAAGATGGCGGTGACCGTGGCGGTGCGCGGCGCGTCCGGGAGCAGCGCGGTCTCGCCGAAGAAATTGCCGGCCACGAGGTAGGAGAGCACCAGCTCCTTGCCCGCCGAGAGCTTGGAGATCTTCACCTGGCCGTTGCGGATCAGATACAGGGAGTCGCCCGGGTCGCCTTCGCTGAACAGGGTCTTGCCGCGTTCCAGCCGCTCGATCCGGGCCTTCCCCACCAGGTTCCACAGCACCGCCTCGGAAAGCTCGGGGAAGAGGTAGCCCTGGAAGGCGCGGATGAGGAAAGCCTTGTCCACCATGTTCTTGACCGCCGCGTCGGTGGCCATCAGCTTGAGCATGGCCTTGCGCGGGATCTCGATCAGCCGCACGCCGCGGTCCTTGGACACGGGTGTGGACGGCGCCGTGCGGGCAGTGGCGGTGGCATTGCGGCGGCGGCCCGAGATCAGGCTCATCTCGCCGAAGAAGTTGCCGGCCTGAAGCGTCGCCACCCGGCGGCCGGCGGCGCCGGGGCGCGCGTCGGGGGGCGCGACGGTGACCTCGACCTCGCCGGCGGCGACCAGCAGGAACGAGTCGCTGTAGTCGTTCTGTCGCAGGATGACCTCGCCGTCCCGGTACTCGTGGACCTCGGCGGAGAGCAACACCTCGCGCAGCAGCTCCTCGTCGGCGACCGCGAACAGCGGCATCTCGTCGCGCAGGTCGGCGATGCGTTGGCGCACCGTGCCGCTCCAGAAGGGCAGGCGGCGCTTCAGCACCTCCTCGTCGGCGGGCTCGACCTCGCGGCCGAGGATGTGTTCGACGACCTCGTATCCCTGGTTCAGGCCGAGCTTGATCAGGTCGCGCCCGGTCACCGCGCCTACCAGGAACAGTCCGGGCACGCTCGACTCGTAGCGCTGCGAAAGCACCGGCCGGGCGTCGCGTCCGGTGCCGGCGAAGGTCACGCCGAAGCTCTCGAGCGCTGCCTTCGGGGGCGTGGCGCCGAGCTTCAGGATCACCTGGTCGCAAGGCACCCTGACGCGGCCCTCGGGCTTGTTGAGCTCCACCGCCGCGGGCTCGACGTGATGGACGGTGGTGCTGAAATGGACCGTCAGCTGGCCGGTGGCCTGGCGTCCGAGGATGTCGCGCTCCAGGCTCTCCTTGGCGCGCAGGATCTCGGGCGTCCGCACCACCAGCCCGACGCGGTTCTGCTCGCACAGCGCCAGCGCCACCTCGAGCGCCGAGTCGCCCGCTCCGATCACCAGGATGTCGCGATCGACGAAATCGTCGGGATCGACCAGCCGCGTGCTGACGTGAGGCAGGTCCTCGCCCGGCACGCCGAGCAGGCGCGGATTGCCCTGGGTGCCGACCGCCAGCACCACCCGCCCGGCGTGGTACTCGGCGCTCGGAGTCCGCAGGACGAAGCCGCCGTTCACCCGCTCGAGGGCGGTCATCTCCTGCCGGAAACGGATGTTCAGGTCCGCCGCGAACTTCGACCAGGCGGCGAGGATCGACTCGCGCGAGCCGGCCGCGAAGGGGACGGCGCCGCGCTTCGGCACCTGCACCGGCTCCTCCATCACGTGCTTGCGCTTTTGATAGCAGTAGACGGTGTCGGCCAGGTGGTCCGCACGCTCGAGCAGCACGTACTCGAGGCCGTTGGCCTGCGCATTGGCCGCCGCCGCCAGCCCCGCGGGGCCGGAGCCGACGATCACCAATTCGAACTGCTCGCCGGGCATCGAATGCGCCTCCGCGTTGCCGATCCGCGCGCTCTGGAAGACGTATCGATTCTATACCGCGAAGCCTCGAGGCCCGCGCCCCCCGGCCGCGGCTGAAGTTACCCGGCCCGGCCGGCCGCGGCCAGCAGCCGGTGCGCCTCGCGCGTCCGGTCGTGAGCCGGTCCCTTGCGGACGGCCAGCAGCGGCTCGGCGGCGGCGAGGTCCCGGCGGGCGCGCTGCCGGTCACCCATCGCGAGCGCCAGGCGGCCGCTGTCGAGCAGTGATTCGGCATACAACATTCCTCCGGGATGGAGGCTGGCGAGGAGTCCCATTCCCTCGTCCAGGACGTGGCGCGCCTCCTGCCGGTCGCCGTCGCCGGCGCGCGCCACCAGGGAACGCGACAGGAACACGTCGGCGGCCGCCACCTGCCGGCTGCCGCGGCCGAAGAGCTTGTCGGCGAGCGCACGCTCCCGCCGCAACGTGGACACCGCCGCCGGGGCGTCGCCCGCGTCCGTCTGCGCTTCGGCCAGCTCTTCGAACGGCACGAGGAGCACGTAGCTCTCGCTGCCTGCCAGCCCCTGCAGCGTCGCCACCGCGATCTCGAGCTCGCGCCGGGCCTGCGCCGCCCGGCCCAGGCGCGCGTGGGCCCAGCCCAGGTTGGCGAGGGCGCGCCAGCGCTCCTCGTCGTCGTCGCCCCGCAGCCGGAACGTGGCGGCGGCCCGCGCGAAGAAGTCGGCAGCCGGCGCGTAATGCTCCTGCTTCATCGCCGAGATGCCCAGGAAACGCAAGCAGTGACCGGCGTCGTAGCTGTCCGGACCATAGATCCTCAGGGCCTCGGCGAGCGCCCTGTCCGCCGCCGCGGGCTGCTCGTCGCCGATCAGCATGATGGCGTACGAGTAGAGCATGTCGGCGAGCCGCCGGTCGTGCGGGCCGAAGGCCTCGCGCAGGCCGGCGATCGACTGCTCGAAGAGCGGCTTTGCCTCCGTATCCCTGCCCAGGCGGTCGAGCAGGCCCGCGAGGTCGCCCTTGACCAGCGCCACGTTGATGCTGCGCGGCCCGAACAGGCGTGCGAGCAACGCCGCCGACCGGCGATAGGCGGCCTCGGCCTCGGCGTAGCGCTCCAGATCCTCGAGGGCCTTGCCCAGCTCGTGGAGCGTCTCGGCGCTCTCCATGTGGTCCTCGCCATAGCGCCTGACGAAGGTCGCGAGAGCCTGCCGCAGCAGCGCGGCGGCCCGCGACCGGTTCGCCGGGTCCAGCAGGCTGTTGGCAAGACTGCGCCGTGCCGCGGCGACCTCGACGCTGTCGGCGCCAAACGCCGGCACCAGCAGGGCGAGCGCCGCCTGGAGCGACGCACGCGCCTCCCCGAGGTGGCCGCGCGAGAGCTGCACGTCGCCGACGGTCAGCCGCGAGAGGCCGATCCGGCCGGCCGCGGCCGGCCGCGTCAGGCGCAGATCGAGGGCCCGCCGGGCATGCGCCAGCGCCGGGTCCAGCAGCCCGAGGTTGTTCTCGATGCGCGCCACGGCGTCGAGCAGGTCGGCCTGCACCTCCGGCTCCCCGGCGAGGCTGGATTCGATGCCTGCCGCGCCATGCGCCAGCAGGTCGCGCGCGGTGAGCTTCCCGCTTTCGCTGGCCAGCGGGTCCGACCGCCCGAGCACCGAGATCAGCAACGACTTCACCCGCGCCGCGCGCTGCGCCTCGGAGTCGGCGCGCCGGGCGGCGAGGTTCGCCGTGTGCGCTTGCCAGAGCGACAGCCCCAGGCCGGCGACCAGCGCCGCCACGCCGGCGGCCACCGCCGCCGCCGGTGCGCGATGGCGGCCCAGGAACTTGCGCATGCGATACCCCACGTCGTCGGGGCGGGCGCGGATGGGCAAGCCGGCGAGGAAGTTGCCGAGGTCGTCGGCCAGCGCCTGGGCCGAGGAGTAGCGGCGCGCCGGGTCGCGGTGCAGGGCGGTGAGCACGATCAGGTCGAGGTCGCCGGCGACCTGGCGCGCCAGGCGCGCGCCGTCGCCCGGCCGCCGCAGCACGGCGCTTGGCCGCTCGACCGTCTCGCTCTCGACCGCGACGGCCAGCGCGTGCAGGGCGCGCTGGTCGCGACGGTGGGGGAGCGTGCCGGTGATCACCTCGTAGAGCAGCACGCCCAGGGCGTAGACGTCGGTCGCGGTGGTCACGGGCTCGCCCAGGATCTGCTCCGGCGCGGCGTAGGCCGGCGTCAGGATGCGCGCGCCTTCCCGGGTCAGCGTCGCCGCCGCGGGCTCGTCGAGCTCCAGGAGCTTGGCGATGCCGAAGTCGAGCAGCTTCGCGGTGCCGTCCGGGGTGACCAGGATGTTGGCGGGCTTGAGGTCGCGGTGCACGACCAGGCGGCGGTGCGCGCCGTCGACAGCCTGGCAGACGGTCCGGATCAGCCGCAAGCGCGCCGGCAGGTCGAGGTTGCGCCGCGCGCAGTAGTCGGTGATCGGTTCGCCGTCGACCCATTCGAGCGCAAAGTAGGGGCGGCCGTCGGGACCGGTGCCGCCGTCGAGCAGGCGCGCCAGGTTCGGATGGTCGAGGCGGGCGAGGATCTGGCGCTCGCGCACGAAGCGCCGCACGATCGCCTGCGAATCCATGCCGCGCCTGATGACCTTGAGCGCGACCCGCTGCTCGAAAGCGGGCTCGCTGCGCTCGGCGAGATAGACCTCGCCCATGCCTCCCCGTCCCAGGAGGCTGATCACGCGCCAGGAGCCGACCGCCGTGCCGGCCGGCAGCAGCGGCTCCGCCTCGGCAGCCGCGTCCGCCGGTTCGTCGAGCAGGTCCGGCGGCCCGCCTTCCAGCAGATCGGTGGTGGCGGCATCGGCGGCGAGGAGGCGTTCGAGCAGCCCGGCGAGCGCCTCGTCCTGGGCGCGCACCTCGCACAGGCGTCGCGCCCGGTCGAACTCCGACAGCTCGACCAACTCGTCGAAGATCTCCTCCCAGCGTGCGGCCGAGGAGGCAGAGGGATCGGCGGCCACGATCGACGAAATTCTACCTGAACGCCGCCGCCTTGGATCGGGCGGCGTCCACGCGCTAGGATGGCCGGCGCCTGCAATCAAGCTCCGGCTTCGCGCCGGGAGTAAAAAAGGGAGGCGGATATGGAACCCGTGCTGTCGCTCTGGCTGCCGATCGTCCTCGCCGCGGTGTTCGTCTTCGTGGCGAGCTCCATCATCCACATGTTTCTGCCCTACCACCGCAGCGACCTGCGCCAGGTGCCGCGCGAAGACGAGGTCATGGCGGCCGTGCGCGGCTTCGAGATCCCGCCCGGCGACTACTGCATGCCGCGCGCCGGATCGATGGCGGCAATGAAGGACCCGGCGTTCGTCGAGAAGATGAAGGCGGGGCCGGTCGCCATCATGACCGTGCTGCCGAAGGGCCCGTCGCCGATGGGCGGGACCTTCGTGCTCTGGTTCCTCTACACGGTCGTGGTCGGCGCCGTCGTCGCCTACGTGACCAGCCATACGCTGCCGCACGGCATGCCTTACCGCGGGGTGTTCAAGATTGCCGGCGCCACCGCTTTCGCAGGCTACGCGCTTGCCCTGCCGCCTTTCTCCATCTGGTACAAGCGCAGCTGGCTCACCACCCTCAAAGGGATGTTCGACGGCCTGGTCTACGCGCTGCTGACCGCGGGGACCTTCGGCTGGCTCTGGCCGCGCTGAGCCAGCCAGGCGGCAGGCTCGCGCCGCTCACCGGCGAGCTCGCGGGCGCGCCGCCGCCGCGCCGCCGCGACGCCGCGCCGCCGCAAGCCAGGCCGGGAGCGGCATGACTCTCCATGACCTTGCCCGGCGCCTGGCCGCGGCGGCGCTCGCCGCGGCCGACCCGGAGCGGCTGGTGCGCGCCGCGCTGGCGGCGCGGCAGGTGCGCTGGGCGGCGGCGCTCGCCCTGGGCAAGGCGGCGCCGGCCATGGCACGCGGCGCCCGCGACGCGCTGGGGCCGGAAGCGGCGCGGCTGCTGGTGCGGACCCATGCCACCCCGGCCCTGCTCGATCCCGCATGGGAGGAGCTCTCGGGCGGACATCCGCTCTCCGACCGGCAGAGCCTGGCGGCGGGCGAGCGGGCGCGGCGCTGGCTCGGCGAGCTGGCTCCCGGAGCGCCCCTGCTGGCGCTGGTGTCGGCGGGCTCCTCGGCCTGCGTCGAGGCGCTCGCCGGCGAGATCACGCTCGACGACCTGACGGCGACGCAGCGCGCGCTGCTCGGCTCGGGGCTGCCCATCCACGCCTTCAACGCGGTGCGCAAGCACCTGTCGGCCTGGAAGGGCGGCGGCGCCCTGCGCGGCACCCGCGGTCCGGTGCTCGCGCTGCTGCTCTCGGACGTGCCCGGCGACGACCCCGGCACGATCGGCTCGGGTCCCTTTGCCGCCGACCCCACCACCTTTGCCGAAGCGCTCGCGGCAGTGGCCCCCCTGGCGGTGCCGGAGGTGGTGCGGGAGCGGCTCGCGGCCGGCGCGCGCGGCGAGCTGCCGGAGACGGTCAAGCCGGGCGACCCCGAGCTGGCGCGCCTCGAGCAGGTCCTGGTGGGGAGCGTCGCCACGGCGGTCGCGGCGGCGGCCGAGGAGGTGCGGCGCAACGGCTTCGCCGCGGCGACCGGCGACCTGGCGGGGGAGGCAGCCCACGCCGCCCGGGCGCTGGTCGAGCGCGGCCGCGCTCTCGCCGGCGGCAGGGTGGCCCTGATCCTGGGCGGCGAGACCACCGTCACTCTCGGCCCCTCGCCCGGCCGCGGCGGACGCAACCAGGAGCTGGCGCTGGCGGCGGCGCGCGAGCTGGCGGGAGGCACCGGCGAGCTGGTTCTCGCGCTGGCAACCGACGGCGAGGACGGACCCACGCGATACGCCGGCGGCATCGTCGACGGCGACAGCTGGGCGGCGCTCGAGCGCGCCGGCGCCGATCCCGCCGGCGCCCTGGCGCGGCACGACTCGGAGCGGGCGCTGGCGGCCTTGCCGGGGGCCTTGCTCGACACCGGCAACACCGGCACCAACGTCGCCGACCTGGCGGTCTACCTGCGCGATCGACCTGCGCGATCTACCTGAGGTTGTACGGCGGACGGGGAGCGCTCCGGAGGACTGCGCGCACTATAGAGCAGGAGAGCAAGGAAAGGAGCCCAAGGTATGAACGAGCTCGTAGAGAAACTCACCAAGGATCAACGGGTCATCGTGAGCCTCCGCCCCGAGCCCAGCCGCGAGGCCCTGAAGGCGGCCATCGACCGCGGCTGGCTGCTGGTCAAGTTCACCGAAACCCGCGGCGGCACGGAGTTGGGGTTCCCCATCGACCAGCAGCGCAGCGATTTTTCGGGCGCGGACCTCGAAAAAGGCACCGGCACGATCAAGGTCGCCGGCGAGCTGACTCTCGACTACGTGCGGGTGCGGCTGTGGGCGACGATCGACATCGGCAGCTTCGAAGGCATCGGCCACCTCGAGCCGCTTGCGGTCGCGGAGCCCGCCACCGCGGACGCGGGCCACGGGTAGGCGCCAGGCGGACAAGCAGCATGCGATCCCAGGCGAGGCTCGCGCCCGCAGGCCGCGGTGCGTAGCGCGGCCTGGGGCGCCAGGGCCTCGTCAGCTCTCAGAGCTTGCCGCCGGGACCGGTGGCGGCGCCTACGGACAGCAGACCGAGCCGCACCTGGCCGTACAGAAGGTGCACGGGGCCGTGTGATTAGTACAAAAATCGGTGAAAACCATGCCTTGCGCATCCTTGAGGGCGTTCTCGTCGAGGTTCCGCAGGGTTTCGCTGCTGAGGGTCAACTTCTTCGACTTCTTGTTCATGGCGGGCTCCTTCTGCAATTCGGTGCCGGTATCCGACCCCGCGGCGCAGAGTTATCTAACGCCGCTCGCCATGTTACAAACAATATGACGTTCATGCAAGTGATAAGATCATGATATTACCCTCTGCCCCTATTTCGACCTAGAGCACACTCCTTTCCGGCAAGGGCGAGGCGAGCAGCACGCGGTCCCAGGCGGGATCCACCCCACCGATGGCGGCCAGCAGGGTCAAGGCGATGCCGGTCGAGCCGCTGAGAAACCCGGCTTCCGCGTTCCAGACCAGCTCTTCGGCCGTCTCGTCACCGTCACGCGGAGTGAAGGCGAGGAAGCCGCCGACTCCGCGGCCAGGTTCCCAGTAGTCGAGCGCGCGGCCCAACCAGGCGCGGGCGGCTGCCAGGAGCTCCGGATCGCCGATCGCCTGGTAGAGGCGGTTTAGCAGGTGCCCGAGACCCGCGGCGCCATGGCAGAGGCCGGCATCCTCGACGCGGCAGCTCTCCGGCGGCCGCCGCGCGACCGTGCTGGCCAGGGCGACCGCCTCGCGCTCCCAAGCCGGCTCTCCCACGCTGCGCGCGGCGGCGAGCAGGGCCACGGCGATCCCGGGATCGCCATAGCACCACGCCGTGCGGGCGGGACGGATCCTGACCCCGGCCCCCACCGCATAGGGGAACACCGAGACCTCGCCCGCGGGCAGCTTCTGCGTCAACAGCCACGACACGGCGCTCGCCAGGAGAGGGCGCGCTTGCTCCGTCGCCACCCCGGCGGCACAGATGCGGGCGAGCACCGCGATCACTCCGGGCGTGCCGTGGGCGACTCCGAGGTTGTCGCAGCCCTGCGGGTACCAGGGCCGGTTTGGCTCGGGCATCATGTCGCGCGACGTGTACCAAGCGACTCCCCCGGGACGGGGCTGGGCGATCTCCGCCAGATGGTCCACCACCAGCTCGAGGCAGGCGGCGGCGGACGGGCGCGGCAGCCGTTCGAGGGCGTAGACGCCGTAGCCGACCAACCCGTTGGTCAGATCGTAGTCATGCGGCCAGGGAGTGCGGCGCAGGTGCTGGAACAGCGCCGCGTCGATGTCCTCGTTGGGGTCTTCCTCCCCGGGGGAGTCGGCCGGTCCGGCCGGCTCGCCCTGGAGGTGCTCGGCCACCCAGGAGACGCCGGTGAAGCCCGAGTAGAGGCCGGGCGACTGAGTGGCGGCAGCCAGGGCGTCGATCGCCCGCTCCAACCTCTGATGCGCGATCTCCCCGTAACCGGCTCCGGGCCGAGCCCGCTCGAGATACTCGAAGAGCAGGGCGACCCCCGCATCGCCGGCGGCCAGAGGAGCGCCGGCGAACCGTGCCGGCAGCGGGGCGTCGCCGATCGCCTCGGCGACAGCGGTCACGGCGGCACCGGCACGGGCCGCCGGCTCGCCTTCCAGGATTGGAGACCACGTCTGGGGCCGAGCGGATGCTGACGTCATGCCTGGCCTGTCCCTTTCGCCGGCGGCGCTGCCGGGGAGATCAGCAAGAATCGATCCCAGGCCGGCTCGACGGCGGTGGTCGCGGCGAGCAGGGCGAGGGCCACGCCGGCCGCTCCGGTCAGCAGGGTGGTCTCGTCGCGCCAGTCCATTTGTCTCTGTCCCAGGGCATCCGGTCCCCAGGTGAGGAACCCGCCCACACCCCGGCCAGGCTGCCGCAGGTCCAGGGCCCGCTCCATCCAGCCGCGAGCGGCCGCCAGCAGCTCGGAGTCGCCGGTTGCCTGGTAGAGCCGGTTGAACAGGTGTCCGATCCCCGCCGCGCCGTGGCAGAGGCAGGCGTCGCGGGTCCTGCCGCCGCTGGCCGCACGGCGCGCCGCCGCGCGGGCGATGCTCAGCGCCTCCGCTTCCCAGGCGGGCTCGCCGGCCGCGCGGGCGGTGACCAGCAAGACCGCCGCGATCCCCGGATCGCCGTAGCACCAGCCGGCGGGAAAGCCTGTGCTCGCCGGTCCTTGCTCGATGACGGGTCCCCAGGCACCGGGGAAGATCGACGCGCCGCCGGCCGGGAGCTTGCGCGAGAGCAGCCAGGCCACCGCGCTTCGCAACAGGGCGCGGGCCGACGCCGGGGCGGCCCCCATCGCCGCTGCCTGAGCGAGGACCGGCAGCACCCCGGGGACACCGTGCGCGACGCCCAGGTTGAACATTCCGCGCGGAAAGGTCTGCCGTTCCTCGGGTTCCTGGAACCACTCGGCCGTCGGCCAGGCGCAGCCGACCTCCTGGGGCACGGCCAGCTCGGCCAGGCGCTCGCAGACGCGAGACAGACAGGCACTTGCCAGCGTGCCGGGCAACCGCTCGAGGGCATAGGCGCCGAGGCCGGCGAGGCCGCGCGTCAGGTCGTATTCTTCGAGCCAGGGAGACTTGGCGAGCAACCCGAAGAGCGCACGGTCGATGGCCTCGTTGGGATCGTCCGCGTCTTCGGCGTCGGCGGCGTCTTCGGCGTCGCCCGTGCTGTCCGCGTGGCTCGTACTGTCCGCGTGGTTCGTGCTGTCCGCCGCATTGCCGGGCAGCCGGCCGCGCAGGTGCTCGACCGCCCAGGCGATGCCGGTGAAGCCCTGGTAGAGGCCAGGGCCGTGCAGCGAGGTGGCCAGCCTGTCCACGGCTCGTTCCAGGCGCTCGGCGGCGAGCTCGGCGTAGCCGGCGCCGGGGCGAGCCCGGTCGAGATAGGAGAAGAGCACGGCGTGGCCGGCCTCGCCGGTTGCCAGCGTGGCGCCGAAGCGGTCGTCGGCGGGAAATGCGGGCCATGCAGCGAGAGCTGAGGCGATGGCATCGATGGCAGCCGTGGCGCTAGCCGCTGCATCCCCAACAAGAATGGGTTGCCAGGCAGAGGACGCCATGGGTGTGGATTATCTCCCAGTTGGCGTCTACCTCGACGCCCGGGCGGAATCCGCTAACAGGCGCTTTTCTGGAGCGCGGCGCTCAGCGGCGGTGCCAGGGGTCGGGCGCGATCATCGCCGGGTTCGGAGGGTTCCCCGGGTTCGCCGGCTCCACCGGAGGTGCCCCGTTTCCTGCCCTCGCATCGACCAGGCCTTGCAGTTGCGCGGCGTAGCGGCGGGCGCCGGTCCCGTGCCGCCAGAGCGCGTAGCCGATCACGGCGAATCCGACCAGGACGACGAAGCCAGCGAACAGCTGGAGCGCGAGGTGGGCGCCGCCCTCGCCGAACCGGCGGATCAGCACGCTGTCCGGTTGCAGGGCATCAGGACTCCTGGCGAGCAGGATCATCACCCCGCCGACTACCACCACCATCAGGCCCTTGAGCAGAGCCAGGCCGGTCTTGTTGCGGTACTGGCCGACCTCGGCCTGCACGGCGCGCCGCTCGCTCTCCCGGCGCGCGGCGGCATCGTCCATCAGCGGCTGATCCTTGGGCGCGGTGAACACGGCACCACAGCTGGTGCACATGGACACGCCCAGCTTTCCGAGGTAGTGCCTGCAGTAGGGGCAGCGCCAGTTGGCCAGGTGGTGGACGAAGTAACCCGCGGTCACCGCGAGCGCGGTCGCGAGGAGCGGCAAGCCTCCCAGGCCGCCGAGCTCGAACGTGGAGTCGTGCAAGAGCTGCACGACGACGAGGATGGATGCGATCAAAGGAACGGTGGCGACGAGCTCGCGGGCGCGGCGGCGCTTGAATTCCTCGGCAATCTGCCGCCAATTCTCTTCCGGATCTGGGTACATGGTCTCCTCCCGATGCGGTGAAAGCAGCGCCGCAGGCGGTTGCGGCCCCCGCAAGAGATGCGCAAGCGGCCGGGCCGAGGGGACGCTCGGATCCGCTGGTCCCGCGGCGCAAGCCCGACGTCCTATTCGAGCTGTTGTAGCATCGCGGCCATTCCCGGGAGGGGCCCATGAGCACTGCTCTCGAGTTCCGCGAGCCCGCGTTCCAGTCCTACCGCGACGTCTACACCGACGCGGCGCTCGCTGCCCTCGAGGCGCTGGCGCCGCTCAACCGCGACCGGCGAGAGATCATGGCGCGGCGCATCGCGCGGCGCCAGGAGCGGGCGCGGCAAGGCAAGCGGATCGCGTTCCTGGATCCCGGCGAGCTGATCGCGCGCACCGCCATCAAGGTCCAGGACGCGCGCGACGGCAACTTCGCCGGCAGTGAGATCCCCGGCGATCTCGAGCGCCAGTGGATCCAGGGCACCGGCCCCGCCGCCCGGCCGCGCGCCACGGTCGAGAGCGGGCTGCGCAACGTCGCCTATGCCCTCCTCTCCGGCGCCGACGGCTGGATGTTCGACGGCGAGGACGCGCTCGGGCAGGTCGACACCATGTCGCTCGACAACCAGCGCAACCTCCAATTCGCGATCGCCAAGGCCCCGGTCTTCCTCGCGGTCGCCGCCGAGGTCGCCGCCGAGATGAACCAGTGGGCGCAGGGCTTCTTCGGCCGGCCGATCATCGCCGACTGGCGGGCGCAGCTCGACTTCACCACCAAGATCTTCCGCGCCCGCGGCCTGCACCTCGACGACCGCCACGTGCGGGAGGCCGGCGGTACCGGATTCTCGGCGTCGATCGTCGACCTGGTGCTGTACGTGGTGAACAACCACCAGCGGCTGGGTGCGGCGGGCTCCTCGATCGCCCTCTACCTGCCGAAGATCCAGACGGCGGAGGAGGCGGCGCTGTGGCACGACATGCTGGCGGCGCTCGAGCGGCATCTCGGCTTCGCCATCGGCACGATCAAGGTCTATGTCCTGGTCGAGCAGATCGAGGCCTGCTTTCAGCTGATGGAGATCCGCGCCGCGCTGGGCGCGCACTTCGTCGGCTACAACACCGGCCGCTGGGACTACATCAACAGCGTCGCCGACGCGCTGGCCTGGGACCGGGGATTCCAGAACCCCAACATCGACGCCATCGTCATGACCTACGGCTACATGCGGAACTACGAGGACCGCGTGCGCCGCGCCGTGAACACCCCCGACCGCAACGGCCGCTATGCCCTCTGGCAGGGCGGCATGGAGGCGAACATTCCGGTGGGCTCCGCCGCGGGGGTAGCCGCGAGCATGAAGCGGGCGGTCGCCGGCGGCGAGCGCGAGCAGCGCGAAGGCGCGAGCGGCAAGTGGGTGGCGCACTGGAAGATGGTGCACATCATGCGGCCGGTATGGGAGCGGGCCGGCGCCCCCAACCAGCTCGGCCGCCGGTTTCCGCCGCTCACCTATACGCCGGCAGACGAAGACGCCCTGGTGCTGCTCGAGCCTGCGCCGCGCACGGTGCGCGGCGCGCGGGACCTGCTGAGCGTGGCGCTGCAGTACGGCAACGCCTTCCTGCAAGGCTTCCAGGCCGCCGCCCTGAAGCCGGCCGACTCCTTCGGCAACGACGACGTCCTCTACCTCATGGAGGACATGGCGACCGGCGAGATCCGCGCCAGCATCCTCTGGGAGTGGCTGCACAAGGCCGCCGCCTTCACCGAACACGACGGCGAGACCGGCGTCGAGGCCGGCGCTCCCCTGACCAGGGAGCTGTTCGCGCGTCTCCTCGAGGAGGAGCACCGCAAGCTGCTCGCGGCGCGCGACCGCGACGTCCATGACGACTCGAAGCAAACGACGCTGCCCATCGCGCGGGCAATCGTCGAGGCCTACGTTCTCGACGCCGTCAAGCCGACTTGGTACATCGATCTGCTGAACCTCAACCTGAACCTGAGCCAAGCCGATCTGGCGAAGGCCAGCGAGCGCATCGCGCTCTACCTCGACGCCTTCCGCCGAGACGGCACGCGGATCACCGAGGACCTCGATTTCGACGCCTAAGACACCGGGCCGGCTGTCCCCGATGCGATCTCGAACTGCACGACGCCAGTAGGGCTGTCCCGACCGGTCGGGACCGGCGCCGCAGAGGACAGGAGATCTCCATGAAGAAAACGCTCGAGGGCAAGCTCACGCTGCATCGCGAGTCGCTGCGCCAGCTGGAACCGCGGCGCCTGGCCACGGTGAAAGGAATGAGCGAGCTGTGCACCGCGACCTGCCTCGCCTGCACGCACAGCTGCCGCACCCCGACCTGCACCTGCTGAGCGAGCCGTAGAACTGCTCGGGCTGCCCGGCTGCTATCCCGTGGTGATATAGGGAAGGAGCGGGTGGGCAGCGCTGTGCCCGCCCCAGGAGGTTCCCAATGACGGAAAAGAGCGCAGGAGCACAGGGTGTCCTTGCCGCCCTGGGCGAGCGGTTCCGCGATGCTGCCACGGTCAAGGTGGTGTTCGGCGAGCCGGTCGCGGCCGCCGGCAAGACGGTCATTCCGGTGGCGCGCGTCGCCTTCGGCTTCGGCGGCGGCGCCTCGCCGGCGCCGCGCCGCCGCGCCCAGGGCGAAGGCGAGGGGACGGAAGACGAGGCCGCCGGGGGCGGCGGCGGGGTCTTCGCGACGCCGGTCGGCGTGGTCGAGATCGATCAAGAGGGCACGCGCTTCGTGCGCTTCGCCCAGGAGCTGCACCTGGGCAT
>DASZHY010000121.1:0-4371 GCA_035949675.1 Thermoanaerobaculia bacterium
TTGCTCCGCGGCCCTACCGTTCGGCCGCCGCCACGCGTCCCTACCACCCCGGCACCGCCATTCGCTCGCTAGGGGGTCTTATTTTGGGGGCACGTTTCTTGCGGCCGAATTCGTCTTGATTGTCCCCTCGGGGCGAGCAGCAAGGAAATCGCTATCAGCAAGGAGGCGCCTCATGCCCAAAGGCACCACGATCGAGCCCACCACCTCCGAGCCCGCCGTGACCGAGAGCGCCACGGTGCCGCATCCGAAGATCGTTTCTCAAGAGGCATGGCTTGCCGCCCGCAAGGCGCATCTGGCGCATGAGAAGGAAGTGACGAAGCAACTCGACCGGCTGCGGGCCGAGCGCCGCCGGCTGCCGATGGTGCGGATCGACAAACCCTACGTCTTCTCAGGTACGCAGGGGAAGGTCGGGCTCGCCGACATGTTCGAGGGCCGCCGCCAGCTGATCGTCTACCACTTCATGTTCGACCCGAAGTGGGACAAAGGCTGCGCGAGCTGCACGAAGTTCGTCGACACCCTGGGCGACCTCTCGATGCTCGAGCAGCGCGACACGACCTTCGCGCTCATCTCCCGCGCCCCGCTGCCCAAGCTCGAGGCCTACAAGGCGTTCCGGGGATGGCACCGCGCGTGGTACTCGTCCTTCGGCAGCGACTTCAACTACGACTTCCACGTCACCCTGGACCAGAAGGTCGCGTCGGTCGAATACAACTATCGCGACATGTCGGAGAAGGCGGCCGCTGCCGGTCCCGACGCCGAGGCGATCGAGGGCCACGGCCTGAGCGTCTTCTTCCGCCTGGGCGACGAGGTTTTCCACACCTACTCGTCCTATGCCCGCGGCGTCGAGGGCGTCACCGACGCCTACAACTTCCTCGACATCACTCCCTACGGCCGGCAGGAGAGCTTCGAGGACTCGCCGCCGGGGTGGCCGCAGAAGCCCACCTGCGGGTAACGGAACGCCTCGGCGAAAGCTCCGCTTCCGCGCCATTCCCGCCGTCCTTGCAAGAAACGGCACGAGGGGAGGGCCCAGGACGGCCGGCCACGAGGACCGCGACTCGAACGGGTGAGGCAAGAGAGTGGAGCTCGGCAAGTACCCACGGCGAACCCGTTGCGTCGCGGTTCTCGTGACCGGCCGTCCCTAGCCCGGCCGGGGCACAGGGGAACGGGGGAACGGCGGCGCTCTTGCGGAGCCGCTGGGCTGGACACTAGGATGAGCGGTCGGACGGGCCGCCGGCCCCGACTCGCACCGCCCTCGAAATGGCCACCCCCGACGCCAGCGCCTCCACTTCCGGACCGGGCCTGTCCGGCCGCCAGCCGCCGCCGCTGCGCCCGCCGCGGCCGCTGCCGCTACGGCCCCTCGGCCTGCCCTCGTATCCGCCGCCCTCCCCGTTCCGACGCCTCATCGGTACCCTCGGCGGTTGCGTGCTGGGAGGGGTCCTGCTGGTGGCGGTCTGGGGCAAGGCGCTCGACCCGGCTGCCTTCGCGCAGCAGATCCACGCCGAGGGCCTGGACCGCCTGCTGCCGGCAACCGCCGTCGCGCTGATCGCCCTGGCGCTCGAGGCGGGGCTCGGACTGGCGCTGCTGCTCGGGTTGCGGCGGTCCTGGGTGCTGCTGCCGGCCACCTTGCTGGCTGCCTTCTTCGTGCTCCTGAACGGCCGCGCCTACTGGCTCGCCGCGCATGGTGACGCCGCCGCCGCCGCTTCCTGCGGCTGCTTCGGCAACCTCGTCCAGCGCTCGCCGGCCGAGGCCTTCTGGCAGGATCTGGCGCTGCTCGGGGTGCCGCTGGCGCTGGCCTTCGTGGGCCGCGACCGCAACCAGCCGCGGCTGCCGCCCATCCGCACCGCCCTGGTGGCACTCGTCACCGTCGCCGTGCCGATCTTCGCCTGGCGGGCGCCCGAGCTGCCGCTCGACGACCTCGCTACCCGTCTCAAGCCGGGCGCCGCGATGAGCGGGCTCTGCACCGGCGGCGGTGCGGCCGGGCGTGGAGGGAGCGTCTGTCTCGACACCGTCGTGCCGGACCTCGATCACGGCAACCACCTGGTGGTGATCGGCGACCTGGACGATCCCACGCTGGCCAAAGCGGTCGCCAACCTCAATGCCTACGCCGCCTCCCCCGAGGCGGCGACCGTCTGGTTGCTCACCGCGTCGGATGCCAAGCGCCAGCGCCTGTTCTTCTGGCGCTGGGGGCCCACCTTCAAGATCGTGGAGGCCCCGGCCGAGCTGCTGCGCCCGCTCTATCGCCGCCTGCCGCGCTCCTTCGCGGTCCAGGACGGGGAGGTGAGAAAGACCTACTCGGGCCTGCCGCCCCTGCCACGAGCCGCACCGAAGGCTGTCCCCGCCGCGGCCGGCGGCAGCTCCGGGGCAGGCCCGGCCAGCCCGGCCAGCACGAACGGTTCCACCACCGGCAACCAATCCGAGAGGCCCCACTGATGAAGGATTCGCCGATCCCAGCCCTTTCGCCGCGGCCCGCGCCACAGCCTGCGCCGGCCAAGGCTGGCTCCCTTCGGTTCGCCGTCCGCGCCGGCGTCCCGGTCATGGCGGCCATCAGAGCCATGGCGGTCATCAGAGCCATGGCCTTCATCAGAGCCATCGCGTTGATCAGAGCCATCGCCGCCGTCGCCGCCATCGCGGTCGGCGCGGCCGTCGCCGCCTCGCCTGCCGCCGCCCAGCGCGTGCCCGCCGACAACGTGCTGCGCGATTTCCAGCGCATCGGCGACTACGTGCTGGTGATCAACGGCAAGCCGGTGCCGGCCGAGATCTACCAGAGCCAGCGGGCCGCCGCCCTGCTCGTCATCTCCTCCTCCTTCCCGTCGCCCGTGCTGCTGTCGCCAGGCCTCGGCGCCGCGCAGACGGTCAACCTCATGAAGGTGGAAAAGAAGCCGGACGGCTCCATCGACCTGCTGTCGGATGCAGTGCTGGCGCCCCAGGGCGCCATCGATCTGCAGGACGAAGAGGTCCATTTCAAAGCCGACGGCATCAGTGCCGCGCTGGTGCCGACGCCGCCGCTGCTCGGCCTGCGCCGGCTCGACGAGGTCGTCGCCCACAACCCCGAGTACCTGCCGCGGGCCGCGAGCTACGCCCCCAACTCCCAGGCCGTCGCCGCGCTCAAGCGAGAGAAGCGGCCGGTCGTCGTGCGCATCTTCTACGGCAGCTGGTGTCCCCATTGCCGCGAGATGGTGCCGCACGCCATCAAGCTCGAGCAGCTGCTCAAGGGGGCCAGCATCCACTTCCAGTATTTCGGCCTGCCGCAGCGGTTCGGTACCGACCCGCCGGCGGTGCAGAACAAGATCAAGGCAGTGCCGACCGGCATCGTCTACGTCAACGGCAAGGAGATCGGCCGCATCACCAACACCGCCTGGACGGCGCCCGAGAACACCCTGGTCGCCATCCTCGCCGGCAAGACCCCCCCGCCAGACAACGGCTAGGGATCTCGTCCGTCCGCCTCCACCCGCCGGCCGGCTTCGACCGCCTGGTTCGTGTCCGTGCTGGCGCGATTTTCCGCGGTCAACCGCTCGATCTCGGCGTAGCTGGAACCTCCGCAACCCTGGGCAGCGTCAACGCCAGCAGCGGATCGATGCCGCCGTTGTGCCAGGCCGCGTCGGGGGACTGCAGGTCGCCGGGCGCGGCGCACCTGGAGATGCCCAGCTCGGCCAGGCGAGGCGCCAGGCGCCAGGCGGCCGGACCCGCCAGGGCGGCCCCTTGCAGGCGGCCGCGCCAGGGCGCCAGGATCTCGGGCAGGCGGTCCAGATCGGACAGCGGGTGGACGCGCACGGTGCGCAGGCCCGGCGAAGGGAGCAGCTTAGGCTCGGGCTCGAGCAGCACGGTGCCGGCGGCGACCGGCAAGCCCGATCGGGGGAGGCCGCGCAGCTCCGCTTCCAGCCGCGCCTGCTGCACCGCCGCCAGCGCCGCCGGCGCCGCCGGGCCCGGCGGCCAGCGCACCGCCAGGTCGGCGAGCGCAGCCTCCAGCAGACCGGCGAACCGCTCCGCTTCGTGCCGGTCCCCGGCGACGTAGACCGCCACCACCGATAGGCATCCTCGTTGGTCGAACAAGGCCACGTCGCGCGCCAACCCGGCAGCCACTTCCTCGGGTGAGGTGGCGGCGCCTGGCTCGATCGCCGCCAGGCTCATCTTCGGCCCATAGCCAACGAACCGGCTGCCCGCGGCGCGGCGCTCCAGATCGGCCAGCGCCTCGGAGCCGCCGTAGGCGATCACCGTGCCGGCCGCCGCCAGCAGCGGCGCCTCGAGATCCGCGTCGCCGCCCGTCCAGGCGGCGGCGGCGACCGCCCCGGCCAGCCGCGGCTCCTGCCGCACCAGGGCGGCAACGAAGGCCGGGGCGAAAAGAGGCTCCGCCGAGGGTGACTTGAGCAGGACCGG
>DASZHY010000122.1:0-54574 GCA_035949675.1 Thermoanaerobaculia bacterium
CCGCCAGGCTCAGCCCGGGGGAAAGCAGCGGGCCGACCTCTTCCTCCGTCAGCGGCAGGGCCAGCATGGCGCCGCCGGTCATCCGTTCCATCAGCCGGCCGCGGCAGGCGATCAGGGAGAGGGCATCCGCGAGCGAGAAGACGCCGGCGAGACAGGCGGCGACGTACTCGCCGAGCGAGTGGCCGAGCATCGCCCGCGGCATGATGCCCCAGGCCATGAAGGTGCGCGCCAGCGCGTATTCGACGGCGAACAGCGCCGGCTGGGCGATTGCCGTGCGCCCAAGCAGCGCCGCCGCGGCGGCCTCCTCCGCCGGTGGCGGCATCAGCACCTGGCGCAGGTCGAGCCCCAGGTGCGGCAGCAGCAGCTCGGCGCAGCGGTCGAGCTCGGCGCGGAAGACGGGATCCTCGGCATGGAGATCGCGGCCCAGCTCGAGCCGCCGGCCGCCGGCCTGGCCGGCGAAGAGGAACGCCACCGCAGGCTCGACCGGCTCGCCGGCGGGGGAGGAGGCATGGAGGCGCCGGCGGTGGTCCGCCCGCAGCAGCCGCGCCGCTGCCTCGGGATCGCTGCAGACCAGCGCCCGGCGGTGCTCGAAATGGCCCCTTCCCAGCTGCAGGGTGAAGGCGACGTCGGGCAGCGACAGCTCCGGGTGGCAGGCGAGGTGGCGGCCAAGGCGCTCCGCCGCCGCCGCCAGGGCCGGCGTGCTGCGCGCCGACAGCGGCAGCAGCTGCCAGCGCCGGCCGGGGCTCGCGGCGGCGAGCGGCGGCGGCTCCTCCACGACGACGTGGGCATTGGTGCCGCCGATGCCGAAGGAGCTGACGCCGGCCCGCAACCGCCCGCCGGCGGCGGGTGGCCGCCAGTCGGCGAGCTCGGTGCTCACGCGGAAGTGGCCGCCGGCGAAGTCGATCGCCGGGTTGGGCGCGGTGAAATGCAGGCTGGGCGGGATCTGGCGGTGGCGCAGGGCGAGGAGGACCTTGATCAGTCCGGCGATCCCGGCGGCCGCGTCCAGGTGGCCGAGGTTGGTCTTGACCGACCCGATGGCACAGGCTCCGGCCCTGCCGGGGCCGGCGGCGCCGCCGGCGGCGAAAGCCCGGTTGAGGGCGGCGATCTCGACCGGGTCGCCGAGCGGGGTGCCGGTGCCGTGCGCCTCGACGTAGGTGACGGTCTCCGGCCCCACTCCGGCGGCCGCCAAGGCCGCGCGGATCGCCGCCTCCTGGCCGGCCAGCCCCGGCGCGGTGTAGCCGGGTTTCGCCGCGCCGTCGTTGTTGACCGCCGAGCCGAGGATGACGCCCAGGATCGGATCGCCGTCGGCGAGCGCCGCGTCGAGGCGCTTGAGCACGACCACTCCCACGCCGTCGCCGCCCACCGTGCCGCGAGCCTCGGCGGCGAAGGCGCGGCAATGGCCGTCGGGAGAGCCGATGCCACCGCTGTGATACAGGTGGCCGGCGCTCTGCGGCACCTTGACCGTCACGCCGCCCGCCAGCGCCATGTCGCACTCGCCGGCCAGCAGCGCCTGGCAAGCGAGATGGACGGCGACCAGCGAGGTCGAGCAGGCGGTCTGCACGCTGACGCTCGGCCCGCGCAGGCCGAGCTCGTAGGAGACGCGGCTGGTGAGGAAGTCCTTGTCGTTGCCGATCCGGACCAGGGTGTCGCCGGCGGTGCGCAGCAGGTCGGGATGCGGCCAGAGGTTGTGCAGCAGGTAGGAGCTGGAGCTCGAGCCGGCGAACACGCCGATGGCCCCGGCGTAGCGCGCGGGATCGCAGCCGGCCTCTTCGAGCGCGGCATGGGCGCACTCGAGGAAGACCCGGTGCTGCGGATCCATCAGCTCGGCTTCGCGGGGCGTGAAGCCGAAGAACGCGGCGTCGAAGCAGTCGGCATCCGCGATCACGCCGCGTGCCGCGACCAGGGCGGGGTCGGCCAGCAGCTCCGGCGAGGCGCCGCGCGCCGCCAGCTGCGCGGCGGTGAAAAAGGAGATCGACTCGATGCCCGCGCTCAGGTTCCGCCAGAGCTCGTCGACGTCCTGCGCCCCCGGGAAGCGCCCGGCCGCCGCGAGCACCGCCACGCTCCGCGCCGCGGGGCGGTCCAGCGGCCCGGGCGCGGCCGCGGCGGGGAAGGCCGCCGGCGCCGGCGCGCCGGCGCTCAGGTGGGCCGCCAGGTCGCCCAGGGAGGGATGCTCGAACAGCTCGACGATGGGCAGCTCCCGGTCGAGGGCGGACTGCAGCCGGTCGTGCACCCGCATCAGCTTGAGCGAGTCGCCGCCCAGGTCGAAGAAGTTGTCGTGGCGGCCGATCCGCTCCCGGCCGAGGGCCTCGCGCCAGATGCCGGCGACCAGCTCTTCGACCTCGCCGGCAGACCCGGCTTCGCCGCTCGGCGGCGCGACCGCCGGGGCATCTCCTGCCGCCGGCAGCGCCGCCAGCGCGGCCAGCGCCTGCCGGTCGACCTTGCCGTTCGGGGTCAGCGGCAGCGCCTCGACTTCCCGCACCTCGCCCGGCACCATCGCTTCCGGCAGGCGGCGGCGCAGCCAGGCGCGCAGCTCCGGCGCTGGCGGCAGGCTGCCGGGTGTTTCGCCGGCGACGAAGGCGACGAGCGCCGTCGCTCTGCCACCGTCTCGCCGCGCCACCACCGCCGCCTGGCGGATCGCCTGATGGCGCCGCAGGGTGGCCTCGATCTCGCCGGGCTCGACCCGGAAGCCGCGGACCTTGACCTGCCCGTCGCGCCGGCCGGCAAACTCGAAGCTGCCGTCCGGCAGCTGCCGCACCAGGTCGCCGGTGCGGTAGAGGCGCTCGCCCGCGCCGCCAAAGGGGTCCGGCACGAAGCGTTCGGCGGTCCAATCGGGGCGCCCCTGGTAGCCGCGCGCCAGGCCGTCGCCGCCGGTATGGAGCTCGCCCGTGGCGCCCACCGGCACCAGCCGCAGCGCGCGGTCGAGCGCATACGTCCGGGTACCGGCGACCGGCCGGCCGATCGGCACGGTCGGCGTGACCAGCGGCTCGCCGCCGGCCAGGCGATGGCAGCTGGTGAAGGTGGTGTTCTCGGTGGGGCCGTAGCAGGCGACGAACTCGGTACGCGGCAGCTCGGCGAGCACCCGCCGCACCTGCGCCGGCGCCAGCACCTCGCCGCCCGCGAGCAGCTGGCGCAACGGGGCGAGCGCGCCGATGCGCCGGTCGACCATGGCGTGGAAGAGACCGGTGGTGAGAAAGAGGGTGGTCACCCCGAACCGCGTGATGGCATAGCCGAGCTCGGCGAGCGAGACCGGGCCCGGCGCCGGCAACGCCACGCAGCCGCCGCGCGCCAGCGCACCCCAGATCTCGAAGGTCGACGCATCGAAGGCAAGTGGCGCGAGATGGAGGGTGACCTCGCGCGGACCGAGCTCGAAACAGGAGCTGCCGGCCACCAGGCGCGCCACGCCGCGGTGGGCGACGGCCACCGCCTTCGGTTGGCCGGTCGAGCCCGAGGTGTAGGTGAGATAGGCCAGGTTGTCCGGCAGCGGCCGGCCGGCCGGCGCGGGATCGCCGCCGCCGGCCTCCCGCGCCGCCGCCAGGAGCGCCTCGAGGCCGACCCGCCGCGGCGGCGTCGCCGGCGGTGACGCCAGCGCCGCTTGCAGCTCGGGACGCCGCGCCAGCAGGCGCTCGCCGGCGACCAGCAGTGGCGCCGCGCTGTCCGCCAGCAGGGCGACGATCCGCTCCGGCGCCTCGTCGGGGTCGAGCGGCAGGTAGGCGCCGCCCGCCCGGAGGATGGCGAGCAGCGCGACGATCACGCCGGCGGAGCGCTCCGCCAGCAGGGCAACCGGCACCTCCGGCCCGACGCCGTGAGCCGCGAGCTGGTGCGCGACGCGCGCCGACAGCCGCTCGAGGTCGCCGTAGGTGAGGCGCTCCGCGGCCGCCACGACCGCCGGCGCTTCCGGCCGCCGTCGCGCTTCCGCCAGCACCAGATCCACCACCGTCCGTGCGCCGCCGGGGCCCAGCCAGGGGCCGGGTCCCTGCCCGCTCTCGTTCCAGCCCAGGGTGAGCTGGTGACGCTCGGCCTCGCCGAGCAGCTCGAGCTCGTCGAGGCGGCGGTCCGGAGCGGCTGCCAGCGAGTCGAGCAGGTTGGCGAAATAGCCGAGGAGCCGCCTCATCGCCAGCGCCTCGCAACGTGACGGGTCGTACAGCAGCCGCAGCGCCAGGCGGTCCGCGGCAAACCCCGCGGGAGGCTCGATCGCCAGGTTCATCGGCAAGCCCGGCCGCTCGCGGCTGATGCCGCGCGCCAGCGCCAGCTCGCGCAAGCTGGCAGCCGCGTCGAGACCGCCCGGGAAGCTCTCGAACGCCAGCAGGGTGTCGAACAGCCGCCGCGTGGCAGGGACCGCCGAGCAGCGCTGGACCTCGGCGAGCGCCAGCCAGGAGTGCGCGAGCAGCTCGACGAAGGTTTCCTGGACCTGGGCAAGGAAGGCGGCCGCGCGCTCCCCGGTGCGGGCCAGGCAGCGCACCGGCACGACGTTGGCGAGCATGCCGGCGATCGATTCGACGCCCGGCAACTCGACCGGGCGGCCGGCGACGGTGGTGCCGACCACGACGTCGGCCTGGTCGGCGAGGCGCGACAGCAGCGCCGCCCAGGCCCCCATCAGGACGGAGTGCAGGGTCAGCCGGCGGGCGGCGGCCAGGGCGCGCAGGGACTCCGCCAGCGCGGGCGCCAGCTGCAGGACCGCCTGACCGGTGGCGGCGCCGGGACCGGCGGCGGCGCCTCCGTGGCGCGCGAGGGGCAGCGGCGTGGGGTCGGCGAAGCCGGCCAGCGAACGCCGCCAGAAGCTCTCCGCGGCGGCTCGGTCGCGGACCGCGAGCCAGGCGATGAAGTCGGCAAACGGGCGCGCCGGCGGCAGCGCCGGCCGGCGCCGTTCGCTGAGCGCGCGGTAGGTCTCGATGACGTCGCGCAGCACGAGGCCCACCGACCAGCCGTCGAGCAGCAGGTGATGCCGCGTCCAGATGAGCTGGTGACGCTCCGCGGTGTCCTGGATCAGCAGTAGCCGGAAAAGCGGTGCGCGGGAGGGGTCCAGGCCGCGGCGCCGGTCCAGATCCAGCAGGCGGGGCAGCTGCGCCTCGCCGCCGGCGCCAGGGCCGGCCGCGCCCAGCCGGCGCCAGTCGACGTGCAGCAGGGGCAGCGGGACCTGGCGATGGACGGCCTGGACCGGACGGTCGAGCCCCCGCCAGCGGAACGAGCTCCGCAGCACGGGATGGCGCAGCAGGACGTGGCGCCAGGCGGCGGCGAAGGCCGCTCGATCGAGCCGTCCGGTCAGCACCCAGCTGGTCTGCGTGAGGTAGGCACCCGTCTCGCGCTGGTGGGAGCTGGGGAACAGGAGCCCACGCTGACCGGGCGAGAGATCGTAGATCGCCTCCACGTCCTCGCCGTCCTCGCCCTGGCCGACGGCGCCCGCGGCGGCGGCGGCGGGCGCACCGGGGCCGGCGGCGGCCGCGTCCCCGGCATCCCCGGCGGCGCGGGCGAGCGCGGCGACGGTGGGATGCGCGAAGAACTGCGCGAGCGACAGCGCGAGGCCGTGCCGCCGCGCCCTGGCAAGGACCTGCACCATGCGGATCGAGTCGCCGCCGAGAGTGAAGAAGTCGTCCTCCGCGCCGACCTCTGTCAGGCCCAGGACGTCGGCCCAGATCGTGCTCAGGACCCGCTCCGCCGCGGTGCGCGGCGGCCGCGAGGCCCGGGTGCCGCCGCCAGCCGCGGCCGCCGCCGCGGCCGGCGATGGCAGGGCGCGAACGTCGACCTTCCCGGCCGGCGTCAGCGGCAGCACGTCGAGCGGCACGAAGCGGGTGGGAACCATGGCTTCGGGAAGGCGGCTGCGCAGGCGGGCGCGGAGCTCCTCGGCCCCCGGTGGGCGCCGTGGATCGAGGACCACATAGGCCACCAGCAGGGTCTCGGTCTCGGCGCCAGGTCCGCCGGGGCAGGTGGTCACCAGCGCCTGGCGGACGCCCGCAACGTCGTGCAGCGCGGCCTCGACCTCCGCCGGCTCGATGCGGTGGCCGCGGACCTTGAGCTGGCGGTCGGCGCGGCCCAGGAACTCCACCTGCCCGTCGGGCAGGAAGCGGCCGAGGTCGCCGGTGCGGTAGACGCGGTCCGCCAGCGAGCCGGTGAGCCAGTTGGCGAGGAAGCGCTCGCGCGTCAGCGGCTGGTCCTCGAGATAGCCGCGGGCAAGATAGGGCGTGCGCACGTGGATCTCTCCCCGCTCCCCGATGCCAGCCAGGCGGCCGCCTGCCGTCACCACCCAGAGCTGCACGCCCTCGATGCCGCGCCCGAGCGGCGGCCCCGCGCCACGCGGCGGGTCGCCGCCGTCGCCGCCGCCCGCGGGCCGAGACGGGCGCCAGAAGCCCATCGCCTGCGGGGTCTCGGTGGCGCCGTAAAAGCCGACCCATTCGGCCGCGGGCAGCAGCGGCCGCAACCGCGCCAGGTCTCGCCAGCTGACGCTCTCGCCGCCGAAGCAGAGACAGCGCAGGGCGGGAAGCGAGCGGCCCGGGGTGGCGCCGGCGGCGAGCACCCGCGCGAGAGAAGGCGTCATGTGCGCCACCGTGATCGCCTGCTCCGCCAGCCAGGCCGCCAGGCCGCCCGGGACCAGGAGGTCGTCCGGGTCGGGAGCCACGAGGGTGGCGCCGGCCCAGAGCGGCGCGAACACGTCGCGCAGCAGCGGGTCGTGGGCGAGCCCCGAGAGCAGGCTGAAGCGATCGCGCGGGCCGAGGGCGAGCTCGCCCTCGTACCAGGCGAGGAAGTGCGCCAGCGGCGCGTGCGTCCCGAGCACCCCTTTCGGCTGCCCGCTCGAGCCGGAGGTGAAGGCGACGTAGGCGAGATCGTCCGCGGCGGCCGCGTCCAGGTCGTCGCCGCCGGTCTCTGCGCCGGCCGTGTCCGGCCGCCGCCCCAGGAACCGCGCGTCCGCGTGCTCGCCGATGGGCGGCAGCTCGAGCCGGCGTTCGCCCGCCAGGGCCGCCGCCAGCTCGGCCACCGCGACGGGCGGCGCGCCCGCCTGGGCGAGCTGCACCCACCCCCGCGGCCGCGCCTGGCGCAGCACCGCCTGCAGGCGCTCGGCCGGATGGGCGGGATCGAGGATCACGAAGGCGGCACCGGCCCGCAGCACCCCGGTCAGCGCCCAGGCCAGGGCCCCGCAGCGCCAGCCGTAGACCGCCACCACCTCGCCGCGCGCGACGCCGGCGGCGCGCAGCTGCCCGGCGAGAGCGGCGCTGCGCGCGGCGAGCTCGGCATAGTCGAAGCTCCCCGAGGCGTCGGCGACCGCCACCTGCGCGGGCGCCCTCGCGGCGTGCGCGAGCAAGTGCGCGAGAGGTCCGCCGCGCCACTCCCCGCGGAGCGCGGCGGCCGGATCGGGCAGCAGGGCCGCGGCAGACGCGGTGACCAGCGAGAGGTCGCCGACCCGGGTCGCGGGAGCGTCCGCCATCTGGCGCAGCAGGTGGGCGAGCTGGGGCAGCAGGTGGTCCATCTGGGCGGGATCGAGACGATCGGCGTCGTAGACCAGGTCGAGCTTCAAGTCGTCGCCCACCGGCTCGACGTAGAGCGTCAGGTCGAGCTTGGCGAATTCTTCGGGCAAGGCCACCGCCGTCAGCTCGAGGCCGGGCGCCTGCAGCCGGGCGACCGGGTAGGTGAGCATGTTGAGCAGCACCTGCAGCAGCGGCGCCTGGACCAGGTCGCGCGGCGGCTGCAGCTGCTCGAGCAGCAGCTCGAACGGCAGCTCCCGGTGGGCGAAGTCCTCGGCCACCTGGCCGGCGGTCTGCCGGACCAGCTCGCGCACCGGCGGGTTGCCCTGCCACGAGCAGCGCAGCGCCAGGGTATTGAGGAAGCAGCCGACCAGCCCTTCCCATTCGAGACGGTCGCGTCCGGAAACCGGGGCGCCCACCAGCAGGTCGTCCAGGTCGCCGGCGCCGGCGCCCGCGAGCTCGCCGCGCGCGCCGCCGGCGAGCCGGCGCAGCAGCACCGCCAGGGCGGTGAGCAGGACGGCAAACAGGGTCGCGCCGCTGCCGCGCGCCAGGCCGTGCAGCGCCGCGGTCAGCTCACCGCCGGCGATCCAGGTGCGGCGGCTGCCGCGCTGGCGGGACGGCGTCCTGACGGCGCCCGGCAGGTCGAGGGGCGGCGGCACGGCGGGCAGCCGCTGCCGCCAGTACGCGAGCAGGCGCGCGAGCTCGCTGCCTTGCAAGCGGCGCCGCTGCCAGGCCGCGAAATCGCCATATTGCAGCGGCAGCGGCGCCAGCGGCGAGGGCTGCCCCGCGATCGCCGCGGCGTAGACCGCCACGATCTCGCGCAGCAGGATGCCGGTCGACCAGCCGTCGCCGGCGATGTGGTGGAGGACCAGGCACAGCACGTGCTCGGCCGGGCCTTGGCGCAGGAGGACGGCGCGCAGCAGCGGTCCGCGGCCGAGGTCGAAGGGCCGCCGCGCCGCGGTGCCAAGGACCAGACGCTCCGCGGCGGCGGCGGCGGCGGCGGGCAGCCCGGCGAGATCGACGTCGGCCGGCAGCGGCGCGGCCGGCCAGCCGGCCACCACGACCGGCACCGGTCTGCCTTCCTCGTCCTCCGGCAAGAGGGTGCGGAGGACCTCGTGGCGCTCGACGACCGCCGCCAGCGCCAGCGCCAGCGCGGCGCGGTCGAGCTCGCCCCGCAAGCGCAGCGCCAACGGCATGTTGTAGGCCGGGCTCGCGGGCTCCAGGCGATGCAGGAACCAGAGGCGCTGCTGGGCCGCCGAGAGCGGGCGCCGGGCGGCGGGCGACGCCGCGGGCGGGGGTCCCGGGACGGCCTCCGCGCCATCGCCGGCGAGGCCCGCCTGCGCGAGGAGCAGGGCGAACAGCTCCTGCTCCTCCGCGGTGAACGGGGAAGCTCCGGGCACGGGCCGCTCAGGCATCGGCGGCGGCTCCCGCGTCGTCGCCCTGGCGCAGGGCGAGCACCAGCCGCTGCCGCTCGGCGCTCGGCAGGCGCCGGATCCGCAGCCGCAGCCGTGCGACCGCCTCCGCGCGGCCGGGGGTGGGCTCCGTCGCGCTCAGCACGCGCGCCAGCTCCGCCACCGTCGGCGCGACGAAGAGGCTGCGCAGCGGGATCTCGGCCGCGAACGCTTCGCGCACCCGCGAGATCAGCTGCGTGGCGAGCAGCGAATGCCCGCCGAGGTCGAAGAAGCTGTCGTCCGCTCCCACCCCTTCCTTGACCCCGAGCACCTGCGCCCAGAGCATCGCCAGCAGCTCCTCGACCGCGCCGCGGGGGGGCCGGGAGGACGACCGGAGGCCGGCTCGCTCCGGCGGTGGCGGCAGCGCCTCGCGGTCGAGCTTGCCGTTGGCATTGAGCGGTAGGGCGGCGAGCGGGACGAAAGCCGCCGGCACCATGTATTCCGGCAGCTTGCGCCGGAGGTGGTCCTTGATCTCCTCCTCGGTCGCCGCCTTCGCCAGCACCACGTACGCCAGCAGGCGCTGGCCTCCTCCCGGCGCGGCCGCGGCGACCACCGCCGCGTCGCGGAGCGCCGGCAGCTGGCGCAGGACCGCTTCGACCTCGCCCGGCTCGACCCGGTAGCCGCGCACCTTGACCTGGCCGTCGGCGCGGCCGAGGTACTGGATCACCCCTCCCGGCAGATAGCGGGCGAGGTCGCCGGTGCGGTAGAGGCGCGCGCCCGCCTCGCCGCCCCACGGGTCGGGGACCAGCTTGGCGGCGGTCAGCGCCGGGTCGTCGACGTACCCACGGGGCAGGCACGCGCCGCCGGCCAGCAGCTCGCCGGCGACCCCGATGGGCGCGGGCTGCAGGGTGGGGTCGGCCAGGTAGATGCGGACGTTGGCCACCGGCCCGCCGATGGCCGGCAGCTCGGGCCAGCTCTCCGGGTCTCCCGCCAGGGTGAGGGAGCACACGACGTGGGTTTCCGAGGCGCCGTACTGGTTGTGCAGCGAGGCATCGCCCAGACGCCGGAAGAGCTGTCGCACCGCGGGGCTCACCTGCAGCTGCTCGCCGGCGGTGATCACCTCGGCGAGGCGCGGCGGCGGCCCGCCGCGGCCGGCGACCACCTCCGCGAGCTGCTTGAGCGCCGCAAACGGCAGGTGGAGGCGCTCGACCCCGTGCTCTTCCAGGCAGGCGGCGAGCGCCTCCATGTCCCGGCGTGACGAGTCCGGGATCAGCACCAGGGTACCGCCCGAGGTCCAGGTGCCGAACGCCTCCTGGAAGCTGACGCAGAAGCCGAAGGTGGCGAACTGGGCGGTCACCGCCGCGTCGCTCCGCCGGTAGTGACGGAGCTGCCATCCCAGCAAGTTGAGGAAGGCGCGGTGGGGAACGGCGATGCCCTTCGGCGTCCCCGTCGAGCCCGAGGTGTAGATCAGGTACATCGGGTGGTCGAGGTCGACCGGGACCGCCGGCTCGGCCGCGCCGCCGGCGGCAAAGGCCTGGTCCCAGTCCACGTCGAGGCAGATCGTCGTGGCGGCCTCGACGCGCCCGAGCAGCGCGCGCTGGGTCAGCAGCACGGGCATGCCCGAATCGGCCACGATACGCGCGATGCGGTCGCGCGGGTAAGCCAGGTCGAGGGCGACCACCGCCCCGCCCGCCTTGAGCACCGCCAGGAGGGCCACCAGCATCTCCCAGGAACGCTCGACGTGGATGCCCACCGGCACCTCGGGTCCGACGCCCTGCCGGCGCAGGAAGCGCGCGAGCTGGTCGGCGCGCTGGTCGAGAGCCCGGTACGAAAGGCGCATCTCCCCGGCCACCAGGGCGGTGGCCGTAGGCGTGCGCGCCGCCTGCCGCTCGACCAGCCGATGGACGCACAGCTCCGGCAGGCCGGGAGCGGCGGTCTGGTTCCATCCCCAGAGCACCGCATGCAGCTCCGCGGGCGACAGCAGGGGCAGCTCCCAGATCGGCCGCTCGGGCGCCGCCGCCGCCGCCGCGAGCAGCCGCTCGAGCTGGCCCAGCAGCCGCAGGGCGGTGGTGCGCTCGAACAGGTCGGTGTTGTACTCGAACGAGCCTTCCAGACGCCCCTGCCGGGGCCACAGGAACAGGGTGAGGTCGAACTTCGCGATGCCCGTGGCCGCCGGTTGCGGATGGAGCGTCAGGCCGGGCAGAGCGAGCGGCGGCATGGGCGTGTTCTCGAACGCCAGCATCACCTGGAAGAGAGGGTTGTGGCTCATGTTCCGCTCGGGGCGCAGCTCTTCGACCAGGCGCTCGAAGGGGAGCTCCTGGTGGGCATAGGCGGCGAGCGTCGTCTCGCGCACCTGGGCCACCAGGGAGCCGAAGCTGGGATTGCCCCGCAGCTCGGAGACCAGCACCAGGGTGTTGGCGAAGAAGCCGATGACGCCTTCGAGCTCGACCCGGGTGCGGTTGGCGATCGGGCTGCCGACCGCGATCCTGGCCGTGCCGGACCAGCGGTGGAGCAGCACCTGGTAGGCGGCGAGGGCGAGCATGAACACGGTCACCCCCTCCTGGCCGGCGCGCCTGCCGAGGCTCGCGGCCAGCTCGGGTCCCCAGCACAGCGCCAGCTCGGAGCCGCGGAACGACTCGACCGGCGGACGGGCCCGGTCGCCGGGAAGATCGAGCGGGGTGACGCCGGCCAGCTGGCGGCGCCACCAGGCGAGGGGCTCGCCCAGCGCCTCGCCCGCCGGCTGGCTCTGCTGCCAGCCCGCATAGTCCAGGTACTGGATCGGCAGCGGCGCGAGCGCGACCGGCGCGGCGGTGAGGGCGCCGGCGTAGCCGGCCGACAGCTCGCGCAGCAGCAGGCCGAGCGACCAGAAGTCGGCGACGATGTGGTGGACCACCAGCGGCAGCCAGTGCTCGTCCGCGGCCAGCCGCAGCAGCCGCGCGCGCAGCAGCGGCGGGCGGCCGAGATCGAAGGGCCGCCGCACCTCGGCCGCGGCCAGCCGCTCCGCTTCGCCCCGGCGCGCTGCCGCCGGCAGGGAGACGAGATCGACCACCGGTAGCGCCAGCCGCAGGCTCGGTGCCACCACCTGGGAGGGTCTCCCCGCCGCGGCGACGAAAAAGGTGCGCAGGCTCTGCTGGCGGGCGATCACGGCGTCGAGGGCGTGCGCCAGCGCCGCCGGCGCCAGGCGGCCGCTCAAGCGCACGCTGGCGGGCAGGTTGTAGAGCGGGCTGCCGGGCTCGAGCTGGTCGAGGAACCAGAGCCGCTGCTGGCTGAAGGAGAGCGGACCGGGCTGGCCCTGCGGCCAGGGTGGGATCGGTGGCGGCTGCAGCCCCGCCCGCCCGCCCGCTTGCCGCTCGCCGTCCAGGAAGGCGGCGAGAGCGGCCGCGGTGCGCTGCGCGAAGAGCTCTCGCAGCGGCACCTCGACGCCCATCACCCGCCGCAGTCTGGCGGCGGCCTGGGTGGCGAGCAGCGAGTGTCCACCGAGGGCGAAGAAGTCGTCTTCCACGCCTGGCGACTCGACGCCCAGCACCTCCCGCCAGATCTCGAGCACGATCCCCTCGGTGGGCGTGCGCGCCGGCGCCCACGCGGTGGACGGCGCGGTGCGCGGCGGCTCGCCGACGGGCAAGCCGCCGCGGTCCACCTTGCCGTTCGGCGTGCGCGGCAGCGCCGGCAGCGCGACCAGGGCTGCCGGCACCATCGCCGCCGGCAGCAGCTCGCGCAACTTCGATTGCAGCGCCGCGGCCGCCGGCGCCGGCGGCGATGACGGCGCATAGAAGGCCACCAGCCGGCGGTCCAGCCCGTCGCCGCGGGCCACCACCACCGCCTCGCGGACGCCGGGCTCGCGCTCGAGCGCCGCCGCGATCTCGCCCAGCTCGATGCGATGGCCGCGCACCTTGACCTGCTGGTCGGCGCGCCCGAGCAGCTCGAGGCGTCCGCCGGGCAGCCGGCGGGCAAGGTCGCCGGTGCGATAGAGGCGCGCGCCGGCGCGGTCGGAGAAGGGGTCCGGCAGGAAGCGCTCGGCGGTGAGATCGGGCCGGCCGAGATAGCCGCGGGCCAACCCGGCGCCGCCGATGAGGAGCTCGCCCACCACCCCGAGCGGGGTCCGCTCGAGATGGTCGTCGGCGACGTGGATGCGGGTTCCGGCCACCGGCCCGCCGATCGGCACCGGGCCGGCCGCCGGCTCGACCGCGCAGGCCGTCGACCACACCGTGGTCTCGGTCGGCCCGTAGAGGTTCCAGAGCTGGGACACGCGGGCGCTCAGCTCGGCGGCGAGGCCGCGCGGCAGGGTCTCGCCGCCGCAGAGCGCCGTGAGCCGGGGCGATCCGGCCCAGCCGGCGTCGAGCAGCAGCCGCCAGGTCGCCGGAGTGGCCTGCAGCACCGTCGCCGCCGAGCGCGCGAGCAGCGCGGCGAGGCGCGCGCCGTCGGCGGCCTCGTCCTCGCCGGCCAGGACCACCGTGGCGCCGACGCTCAGCGGCAGCAGCAGCTCGAGCAGGGCGATGTCGAAGCCGAGGGTGGTCACCGCCACCAGCCGGTCGTCCGCGCGCAGGCCGGGAACGCTCGCCATCGAGCGCAGGAAGGCCGCCGCCGAGAGATGGGTGACTTGCACGCCCTTGGGGCGGCCGGTCGAGCCGGAGGTGTAGATCGTGTAAGCGAGGTTGGCGGGGAGCGCCGGCGCCGCCGGCTCGGCCGCCTCGGCCGGCGCCGCTGGCTCGGCCGCCGCCGCCTCCTCCGCCTCGCCGGTGCCGCCGGCGAGCTGCCAGATCCGTAGCCCGGTGCTCGCCAGCGCCGCCGCCGCCGCGCGCGCCCGCTCGCCGGCGGTGAGCACCAGGCCCAGGCGCGCATCCGCCGCCATGAAGGACAGGCGCGCGCTGGGATAGGCGGGATCGAGCGGCAGGTAGGCCCCGCCTGCCCGCAGCACCGCGAGCACCGCGACCACCAGGCCGGGTCCGCGCTCGGCGCAGATCCCGACCAGCGCTTCGGGTCCGACGCCGAGCCGGCGCAGCCGCGCGGCGAGGCTCGCAACCCGCCGCGCCAGCTCCCGGTAGGTGAGGGCCGCCACGCCGTGGACCAGGGCCACGGCGTCGGGGCTGGCCGCCGCCTGGGTGGCGAACAGCTCGTGCAGGCAGGCCGCCGGCGGCTCCTCCGGCCCCGCCTCCCACTCGCCCGCGATCTCGAGCCACTCGGACTCGCTGAGCAGGGGAAGAGCGCGGATCGGTTCACCGTCGTGGTCGGCCACCGCGCCGAGCAGGCTCGCCCAATGGCCGGCCATGCGGTCGACCGTGGCGGCGTCGAACAGGTCGGCGTCGTACTCGACGTCGGCGGCCAGCTGCTCGCCGCCCGCCGACACCATGAAGGTCAGCTCGAAGCGCGAGGCGCGCTTGTCGACCGCCAGCCGGGAGACCTGGAGGTCCGGCAGCGACAGCTCCTCGAGGGGTGCCGACCCGAGCTCGAAGAAGACCTGGAAGAGCGGCGACCGGGAGAAGTCGCGCGCCGGCGCGAGCTCCTCGACCAGGCGCTCGAAAGGGACGTCCTGATGGGCGAGCGCCGCCAGCGCTCGCTCGCGGACGCGCCCGAGGCAGGCGGCGAACGTGGGGTCCGCCGACAGCTCCGCGCGCAGCACCAGCGTGTTGACGAAGCAACCGAGCAGGGGCTCGAGCTCCGGGCGCCGGCGGCCCGCCACGGGATAGCCGACGGTGAAGTCCTCCTGGCCGGTCCACCGGCGCAGCAGCACCTGCAGCGTGGCGGCGAGGGTCATGAAGAGCGTTACCGCGTGCCGCCGGGCGAGGCCGTGGAGCGCGCCGGCCAGGGCGTCCGGGAGGGGGCACCGGCGGCAGCCGCCGCGGGAGCCGCGGACCGGTGGGCGGGGACGGTCGGCGGGCAGCGCGAGCGGCGGCGCTGCCGCCAGCCGCTGCCGCCAGTAGGCGAGCTGGCCGGCCAGGCGCTCGTCGGTGAAGACCTCGCGCTGCCACAAGGCGAAGTCGCCGTACTGCACCGGCGGCTCGGCCAGCGGCGAGGGCAGGCCGCTGCCGTAGCTGCGGTAGAGGGCCGCCAGCTCTCGCGTCAGGATCTCGACCGACAGGCCGTCGCTGGCGATGTGATGAGCCGTGAGCAGCAGCACGTGCCGCCGCTCGCCGGCGCGCAGCAGGCAGGCGCGCAGCAGCGGTCCCCGGCGCAGGTCGAAAGGCCGCCGGGCATCTCGCCGCGCCAGCTGCTCGATCTCCCGGCTGGCGAGCGCCGCGGACAACCCTTGCAGGTCGGCGATCGGCAGCCGCGGCGGCGGTGGGAGCGGCGCGCCGGCGGGTGCGGCGGGCGGGACGGCGCGGGGCGCAGCGATGACCTGGACCGGCCGCCCGGCAACCGTATCGAAGGTGGTCCGCAGCGCTTCATGGCGGCGCACGGTCTCGGCGAGCGCCGCGGCCAGCGCCGGCAAGTCGATGCGGCCCTGCAGCAGCAGCGCCGCCGGCATGTTGTAGGCGGCGGTGCCCGGGGCCAGCTCCTCGAGCAGCCAGAAGCGCTGCTGGGGGAAGGACAGCGGCAGCCCGCGGCGCGCCACCCCGTCCCGGTCCGCGGCCCCGGCCCCGGAAAGCAGCGGTCCGCGGTCCTCCGCGCCCGGCGGCCGGGAGGCGCGCCGGCGCACCGGCGGCAGGGGCGGCGAGAGTGGCGCCCCGTCGTCGGCGCCAGGCGTGGCGCCCGCGAAGCTGCCGCCGCGCGCCGGCACCGGCCGCAGCGCCTCGATGCGGAGCGCCAGCCCCGCCGGCGTCGGCGCCTCGAAGAGCGCCGCGAGCGGAATCTCCACGCCGAGCGCGTGCTCGAGCCGCGCCGCCAGGCGCAGGGCGAGCAAGGAGTGGCCGCCCAACCCGAAGAAGTCGGCATGGCGGTCGATCTGGGCGGCGGCGCCGGGCGCCAGCAGGTCTCTCCATGCCGCGACGAGCTGCTCTTCGAGCGCCGTCCGCGGCGCCGCGCGCGACTCCCCGGCCGTTACCTGCCGCCGGTCGCCTGCCGCCAGCAGCGCCAGCTCCGCCACCGGCGCCGCCGGATCGGCCGCCAGGCCCGTCAGCAGCGCCTGCAGACCGGCGAGCATCCGCTCCGCGGTCGCCGCTTCGAACCGCTCGCGGTCGAGATCGAGGACGGCCGCGAGCTCGCCACCCTCGCGGGTCAGCTCCAGGCTGAGGTCGAACTTCGCCACCTCCGCGTCGACCGGCAGCAGCGACAGCGAGAGCTCGGGCAGCTCGAGCGCCGCGAGCGGCGCCTCCTCGAGCACGAACATCGCCTGGAACAGCGGCGTCCGGTCCAGGCTGCGCCGCGGCGCCAGCGCCTGCACCAGCTTCTCGAACGGCAGCTCCTGATGAGCGTAGGCCGCCACCGCCCCGTCCCGCACCCTGGCCAGGAAGACGTCGAAAGCCGGGCTCCCGGAGAGGTCGCCGCGCAGCACCAGGGTGTTCGCGAACAGCCCGATCAGCCCTTCGAGCTCGGCCCGCGTGCGGTTGGCGATCGGCGTGCCCACCGCGACGTCTTGCTGGCCGCTGAGGCGGCTGAGCAGGACCTGGAAGGCGGCAAGCAGCAGCATGAAGAGGGTCGCGGCCTGCCGCCGCGCCAGCGCCTCCAGGGTGGCGAGCAGCCCCGGCAGCGGCAGACGGCGCCGCAGCCCCCGGTGGCGGCTCGCGGACGGTCGCGGGCGGTCGTAGGGCAAAGGGAGCTGCGGCGGCAGCCCGGCGAGCCGGTGGCGCCACCAGGCGAGCTCGGCGAGCAGGACCTCCCCCCGCAGCCAGCGCCGCTGCCAGACCGCGAAATCGGCGTACTGCACCGCGAGCGCCGGCAGGGAGGCGGCCGCTTCGCCGCTGCCGAACGGGCGGTAGAGCGCGCCCACCTCGCGCAGCAGCACGCCGATCGACCAGCCGTCGGCGACGATGTGGTGCAGCGCCACCAGCAGCGCGCTCTGCCGCTCGGCGAGCCACACCAGCGCCAAGCGCACCAGCGGCCCGCGCCGCAGGTCGAACGGCCGGCGCGCGTGTTGCCGGGCGAGACGCGCCAGCTCCGCCTCGCGCCCGGCCGCGGGCAGCCCGGCGAGATCGAGCACCGGCAGGTCCACGCCGGCCGCCGCGTGGATGCGTTGCACCAGCTGCCCGTCCGGTGCCGCGAAGGTGGTGCGCAGCGCCTCGTGGCGCCGCACCACCTCGGCCAGGGCACGCGCGAGCGCCGCCGCGTCGAGCCTCCCCGCCAGCCGCACCGCGGCGGTGACGTGGTAGTGCGACAGGCCCGGCTCGAGGCGGTCCAGGAACCAGAGGCGCTCCTGGGCGAAGGAGGCCGGCGGATCGGGGGTGCGCGGCGCCGCCACGATCGGGGGCGCCGTGCGCGGCGCGGGCCCTTCGCCCGGCGCGGCCAGGAGCTGGTCGAGACGGGCGGCGAGCGCGCCGAGGCCGGGGGACTCGAAGACGACCGCCAGCGGCAGCTCGACGCCGAAACGGGCGCGCACCCGGGAGGCGAGCTGGGTGACCAGCAAGGAGTGCCCGCCGAGATCGAAGAAGCCGTCGTCGACGGCGACCTGCTCGCGCTTGAGCAGCTCGCGCCAGATCTCGGCGAGGCCCCGTTCGCTGCCGGTCATGGCAGCCGGCGCGGCGCCCGGCTCGGCTCCGGGTTCGCGCGGCTCGGGCAGGCGGCGCTGATCGACCTTGCCGTTCGGCGTCAGCGGCAGGCTCTCGAGCTGGACGAACGCTGCCGGCACCATGTAGTCGGGGAGGCTGGCGCGTAGGTGGTCACGCAGCGCCGCAATCGCCACCGGCGTGGCGCCGGCCACGACCCAGGCCACCAGCCGCCAGGCCCCGGGCGAGGTCGGGTCCGGGCGCGCCGCTACCACCGCCGCGCGCACCCCGGGATGGCGCCCGAGCGCCGACTCGATCTCCGCCGGCTCGATGCGGAAGCCGCGGATCTTCACCTGCGCGTCGATCCGCCCCAGGTAGTCCAGGCCGCCGTCGGCGCGGCGCCGGGCGAGGTCGCCGCTGCGGTAGAGCCGCGCCCCGGGGGTGGCGGGGTAAGGATCAGGGATGAAGCGCTCGGCGGTCAGCCGCGGCTGTCCGTGGTAGCCGCGCGCCAGGCCGGGCCCGCCGACGTGGATCTCGCCGGCAACGCCGATGGGCAGCAGCTCGAGATGGCGGCCGAGCAGGTGCAGCTCGAGGTCGGCGAGCGGCCTGCCGATCGGGCTGGCGCCGGCGCGGGCCGCGTCCTCGCGCCGCACTTGCCGCCAGGTGGCATGCACGGTGGTCTCGGTGATGCCGTACATGTTGACCAGCTCCGGCCGCGCGTCGCCATGGCGCTCGAACCAGGGCGCCAGCCAGACCGGATCGAGCGCCTCGCCGCCGAAGACAACCAGGCGCAGGGCCAGCCGGCCGACGCCTTCCTCTTCCTCGTAGCGCACCAGCTGCCGGAACGCCGAAGGGGTCTGGTTGAGGACCGTCACCCCTTCGCTGGCGAGGAGCTGATAGCAGGCGGCGGGCGAGCGGGTCGTCGCCTGCGGCACGACCACCAGGCGTCCGCCGAAGGCGAGGGCTCCCCACATCTCCCAGACCGAGAAGTCGAAAGCGTAGGAGTGGAAGAGGGTCCACACGTCGGCGGGGCCGAAGGCAAAGCGCTCGCGGGTGGCGGCGAGCAGGCGGACCACGTTGGCGTGGGTCACCGCCACCCCTTTCGGCTGGCCGCTCGAGCCCGAGGTATGGAGGACATACGCCAGGCTGGCGGTGGGGGGCTCGGGGCCGAGCGGCGGGGGTGGCCGCGTGCCGCTCCCGGCGGCCACCTCGTTGCCGCCGGCGTCGAGCAACACGACGCGGCGCTCCGTGGACGGCGGCAGCAGACCGGCCAGGTGGTGCTCGCTCACCAACACCGGCGCCGCGGTGCCGGCCAGGGTATCGTCGAGGATGAAGGCGAGACGCTGGCGCGGATACGCCGGATCGAGCGGCACGTAGGCGCCGCCGGCCTTGAGGATCCCCAGCACTCCCACGACCATGGCGAGCGAGCGCGCGGCGCAGAGGCCAACCAGCGCCTCGGGCCCCACCCCCAGCTCGCGCAGGCGCCGGGCCAGCAGCTCCGCCCGGCGGTCGAGCTCGCGATAGGTGAGCTCCTCGACCTCGCAGATGGCGGCCACGGCTTGCGGCGTGCGCGCCGCCCAGTCCGCGAAGAGCCGGTGCAGGCCGACCGGCGCGGGGAAGGCAACCCGCGGCTCGTGCCACTGCGTGAGCAGCTGCTCGCGCTCCGCCGCGCTCAGCAGCGGCAGCTCGGCGAGCTGCCCGGCGGCGGCGGCCACGGCGCCCGCCAGCAGGGTCTGCCAGTGCAGCAGCAGGCGCTCGATCGTGGCCGGATCGAAGAGGTCGGCGTTGAACTCCAGCACGGTGCGCAACCCCGCCGCCTCGTCGAACAGGAAGACGGTGAGGTCGAACTTCGTCGTGCCGTTATGGACGTCGCGGCGGGCGAGCCGCAGACCGGGAAGCGCGAGCGGCTCGGCCGGCGTGTTCTGCAGCGACAGCTGCACTTGGAAGATCGGCGCGCGGCTGAGGTCCCGCGGTGGCGCCACCGCCTCGACAACCTTCTCGAAGGGGATCTCCTGGTGCGGGACCGAGGCGAGGAACTCCGTGCGCACGCGCTCGACCAGCTGGCCGAAGCTCGGCTCGCCGGCCAGGCTGGTGCGCTGCGCCACCATGTTGAGGAACAGCCCGATGAGCCCCTCCACCTCCACCCGTGTGCGGTTGGCGACGGGGACGCCGACCACCAGGTCGTCCTGGCCGGTGTAGCGATGAAGCAGGGCGTACCAGGCGGCGAGCAGGGTGACGAAGAGGGTCGCTCCCTGGCGCTGGCCGAAGCTCTTGAGCTCCGCGACCGCGGCGGCGGCGAGGGTCGACTCGCGGCGCGCGCCGCGCGCGGTCGCCAGCGGCGGCCGCGGCCGATCCGCCGGCAGCTCGAGCGCGGGCGGTGGGCCGGCGAGACGCTGGCGCCAGTACGACAGGTGAGCGTCCATGACTTCCGCGCTCAGCCACCGCCGTTGCCAGCGCGCATAGTCGGCGTACTGCAGGGCCGGCTCCGGCAGCGGCGAAGGCAGGCCCTGCGAGAAGGCACGATAGAGGGCGGACAGCTCGCGGACCAGCAGACCGACCGACCAGCCGTCGGCGGCCAGATGATGGACGGTCACCAACAGCAGGTGCTCGCCGGCGGCAAGCCGCAGCAGGCCGGCGCGCACCAGCGGTCCGCGCGCGAGGTCGAAGGGGCGCCGTCCCTCCGCCACCGCCAGGCGCACCCGCTCCGCCTCCCGCGGCCCGGGCGCCAGGGCCGACAGGTCGGCCACCGGCAACGCGAGGGGCGCGGCCGGCGCCACCACCGCCACCGGCCGTCCTTGGACCGCGGGCAGCGCGGTCCGCAGCACCGCGTGCCGGCGCAGCACCTCGCCAAAGCTCGCCGCGAGGGCGGCGACGTCGAGCTGCCCCGAGCACTGCACCGCCGCCGGCATGTTGTAGGCCGGGCTCCCGGGATCGAGCTGGGTGAGGAACCAGAGCCGCTCCTGACCGTAGGACAGCGGCAGCTCCGTCGCGGCCGGGGACCCCAGGATGGCGGGGAGCCGTGGCCGGGAGCCCGCCTGGCGGGCGTCGGCATAGCCGAGCCGGGCGGCGAGCGCAAGCGTCGCCGGAGTCAGCTGCCCGGAGCCGCCGGTGTGCCGCCAGCGGTCGGCGGCCCGCGCGTCGATGGCCTGATGGTGGTGGAACTTGGGGTCTCCCATCATGCGCGAGCGGGCATGCGGTCCGTCGGTCATGCGGCCGCCCTGGTAGGGCTCGAGCATGGCCGCCTCGAAGCCGACGCCGAGGAAACGGCCGAGCCCCTCCATAACCCGCCGCGGTGCGCGCACCAGATCCTCGAAGCACAGCCGGAGCTGGCGCCGGGCGGGAACCGCGGCGAGCAGGTCGAGCACGTTCTGATGGCCGAGCCGCCACACCAGCTCCGCCTGCTCGCGGGGCGGGAAGGGGAAGGCGTAGACCTGGTCCATCCTGGCCTCCAGGTAGGACTCGATGGTTGCCGCCGGGTGGCGCACGAGGTGGACGTACAGCGGGGCCTCGAACAGCTGCTCGGCGCGCTGCAGGGTGGCGAGGTCGAGGGCGTAGCTCGGGGTCTTGTCGACCAGGAGGCGCGCGCCGATCCAGCTCTGCAGCCGGGCGTAGAAGCGCGCCACCGGCAGGTCTTCGGCTTCAGCGGCGCCGGCGATCGCCGCCGCCTCGGCGGCGCCGCCGCGCAGCTCCATCACCGCTCGCAGCAGACCCTCGCGCGCAAAGCTGTCCCGCCCGGAGTAGGCGGCGCGCCGCTCCCCCATGGTGGCGAAGCCGAGCAGCTCGAGCTCCGGCGGCGCGAACAGGCGCGAGTGTCCGGCCAGCATGACGCGCAGCAGGGTGGAGCCGGAGCGGAAGGGCGACAGGATGAAGGCGGCCGGCCGGTTGCGCGGGTCCGCGGCGGGAGCGGCGCGCGGCACGGCCGGACGGCCGAGGCGCCGCGCCACCGCGGCGCGCAGCTGGGCGAGCTCGGCCTCTCCCAGCGGGCCGGCGGCACCGCCGCTCTCGTCCTCGCCGCCGGCCCCGACCCGGCCGTCGGCCCCGCCGGCGTCAGCCGCGGCTGCCGCCCCGCTCAGCCGTCCGACCGATGCGGAGTAGCGCCGCGCCAGCAGCGCCGCCAGCCGGGCCACGGTCGGAGCATCGAACAGGCTCATCACGTAGACGATCTCGCCGAGCTCCTGCTGCAGCCGGTTGGCGAGCATGGCGCCCTGGATCGAGTCTCCCCCGGCGGCGAAGAAGTCGTCGTCGACGCCGAGGTCGTCGCGGCCGAGGACCTCCCGCCAGAGCGCCAGCAACCGTCGCTCGAGCGCCGTGCGGGGGACGCCGCCGCCGCGTGCACCGGCCAGCGGCACCGCCGCGAGCGCCGCCAGGGCCTTGCGGTCCACCTTGCCGGCAGGCCCGAGCGGCAGCGCCGCATGCGCCACGAAGGCGGCCGGCACCATGGGATCGGGCAGCGACTCGCGGAGGAAGACGCGCAGCTCCTCTGCCGTCATCGGCAGGCCGGCCGCGCCGGGCGCAGCCGCCGCGACGGACGGCACCAGGTGCGCAACCAGCTGCTGCCGGCCTGCTTCTGCCCGCACCAGCACCACCGCTTCCCGCACCCGTGGATGACGCGCCAGGGCTGCCTCGATCTCGTGCAGCTCGATGCGGACACCGCGCAGCTTGACCTGGTGGTCGATGCGGCCGAGAAACTCGATGGCGCCGTCCGGGCGGTAGCGGACCAGGTCGCCGGTGCGATAGAGCCGCTCGCCGGCCTCCCCCAGTGGGTCGGGCACGAACCGCTCGGCGGTCAGGTCGGGCCGTCCGCAATAGCCGCGTGCCAGGCCCGCGCCGCCGATGTAGAGCTCGCCCGGCACGCCGGCCGGCGCCAGCTGCCCGCCGCCGTCCAGCACCAGGATGCGGGTGTTGGCGATCGGGCGGCCGATGGGCACGAGACGGCGGCGCCCCGGCCCCTCGCCAGCGGCGCAGCGTTCGCAGGTGACGTCCACCGACGCCTCGGTGGGGCCGTAGAGGTTGTGCAGCTCGGCCGCGAAGCGGGTCAGGAAGCGCTCTTTGAGGTCGAAGGAGAGCGCCTCGCCGCTGGCGATCACCCGCCGCACGGTGCGGCAGGACTGCGCCGCGCCGGGGGTGTCGACGAGCGGTTCCAGCAGCGAGGGGACGAAATGCAGCGTGGTGATGCCATGGCCACGGATGACCCCGGCCAGGCGGCCGGCGTCCAGATGAGCGCCGGGCGGCGCCACCACCAGCCGTGCCCCGACCGCCAGCGGCCAGAAGACCTCCCAGACCGAGACGTCGAAACCGAGCGGGGTCTTCTGCAGCACCCGGTCGTCGGCCGTCAGGCGGTAGGCCTGCTGCATCCAGCGCAGGCGGTTGACGATGCCGCGGTGGGGGACCAGCACCCCCTTGGGGCGTCCGGTCGAGCCCGAGGTGTAGATGGCATAGGCCGGATTCAACGGCGAGACGCCGCCGGTCGTCCCGGCGCTGCCGTCCGGCGCGGCATTGCCGCGCGCGGCCTCAGCCGCCGCCGCCAGCTCGGTGCCGAGATCGAGATGGAGCGCCGCATCGTGGAGCAGCCCCGCCACCCCATCGCCGTGCGTGAGCAGCAGCCGCACGCCGGCGTCGCGCGCCATGAAGCGCAAGCGCTCGGCGGGGTAGTCCGGGTCGAGCGGCAGATAGGCGCCGCCGGCTTTGAGGATGGCGAGCAGGCCGACCACCATCTCGAGCGAGCGCTCGACGGCGATGCCGACCAGGCTCTCGGGTCCGACGCCGCGCGCCCGCAGGCGATCGGCGAGGCGGCGGGCCCGGCGGTCGAGCTCGCCATAGGTGAGCTCCGCCGCGCCGAAGACGACGGCCGTCGCTCGCGGCGTGCGCGCCGCCTGCATCTCGAACAGCTCGTGCAGGCAGGGGTCGCCAGGGTAGGCGATGCGGGTGTCGTTCCAGCCCAGCAGCAGCTGGTGATGCTCGGCGGCGCTGAGCAGGGGCAGCCGCGACAGCGGCAGCTCCGGGTCTGCGAGCCCTGCCGCGAGCAGGCTCTCGAGATGGCCCGCCATGCGCGCCACGGTGGCGGCGTCGAACAGGTCGGTGCTGAACTTCCAGGTCAGCAGCCAGCCTGCCTGCAGCGCCGCCGCCGACAACGCCAGGTCGAAGCGGGCGGTGCCCAGATCGAGCTCGCGCGGCGCGAGCTCGATTGCCGGCCCGGTGCTCAGCCGCAGCGGCCGCAGGGGAGCGTTCTGCCATACCAGCAGGACCTGGAACAGCGGCGTGCGGGAGAGGTCGCGCGGAGGTTGCAGCGCGTCGACCAGCAGCTCGAATGGGAGGTCCTGGTGCGCGTACGCGGCGAGGGCAGTGTCGCGCACCCGCGAGATCAGGTCCGAGAGGCCGGGGTCGCCGCCGGCTCTCAGGCGCAGCACCAGATTGTTGATGAACACTCCGATGAGCCCCTCGAGCTCCACCCGGTTGCGTCCCGCGATCGGCGAGCCGAGCGGCAGGTCGTCCTGGCCGGTGGTGCGCCGCAGCAGCGCGCCGAAAGCGGCGAGCAGGGCCATGAACGGAGTCGCCTGCCGGCGCCGCGCCAGCGCTTCCAGCCGCGCGGAGAGTGGGGGAGGCAGCCGGTGGTCGAGGTGCGCGCCGCGATGCGAGACGACCGCCGGGCGCGGCCGGTCGGCGGGAAGCTCGATGGCGGCCGGCGCGCCCGCCAGCTGGTCTCGCCAGTAGGCGAGGAGGTTCTCGAGGACGGCGCCGCGCAGCCACTGCCGCTGCCAGAGAGTGAAGTCGCGATAGGTGACGGGCAGCGGTGGCAGCAGCGGCGGCGGGAGCAAAGGCGTCCGGCGCTTGCCGGATGCCTCGTAGAGCGCCGCCAGCTCGTGCAGCAGCAGGCCGAGCGACCAGCCATCGGCGGCGATGTGGTGCAGGACGAGGAGCAGCTCGTCCTCGTCGGGCCGGAGCCGGAGCAGGGCGCAGCGCAGGAGGGGCTCGCCTGCCCTCGATTCGAGGTCGAACGGCATGCGGCCCAGGGCGAGAGCCTGCCGCCGCGCCTCGCTCGCGGCCCGGCTCCGCGGCAGCGCCGCCAGATCGAGGATCGGCACCCTGACCGCGGCAGCGGGCGCGACGATCTGCAGCGGCTCCCTGGGGTTGGACGGGTCGACGCTGAAGCGAGTCCGCAGCGGCTCGTGGCGGCGCACGATCGCGGCGAGCGCCGGCGCCAGGATGCCAGGGTCGAGGCGCCCCGACGCGCGCACCGCGCCCGCGAGGTTGTGGACCGGGTTGGCCGGAGCGAGGACGTGGGTGAACCAGAGCCGGCGCTGGCTGAAGGACACCGGCACTGGACCCGTCGCGACCCGCGCGAGCGGCGGCGGAGCGGGACTCGCCGCCGCTCCTGGTGGCAGGCTGCGGCAGCTCTGCAGCGCGTCGGCGAGCCGCGACAGGGTCGGCGCGGCGAACAGCTCGTCCAGGGAGAGCTCGACCCCGAACGCCTCCTGGATGCGATGAAGCAGCCTCGCCGCGAGCAGCGAGTCGCCGCCCAGGGCGAAGAAGCTCGCTTCGCCGCCCGCCTTCTCGACCGGCACCTCCAGCACCTCGGCCCAGAGGGCGGCCAGACGCTGCTCCACCTGCGCGGTGCCGTCGGCGGGCTCGATGAGCTGCCGGCTCATGCTTCGCGTGCCCCATCCCCGAGCCGCGCGTGACCCATCGCGGCGCCGCCGTCCACCTCCACCGTGCGGCCGGTGAAGAACTCGCACTCCAGGATGAACCTGACGGCGAGCCAGACGTCGGCCGGCGTGCCCAGCCGGCCGAGCGGAACGCCGGCGCGGAAGCGCTCCAGGGCAGATTCGCCGAACCCCTCCAGGAAGCCGGTCTCGGTGACCCCCGGAGCGACTCCGCCAACCCTGATCCCGTGCTCCGCAAGCTCGAGCGCCCAGGTGCGGGTGCAGGCGTCGAGGCCGGCCTTGGAAGCCGCGTAGCTCGCCTGCCCCTCGTTGCCGGCGCGCGCCAGCGACGACAGGTTGACGACGACCGCGGGACGGATGCCGCGGGCCACCACCTGGGCGGCGAACTCGCGGGTGATCAGGAACTGTCCTGTGAGGTTGACGTCCACCACCCGGCGCCACTGCGCCAGCGGCAGCTTGGCGATCCGCTCGCCCTCGACCTGGACCAGCAAGCCGTCCCGCGCTATGCCGGCGCTGTTGATCAGTACGTCGAGCCCTCCCCAACGCTCGGCCGCATCGGCGACGAACGAGGTCACGGAGGCCTCGTCGGTGATATCCAATCTGGCCACCGCCAACTCTCCGGGAGTAATCTCGATTGCAGTTAACTTGCGCAGGCCGGCAGCATTCAGGTCGCCCGCCATGACCTTGGCCCCTGCCCGTGCCAACTCTTGAGCAAAATACCCCCCCATCCCTCCGGCAGCACCAGTGACGATGGCTTTTGCAGAAGTTAGAAGCAGGTTCCACCACCTGACGTGTCACACGCCCAGGTTCTTCTTTGTTTACCGATACAGGCCGTAGTACTCATCATCTAGCCGAACGTCGTCTATGTATTGTAGAGTGTGTCTTGCTACATATGCGTAGACAGTAGCGCTTACTTCCGATCAAAACAGTCTACGTAGTGGCACAAACTTACTGTCTAGACTGGAAGTTCTGCCTGGACTTCCGGGCAGGCTCAGAGGTGGGTCAGGGACGATGCAACGATTTTCGGGATGGACCCGGCGGGATCTCCTGCAGCATGCCGCGCTGTCCCTCCCGGCGCTTGCCGGCTGGCGGCACCTCGCGTTTGCCACGGGGCCGCCGGAGCCGGCGCCGCCGGCAGCAGGACCGCCGCGCGACCCGCTCGAGGTGATCGTCGTCGGCGCGGGCCTGGCAGGGCTCGCCGCCGCCTTCGAGCTGGTCGCGCTGGGCCACGTCGTCACGGTGCTCGAGGCCCGGCTCCGCCCGGGCGGGCGCGTGCACACCTTGCGCGAGCCCTTCGCCGAGGGTCTCTATGCCGAGGCGGGGGCGATGGCTTTCACGGACGGCTATCGCCACCTGGTGCGCTATCTGAAGACGTTCGATCTGGTTGCCGAGGCGCTGACCGGCGGCGCGCCGACCGGCGGCGCGCTGAACGTGGTGTATCACCTGCGCGGCAAGCGGCTCACGGCCAAGCAGGGTAGCGCTCCCGACATTGCCACCTGGCCCTTCAACCTCACCGCGGAGGAGCAAGGTCTCGGCGTGAAAGGCATGTTCCGGAAGTTCTTCGGGGTCGTCGCCAAGATCGGGGACCCCACCGATCCCAACTGGCGGCTCGATCCTTTCAAGAGCTACGACGCGATCACCACGGCGGAGCTGCTGCGGCGTCAAGGCGCCTCCGGCGAAGCCGTCGCGCTGCTCGGCGACAGCCTGTGGTTCGGTTACGGGTGGTCCTCGGGGTCCGCCCTCCACCGCCTGCTCTCGGATCTGGCTCTCTTCTATCTCGGGCAGACCACGATGGTCATCCGGGGCGGGTCCGACCTGCTGCCGAAGGCCTTCGCCGCCTCCCTCGGGAACCGCATCCGCTACGGCTCGCCGGTGGTCGGCATCCTGCAACAGCCGGGCAGGGTCCGCGCCGTCTTCCAACCAGGCGGCGCCGGCGCCGAGCAGACGCTCGACGCCGACTGCTTGCTGTGCACGGTGCCGAGCCCGGCGCTGCGCAAGGTCCGCTTTGGCCCGGAGCTGGGGGCCAGCAAGCGGCGGATCATCGCGCGGCTCGAGTACACGCCGGTGACGCGGATCTATTTACAGGCGAAGCGGCGGTCCTGGCGGGATGCCGGCGACGCCGGCGATGCCTTCACCGACCTGCCGATCGGGCAGGTCGCCGAGCAGCCGCTGGTCAGGCCGGCCGGCCAGGGGCCGCGGGGGATCCTCGAGTGCCATATCAGGGGCCCCGAGGCCGAGCGCATCGCCGCCATGGAGCGGGCGGCGCAGATCGGTTTCGCCCTCCAGGGCTTGGAGAACGTCCACCCGGGATTCAAGCGGGAGTTCGAGATCGGCACCTCGGTTGCCTGGGGCGCCGATCCGTGGGCGGGAGGCGGCTACGCCTGGTGGCAGCCCGGGCAACTCACCGAATGGGTGCCCGAGCTCGCCGCGCCCGAGGGGCGGGTGCACTTCGCCGGCGAGCACACGTCGCTGCTCGGCCGGACCATGGAGGGCGCCCTCGAATCCGGCAACCGCGCGGCGCGCGAGATCCACGAGCTCGCCCGGCGGTCGCGGCGGCCCGCGGGGTAAAGTCGCGGCGCTATTCCTGCCGCATGATCCGCGCCGGTGACGCCGCCGCCGCCCGGCGCGCCGGCAGGTAGTTGGCCGCCGCGGCGATCGCCGTCATGACCAGGATCGCGGCGCCAAAGGCGAGCGGGCTGCCGGTGCCGATGCCCACCAGCATGGCGGCGATGAAGCGGGTGGTGGCCAGGGCGGCGAGCAGGCCGAGACCCAGTCCGGCGGCGACCGGCGCCATGCCGTGGGCGACGAACAGGCGCACCACCGCGGCGGGCGTCGCGCCCAGCGAGACCCGGATGCCGATCTCACTCCGGCGTTGGACGATGGAGTAGGAGATCACGCCGTAGACGCCGAGGCCGGCGAGCACCAGCACCAGCGCCGCGAGGACGGCCATCAGCGTGGCGCCGGCGCGGCGCGTCCAGAGCCGGCCATCGATCACCTCGGAGATGGTGGCCAGGCGCTGCAGCGGCAGCGTGGGGGCGGCCGCCTGCACGGTGCGGCGCACGGTATCGGCCAGCGGCGCCGGATCGCCGGCGGTGCGCACGTGCAGCGTCACCTGCGACGAGTAGGACTGGGCGATCGGCAGGTAGAGGTAGAGCTGAGGATCCTCGACCAGGAAGTTGTACTTGACGTCCTGGGCGACGCCGACGATCTCCAGGTCGCGTTTCGGCAGGCGCAGGTGCGCGCCTACCGGATCGGCGCCTGGCCAGTAGCGGTCGGCGAAGGTGCGATTGATCACCGCCACGCCGCGCGAGTCGGCGCGGTCCTGCGCGACGAAGCCGCGCCCGCGCAGGATCGGGATGCGCAGGGTCTCGAAGTAGTGCGGGCCGACCGCCGAGGTCTGGGCGAGCAGCGCATCGCTCGCCGCCAGCTCTCGCCCCTCGATCTTCAGCCGGCGTCGCATCCCGAAATCGACCAGCATCAGGTTCTCGGCCACCGCCGCCGAGCGCACCCCGGCCAGCGACTCGACGCGCTGGACCAGCTGGTCGAGGAAAGCCTCCGCCCGCGGCTCGCCGAAGCCCTGGCTGTCGAGGTTGAAGGAGGCGACCAGCAGGTGTTGGCGCTCGAAACCGGGGTCGAGCCGCTGCGCATTCCTGAAGCTGGCCAGGAACAGGAAGGCGCCGATCACCGCCACCAGGGACAGCCCTACCTGGCCGGCAAGGAAGCCATTGCGCAGGCTGAGCCAGCGGCGGTGGCCGGCGGCTGCCTCGTTCTTGAGCGCTGGCACCAGATCGGGCCGGCTGGACTGCAGCGCCGGCGCCAGGCCGAATGCCAGGCCGGTGACCAGCGACAGGCCGAAGATGAAGAGCAGCAGGCGCCAGTCGAGGCCGAGCGACACCCCCGGCAGCCGGGGGGCGACGAGGCGAGCGATCAGTCCGTTCGTCCAGCTCGCCACCAGCAGGTCGGCGACGCCGGCGAGCAGGAACAGCAGCAAGGTCTCGGTGAGCAGCTGGCGGATCAGCCGGCCGCGCCCCACTCCCAGGGCGAGGCGCACCGCGATCTCCTTGCGCCGGCCGGCGCCGCGCACCACCAGCATGTTGGCGACGTGGGTGCAGGCGATCAGCAGGATCACCGCCACCACCGCGGCGAGCAGCCACGCCACGCGCGCCAGGATCCGGCGGTCGTTGGCGCCGGTCGCGGCATGGGCGAGCGGCAGCAGGGCGAGCGACAGCCCCTTGTTGTCGTCCGGGTAGTCCCGCGCCAGGCCCGCCGCCAGCGTCTTCATCGCCACCTCGGCGCGTTGCGGGTCGAGCCCAGGCCGCAGGCGGCCCAGGACTCCCAGCAAGGTCGCCTTGCGCATGTCGAACAGCGGCCGCAGCGCCTGGGGCAGCACCTGGTCGTGCATCATCAGCGGCACCCAGAAGCCTGCGGGCGCCAGCAGGCTGGTGCCGTTGAAGCCGGGCTGGGCCACGCCGATGACCGTGAAGGCCTGATGGTTGAGCTGGATGACCCGGCCGACCAGCCGCGGATCGGCGCCGAAACGACGCTGCCAGAGCGCGTGGCTCAGCACCACCACCGGGTGGGCGCCAGGCACGCTGTCCTCGTCGGGCACGAAGGTGCGCCCCAGCGCGGGCCGCACCCCGAGCGTGTCGAAGTAGTTGCCGGAGACCATGGCGCCGTCAATCTGCTCGGGTTCCCCGCCCTCGGTCAGGCCCACGGCGACAGGCGTCACGGCGGCGAGCCGCGAGAAGACGGTGTTGTGATCGCGCAGATCGACGTAGTTGCGATAGGAGACCGGGAAGAAGCCTGGGAAATCGCTCGAGACGGTGAGCACCGACTGCAGCCGCGGCAGGTCGGCAACCGCCAGCGGCCGCCGCATCACCGTATCGACGAGGTTGAAGATCGCGGCGTTGGCGCCGATGCCCAGAGCCAGCGTCACCACCGCGACGGCGGTGAAGCCGGGCAACCGGGAGAGCGCCCGCACGCTGTAGCGCAGATCTCTGCCGAGTTCTCTCATTTCGGGCTCCTCGTCCGCTGGCCGGATCCCGCGGCGTCGTCGCTGCCGCTACCCGCCGCCCGCCACCCGCCACCAGCGCCAGGCTTGGCGCGATCTGCCAGCAGTCCTCGCCGCGCGCGCCCAGTATAGCTATAACTTATTCGTGTATACCCGCCGGCGGCGCAGATACCCGGTGGCAGTAGAGCTCCCCCGGGGGCCGGCAGCGGGCGCTCAGTCGCGGCGCAGCGCGGTCATCGGGTCGACGCGGGTGGCGCGCCAGGCCGGCACGCAGGCGGAGGCGGTTGCCACCGCCGCTAGCACCAGCGGCGCGAGGGTGAAGGCGGCGGGATCGAGCGCGTCGATGCCGTAGAGCAGGCTGGCCATCCAGCGGGCAAGCGCCAAGGCGGTGAGCGTCCCGGCCATGGCGCCGGCCGCGGCGAGCGCCGCGGCGCGGCCGGCGATCAGCCGGAGGACGTCGGCGCGGCCGGCGCCGAGCGCCATGCGCATGCTGATTTCCTGGGTGCGTAGAGTTACCAGGTACGACATCACGCCGTAGAGGCCGACCGCCGCCATCAGCAGCGCCAAGGCGGCGAGCAAGCCGAGCAGCGTGGCGTTGAAGCGTTGCGGCGCCAAGCGGTCGGCGAGCAGGCGCTCGACCGTCGCGGTCCAGGCGACCGGCTGGTCGGGATCGAGGCGGTGGACCTCGCGGCGCACGGCGGCGGCGAGGGTCAGAGGGTCGCCGCCGGTGCGGAGCAGCACCGTCAGGCTGCGGCGCTGGTATTGCGCCTCGGGCTGGAAAGACTCGAGCCAGGGGCGGGAGCCCGGCGCCGCGCGGCGGCTGTCGGCGACCACGCCGACGATGGTCAGCCAGGGATTGGACGGGCCGCCGCGGCCGAAAGCAAGGCGCTGGCCGATGGCGTTGCCGTGCGGCCAGAAGCGTTTCGCCATGGTGGCGTTGACCAGCACGACCGGCGGGGCGTCGGGGCGGTCGGCGGCGGTTAAGGCGCGGCCATGGAGCAGCGCCAGGCCGAGGGTGCGCAGCGCCTCGGGAGTGATCGCATCGCGGGTGAGCGGCTCGGTGACATAGGCGGCCTCCGCCGGCCGGCCGCCAAGGGTGAACGATTCGACGGCATTGGGCAGCGGTCCGACCAGCAGGGTTTCGATCGAGCCCACCGACCGCACGCGTGGATCGGCGCGCAGGCGCTCCTCCAGGCTGGCGAAGAACTGGTGGCGAGCGGAGCCGTTGGCATACTTAGTGGCGGACAGCGACACGCTGGCCGCCAGCAGGTGATCGGGCCGGAAGCCGAGGTCCAACCCCTCGAGGCGCAGCAGGCTGTGGAGCAGCAGGCCGGAGCCGGTCAGCAGCACGACGGCGAGCGCCAGCTGCGCCGCCACCAGGGTCTGCCGCAGGCGATGGCTGCCCGCCGCGCCAACGGCGGTGCGCTGGCGCAGGCTGGCGAGGAGGTCGTGGCGGAAGAGCCGCAGGGCGGGGTAGAGGCCGGCCGCGAGGCCGGCGGCGGCGCCGGCGGCGATCGCGAAGAGGGCGGCCCCGAGGTCGAGGCGCACCCCCTGCAGCACCTCGAGCTCGGCGGGCGCGAGCGCCGGCAGGCCGCCCAGTCCCCAGGCCGCGAGCAGCAGACCCAGCGCTCCGCCCAGGGCGGAGAGGGTCAGGCTCTCGGCGAGCAGCTGGCGCACCAGCCGGCGCGGCCCGGCTCCCAGCGCCAGGCGTGCCGCCATCTCGCGCTGGCGGCCGGCGGCGCGCGCCAGCTGCAGACCGGCGACGTTGGCGCAGGCCACCAGCAGCACCAGCAACACGGCGACGGCCAGCACCAGCAGGCCGCGGCGTAGCGGCTCGGCGGCCTGGTCCCGCAGCTTGACCAGGACCGTGCCGGAGCGGCGGTCGGTTTGTGGGTACTGCTCGCCGAAGCGGCGGTTCAAGGCGTTCAGCTCGGCGGTGGCCCGCTCGAGGCCGGTTTCCGGGCGCAGGCGGGCGATGACCGATAACCAGATGGCTTGCCGGTCGGCGCGCATCGCGGCGTTCGGGGCGAACGGCACCCAGAGCTCCTGCCGGCGGTCCGGAAACACGAAGGCGGGGGGCATCACGCCGAGCACCGTGTGGGGCTGGGAGTTGATTTGCAAGCGCCGGCCGACGATCGCGGGGTCGGCGCCGAAGCGGCGGACCCAAAGGCCGTGGCTGAGCACCACGAGGCGATCGCCGCCCGGAACGTCGTCGCCCTCGACGAACGTGCGGCCGAGGGCGGCATGAACCCCCAGTACCGAGAACAGGCTGGCGGTGGCGGCGAGGCCACGCAGCTGCTCGGGCTCGTCACCGCCGGTGAGGACGAAGGACTCGCGCTCGAAGGCGGCGGCGCCGGCCAGGGAGGTGGCGAGCCGGCGGGTGTCGGCGAAGCGCGGATAGGACATCTCGTCGCGCGGGAAGCCGTGCTCGTGGTCGTCCAGCCAGACCATCACCAGCCGGTCGGGATCGGCGAGCGGCGGCTGGCGCAGCAGCACCGACTCGACGACGCTGAACACCGCGGTGCTGGCGCCGATGCCGAGGCCCAAGGTCAGCACCGCGACGGCGGTGAAGCCCGGGTTGCGGCGCAACAACCGGGCGGCGAAGCGGGCATCTTGCAGCGAGGCGGCCAGTAGCGTGAGCGCGTGCAGGGGGGGCTCCGGCGACGCGGTGGCCGCGGAGGTCGCGCTGGGCGCGCCGCCGGGGGACCCGGGCGGCCACCAAAGTAGTACCTCATCGAACAGATGTCAAACAGTTAAACAATCATCGCGCTTCGGCTGCGCGCGAACCCTTTGAGCAAGCGCGCCTCCGCGCTACCCGCTAAATTTCACTCTCTCAATTCCATCCGGGTTCACCAGCTCCCTCCGGCAGTCGTAGAGCTGCGTGGTGCGGGTCGAGGCGTGGCCGGCGATCGCCGCGGCGCGCTAAGGTCGAGCTGGTGGTGCTCGCGGGCCTGCAGCAACGGCCTTTGCACCGCCGCAACTGCACGAGAGACCCCTCGCCCAGCCTCTTCACCGGCCGCGGGAGGCCCTCGCGAGCAGGCGCCGCGCCTCGCGCGTGACGGCGTGCTGGGCTCCCTTCTTGGCGGCCAGCAGCGGCACGGCGGCACCGCAGGTGCTGGCGCTCCTCGGCGAGCTTTCCGGCACGCAAGCGGTTGCGCCGCCGGGCGATCACCTCCTCGGCGAAAGCCCGGTAGTGCTCGAGATCGTCGAACTCCCGGCTGCCCCGCAGCAGCAGGGCTTGCGCCAGCTCCCTTTTGACCAGATCGTTGGCCCTCTCGGCAACGCCGTTCTCGTGGGCCTCTCCCGGCCGGATGCGCGTCGAGCGCAGGCCATAGTGCTCCAGCACGCCGCGGAAGCGGTCGGTCAGCGCCCGGCCGCCGCTGCGCTTGAGCTCGTGGGTCGCCGCCGACAGCCCTTCACTCGCCACCTCAGCGCCGGGGACGTGGTACAGGAGGGCGAGAGCGCCGCGACGAGAAGCGCCCGCAGCGCTAGAGTCGCCTGGCACACTGGCTGGGACGGACGCGCGCCTCAGCCTTCCCGCCTCCGCAAGCGCCTCGCGGATCAGGAAGGCTGGTGGGGAGCGGGAGGCCCGCCGACTACATGTCCGGCTGCCGTCCCTGAGTGGAGAGAAAGACGGCGCCGGCCGCCGGGGATCCTTCTCTGGTCAGTACGGTTTCCTCACGGGTGCCGGGGCCGCTGCCCCGGCGAGCTCCTGCTCGACTTCATCTAGGCAGCCGCGAAGCTCCCGCGCCAGGTCACGGACATGGGGCTCGTTGATCATCGACTCGTGATGGCCCGGGATGTGCCGTACGTCGATCGGTTCGGCGACGATTGCCGACCAGCCGTAGGTCAAGTCGCCGCGAGTGGCCCGCTCATAGATGTCGCGCACCTCCGCGAGGCCGATCTCGAGATTCGGCTGGGAGGTGCGGAACATGGTGACCTTCCCGCGATAGGGGCGCGGCACGTAGCGGCACATGGCGTAGATCCTGGCGACACGGACGTCGAAGTAGCGCTGCAGCGTCTGGCGGTCGATCTCGAGCGGCATGGCGTCCCGCCGTTGCAGGTCGTCGAGCAGCAACCCCATCTGCTCGTCGGGCGCGAGGCCGGCGATGTCGTGCGCCGTGTAGGGAGGCGGGTCCTTGCGCGCCAGCTCGGCGGCCTCCCGCGCGTGGGTGACGAGCAGAAAAGCGCGCATCAAACCGGTGTCGATCTGTGACATCTCCTCGCTGATCGCCGGCACGCTGCAGTCGAGCATCAGCAGGCGCGGCACCTGCTCGCCCATGCGCATCAACTGCTGCGCCATCTCGAAGGCGACCAGGCCGCCGAACGACCAGCCGCCGACCAGGTAGGGACCCGCCGGCCGTGCCTCGCGCAGGGCCGCCACGTAGCGGGCCGCCATCTCCTCGATGCTGATGAAGGGGTCGAGGTCTTTCTCGACGTCGAGCGCCTGCAAGCCGTAGAAGGGCTGCTCGGGACCCAGGTGGCCGGCGAGGTTGAGGTAGCAGACGACGGTGCCATGGCCCGGGTGCACCATGTAGATCGGCGGCCGCTCGCCGAGGGGCTGGATCGCCACCACGTGACCGGCGGGCTGGGCATCGGCCTCGGCATCCAGCAGTCGGGCCTGCTTGGCCACCGTCCTGGCTGCAATCAGCGTGCCCAGCAGCACCTTGACCTGCCACCGCTTGCGGATACGGGACACCAGGCGGATCGCCAGCAGCGAGTTGCCGCCGAGCTCGAAGAAATCGTCATGCCGCCCGATCGCGGTGGTGCCCAATAGCTCGCTCCACAGGTGGACGAGCTGCACCTCGGTTGGCGTGCGCAGCGGCTCGGCAGGACGGTGGGCGGCCTCGGCGCCGGCGGGCGGCGGCAGCGCCCGGCGGTCGAGCTTGCCGCTGCGGGTCAGCGGCATTGCGGGCAGCAAGACCACCGCGGTCGGGACCATCGGTCCGGGGAGGATGTAGCTCACGAAGCGTTGCAATTCGGACGCCGTGGCGCCAATCTCGCGGTCGGCCACCACGTAGGCGGTCAGCGACGTGTCATGCCCGTCGCGGCCGCCCACCACCACCGCCTCCTTGACTGCCGGGTACCGCAGCAGTGCCGCGGCGATCTCCTGCGGTTCGACGCGGAAGCCTCGGATCTTGAGCTGGAAGTCGGTCCGACCCAGATACTCGATGCGGCCGTCCGGCAGATGACGACCGAGATCGCGGCTGCGGTAGACCCGTGCTCCGGGCTCGCCGCTCCACGGATCGGGGATGAAGCTCTCGGCCGTCAGTGCCGGACGGCCGAGGTAGCCGCGCGCCAGGCCGCTGCCGCCCAGGTAGAGCTCGCCTGCCACGCCGGGCGCCACCGGCCGCAGGTGGGGATCGAGCACGTACAGGCGGGCATTGGCGAGCGGCCTGCCGATGGGTACGGTCGGGGAGCGGCCGTCCGCGGGCTCGTCGGCGACCTCATGGGCCGCCACGGCGACCGTCGCCTCGGTCGGCCCGTATTCGTTCCAGACCCGCAGCGCGGGCGCCAGCGCTCGAACCCGCTCGCACAGCTCCCAGCCCAGGGCTTCGCCGCCCAGCAACAGCCAGCGCCGAGGCAGTACCTTGGCGGGCGGTGTGTCGTCGAGCAGCGCCGCCAGGTGAGAGGGCACGATCTTCAGGAAGTCGACGGGGTGCCGCGACAGGTACTCGGCCAGGCGCGCCGCATCACGTACCTGCTCTTCGCGCAGCAGGTGGAGCTCGCCGCCGGTGGTCAGGGCTGCCAACACCGCGGTGATGGAGAGATCCGCGGCCAGGGTCGAGACCAGGGCGTAGCTCGCGCCAGCCGGCGGCCGCAGCAGGGCGAGGGTGGCGTCGAGATAGTTCCGCAGCTGGCAATGGCCGACCATCACGCCCTTGGGCTCGCCCGTCGATCCCGAGGTGTACATGACGTAGGCGAGCTGGTCGGGGTGGACGCCGCTCGGGGGCGCCGGACTGCCCGCCGCCTGCGCATCCAGCGCCGCCTGCGCATCCTCCGCGACCGGCGCATCCCCCGCGGCCTGCGCATCCCGCGCCTCCTCTGTTGCCTCCTCGGCCGCCGCGGCTGCCGCGTGGACCGCCGCCCCGCCGCCGGCCGCCGGCAGCTCGATCAGCGGCACGCCGCACCCCGCCAGCTTCGCCTGCCAGCGCGGCTCGGCGAGGACGGCGGCGGCCGCGCAGTCGGCGACCAGCCGTTGCAGGCGGTCGGGCGGATCCGCCGGATCGAGCGGCACGTAGGCGGCACCGGCGGCAAGCGCTCCCAGCAAACCCACGATCGCGGCCGGCGACCGCTCGGCGCAGACCGCCACTCGCGCTTCCGCTCCGATGCCGCGCCGCCGCAGCTCTCGTGCCACCTGCCCGGCCTGCGCGGCAAGCTCGGCATAGGTCAGGCCGCCCTCGTCGCTGGCCACCGCCTGGCGTTCGGGGTGGCTCGCCGCCTGGGCGGCGACGAGGTCGTGCACCGGCCGGAAGAGGCGGCCGGCGGCCGCCGCGGCCGCGGCGTCGTTCCACTCCACCAGCAGTGCCTGCCGCTCGGCGGCCGACAGCGGCGTGAAGGCGTCGTAGCGGCCGTCGAAATCGGCCGCCGCACGGTCGAGCGCTGCCAGGTAATAGTCCTTGATGGCGACGATCTGAGCGTCGGCGAGCACCGCGCGGTCACAGTCGAGATTGAAAATCAGCGCGGGCGACGTGTAGCTGGTCTGGAAGGTGGTGATGAGGGGGAAGTTGGTCTCTTCCACGAACAGCCCCGATCCCACCGAGGTCAGGCCTTGCGAGCGCACGACGTCCTCGAGGACATGGAAGTGGAGGTAGAGGAACGAGGTCGCGAGCAGCTGCTCGCGACCCCAGCCCTCCTGGATCGCGGCCACCGGATAGCGGCGGTACGGCGTGATCTCGATCTCCAGCTGATGGACCCTGGCCGCCAGCTCGCGCCAGGTGCCGCCGCCCAGGTCCAGCCGCACCGGCACGGTGTTGAGAAAGAGGCCGCCGACGAGATGCCCGTCCGGGGTCTCGAGACGGCCGTTGGTGGACATGCTGGTCAGCGTGTCCCGCCGGCCGCCCAGGCTGCTCATCACCACCAGATGGACCGCGAGCAGCAGGCTGCTGAGCGGCACCGCCTCCTCGCGCGCCAACTCGCGCAGGCGGCCGGTGAGCGCCGCCGGCAGCGGCAGGTCGTAGCGGAAGACCCGCCGCTTGCCGGGATCGTGCCGCACGCCAGGCCAGCGCGGCAAGGCGAGCGGCGAGCAGCCCGCGAGCTGCTGGTCCCAGAAGCTCCGTTGCTCGGGTGATGCCAGGACGCGGCGCTCGAGCGCCACGAAGTCGCGGAAGGTGCTGCGCAGCTCGGGCAGCGCCGGAGCCTCCTCGCCGCGGAGCAGCGACAGGTAGCAGGTCAGCAGCTCGCCATAGGCGCTGTGCAGGCTCCAGCCGTCGATGCAGGCGTGGTTCTCGGTGAGCGTGAACTGCAGCGTGTCGTCACCGGTGCGGTGGATCTGGAAGCGCAGCTGCGGCGGCCGGGAGAGGTCGAAGGGGCGAAGCAGCTCGCTTTCCCAGTGCTCCGCGATCCGCCGCCGCTGCTCGGCGGGCGGCAGGTGGCGCAGGTCCTCGATCCCTACCGGGAAGCGCGCCTCGCGATGCACCAGCTGCAGCGGCTCGCTGTAGCTCGCGAGGTCGAACGAGGTCCGCAGGTTGGCATGGCGAGCCGCGATCCGCAGCACGGCGGCGGTGAAGAGCTCGGGATCCAAGGGCAGGCGCAGGTGATAGCTGTTGATGCTGTGGAACACCGGCGCGTCGGGGCGCTCCTCGACGTGGTAGAGCATCCCTTCCTGCATGCGGGCCAGCGGATAGGCGTCCTCGACGTCCTCGGGCAGGCGCGCGCGGTCGGCCGGGGAGAGCAGGCTGAAGGGCGCGGTCGGGAGCGGCGCGAGAGCGCTCTCGCCCGCGGCCTCCCGCGGCCGCCCGGCGACGGCGGCCGCGGCGGCGAGCTCCGCCACGGTGGCGAGCTGGACCACCTGCTGCAGCGAGACCTCGAGCCCCCGCTCCCGGGCCAGCGCGACCACCTGGATGCCGCGGATCGAGTCGCCCCCGAGGACGAAGAAGTTGTCCTCGACGCCGACGCGATCGACGGCGAGGACGCGCGTCCAGACGGCGGCCAGGGTCTCCTCGATCGGGTTGCGGGGGGCGACATACGCGGTGGCGAGCGCCCGCGGCGCCACGCCGGGAGCGGGCAGGGCACGACGATCGACCTTGCCGTTGGCGGTCAGCGGCAGCCGGTCAAGCACCACGAACACCGCCGGCACCATGTGCTCGGGCAGGCTGCGCAGCAGGGCCCGGCGCAGCTGCTCGCTCGTCGGCGGCTCGCCGGCGGCGACGACATAGGCGACCAGGCGCTTGCCCTCCGGCTCGTCGCGCGCCACGACCGCCGCCTCGCGCACCAGGGCATCGGCGACCAGCGCCGCCTCGATCTCTCCGGGCTCGATGCGGAAGCCGTGCACCTTGACCTGCGCGTCGGCGCGCCCGAGCAGGTCGATCGTGCCGCCGCCGCCGTGGCGTGCCAGGTCGCCGCTGCGGTAAACGCGGGCGCCGGCCTCGCGGCTCCAGGCGTCGGGGATGAAGCTCGCGGCGGTGAGGTCGGGGCGCCCGAGGTAGCCGCGCGCGAGCTGCGCGCCGCCGATGCAGACCTCGCCCACGACGCCGATCGGAACGGGTTCCAGGTGAGCGTCGAGCAGGTAGACGCGGCTGTTGGCGATCGGCCGGCCGATGGGCACGGCGCCCGCGGCGGGGGATTCGGGAGCGACCTCGTGGACGGCGCAGCCGACCACGGTCTCGGTGGGTCCGTACTCGTTGATCAGCCGGGTGGCGGGAGCCTGCTCTCGCCACGGCGACAGCTCCTGCGCCGGCAGCGCCTCGCCGCCCAGCACCAGGGCGCGGGTGGCGCCCGCCATGGCTGCCGCCGGCAGGCTGCGGTTGAGCAGCGCGAGATGCGCGGGCGTCAGCTTCACCAGGCTGAAGCCCGCGCCGCCGGCCAGCGACTCGGCGAGCGCCGTGACGCCGCGGGCCGGGGGCAGGAAGGCGACCGTCCGTCCGGCGAGCAGCGGCGTGAGCAGGCTGGTCAGCGTCAGGTCGAAGGTCAGAGGAGAGTGGACCGGTGCGCCGCTCCCCGCCGCCACGTCGTAGGCCGCGGTGGCCCAGGCGAGGTAGTTGGCGGCGCCGCCGTGCGGCACCATCACCCCCTTGGGCCTGCCGGTCGAGCCGGAGGTATAGAGGACGTAGGCGAGCTGGTCGGGACCGGCCCACCACCCGGCGTCCGGGCTTGCGGCCGGCCGCGATGCCGGCGGCCCGTCGCCGGCGCCCGGCGGCTGGTCGCTCCAACCGGCATCGACCAGGCGCAGCACCCGATCCGGAGCCGCCGATGCCACCGCGCCGGCGAGCTCCGGGCTGGTGACCACGACCGAGATCCCGGCGTCCTGCAGCAGCAGGGCGAGTCGTTCCGCCGGGTAGCCGGGGTCGAGCGGCACATAGGCTCCCCCCGCCTCGAGCGTGCCGAGGATGGCCGCCAGGGCCGGCGGCCCGGCGGACAGGAACAGGCCGACCGGGACCTCCGGGCCGACTCCTGCGCGGCGCAGCCGGGCGGCGATGCGGCCGGCCCAGGCGTCGAGCAGGCGATAGCTGAAGCTTCCTGCCGGCGCCGTCAGCGCAATCGCCTCGGCGGCGCGCGCGGCCCGCTGCGCGAACATCTGGTGAGCAGAAGCCGCCTCCGCCGGTTCGTCTCGCCGCGTGTCGTTCCAGGCGTGCAGCAGCTGGTGGCGCTCGGCGGCGGTGAGCAGGGGCAGCTCCGAGACCCGGCAGCCGAGGTGCCGCGGGATCGCCGCCAGCAGCTGGCGGAGATGTCCGATCAGCCGCGCGATGGTCGGCGCCGCGAAGAGGTCGGTGCAGTACTCGAGCGCGGCGCCCAGGCTCGAGGCGCCCTGCTGCACGTTCCAGAGCAGGTCGAACTTGGCGGTGGCGGTGGGAATCGGCAGCGGCACGAGCGTGAGGTCGCCGGAGTCGAGCGTTTCGGGGGTCGCGGCGTCGAGGTTGAAGAAGGCCTGGAACAGCGGGCTGCGGCTGGGATCCCGCTCGACGCCGAGCTCGGCGACCAGCGTCTCGAACGGCAGGTCGCGATGCTCCTGGGTCTCGTACAGCATCTCCCGCACCCTGCCTACCAGCTCGCGGCAGGTCGGATCGCCGCGCAGGTCGAGTCGCAGCACCAGGGTGTTGAGGAACAAGCCGATCAAGCTCTCGAGCTCGACCCGGTCGCGGCTTGCCGACGGCGTCCCGACCAGGACGTCGTCCTGTCCCGCGTGCCGGGACAGCAACACCCCGAAGGCGGTCAAGAGCACGGCGAAGAGGGTGGTCCCTTCACGCCGGGCAAGACCCTGGAGCGCGGCGGTATCGCCGGCGTCGATCGTGAACAGCGCATAGGCGCCGCGCTGGCTCGACACCGCGGGTCGCGGAAAGTCGGTCGGCAGCGCCAGCGTCTGGCTGGCGCCCGCGAGCTGGCGCCGCCAGAACGCGCCAAGCTCCTCGCGCACCTCGCCCTGCAGCCATTCGCGCTGCCAGTGGGCGAAGTCGCCGTACTGCAGCGGCAGCTCCGGCAGATCGGCGGCGGCGCCGCGGCGCGCGGCGCGGTAGCAGGCCAGCAGCTCGCGGGTCAGGATGGCCTCCGACCAGCCGTCGGCGATGATGTGATGGATGCTGTAGAGGAGGGACGACTGCCGCGCGGTCAGCCGGAAGAGCGCCACCCGCAGGAGCGGCCCGTGCGCCAGGTCGAAAGGCGCGAGCGCGACCTGCGTGAGGCCCGCCGTCAGCGCGCGCTCGCGGCGGGCGCGGGAGAGGCGGCGCAGATCCACGGTCGCCAGGGTCACCGATGGGGAAGAGGACACCACCTGCACCGGCTCGCCGTCCATGAGGTAGAAGCTGGTGCGCAGGGTCTCGTGGCGGCGCGCGACCTCGGCCAGGGCGAGAGCCAGCGCCCGCGGATCGAGCCTGCCGCTCACCCGCCAGGCGGCGAAGAGGTTGTAGGCGGAGCTGCGCGGATAGAGCTGCGACAGGAACCAGAGGCGCTGCTGGGCGAACGAAACCGGCAGGACGTAGACCTCGTCGGCGGCGTGCGGCGGCGCGGCAGGCTCCGGCGCTGCCGGCCGCGGCACGGCGGGCTCCGGCACGGCGGGCTCCGGCACGGTGGGCGGGCGGGATTCCAGGTCGAGCTCTGGCTGCATCGGCTCACTCCTCGCGAGCACTGCGCACGACGCCCGCGGCCGTCCGGGTCAGGCGGCGGCTTCGCCGGGCCAGCGGCGCGAGGTCCGGCCCGCGCCGCGCCGGGCTGCCGCGGCGCTGCGCCGCCTCGACGGCGGCGGCCAGCTCGGCGACGGTCGAGTGCTGGAAGAAGGCGCGCAGCGGCAGCTCGACGCCGAGCGCGGCCGCAACCCGCGCCTGCACCCGGGTGGCCAGCAGCGAGTGTCCGCCGAGTGCGAAGAAGTCGTCATCGGCGCCGATCCCCTCGGCCTGCAGCACCTCTTCCCAGATGCGCGCCAAGGCTGCCTCGACAGGGGTGCGCGGCGGAGCCTGCCCGCGGCGTGGTGCCAGGGTCTGGGCCGAAGGGGCCGGCAGCGCGCGACGGTCCACCTTGCCGTTGGGCGTCCTGGGCAGCGCCTCCAGGAAGACGAAGTGCGCGGGCACGAAGGACTCGGGAAGCCGGCGCTTGAGATAGGCGCGAAGCTCGCCGGGCTCGGGGCCTTCGTCGCCGGCCTCCAGGTAGGCCACCAGCTGCGCATCCGGGCCGGCCTCCCGCAGCGCCACGGCGCTGGCGCGCACGCGCGGGTGGCCGTCCAGGGCCGCCTCGATCTCGCCCAGCTCGACACGGAAGCCGCGCACCTTGACCTGGTGATCGATACGCCCGAGGAACTCGAGCTGGCCATCGGCGCGCCGCCGCCCGAGATCGCCGCTGCGATAGAGCACGTCGCCGGGGACGGTGGCGAAGGGGTTGGGCACGAAGCTCGCCGCCGTCCGCGCGGGCTGACGCCAGTAGCCGCTGCCGACCCCGGCGCCGGCGATGCAGAGCTCCCCGGGCACGCGGTCGGGCACCGGCCGCAGCTGGCGGTCCAGGACGTAGCAGGCGAAGTTGGCCAGCGGCCTGCCGATGGGCAGGACGGCACCTGGCCAGGGACGGTCCAGGACCAGCTGGACGACGTCGTCGGCGGCCTCGGTGGGTCCGTAGGCGTTGACCGCCCGGATCGTCGGATAGAGTGCGAACCAGGCCTCGAGCAGCTGGCCCGGCACCGCCTCGCCGGTGGCCATCATGCAACGCAGGCCTGGCAGGGCGCGCCCGGCGGCCGGCAGCCCGGTGACGTGGTCGAGCAGGTTGCGCAGCACCATGGGTACCAGCTCGGCGAGCGTCGCCTCCTGCTGCTGGATCACCGCCAGCAGGCGCGCCGGGTCGGCGACCGTCAGCGCGTCGACGAGGACCGTCCTGCCGCCGGCGGCGAGCGGCCCGAGCAGCTGCCAGACCGAGATGTCCGACGACGACGGCGCGCTCTGCAGGAAGCAGAGCTCCTCGCCTAGCGCCAGCGCCTCGAACTGCGCGAACAGGTGATTGACGGCGCCGCGGTGACGCACGACCGCGCCCTTGGGGAGCCCGGTCGAGCCGGAGGTGTAGAGCATGTAGGCGGGATCTCCGGGCTCGCTCGCCGGCCGGGACGGCGCCGGCGCCCCGGCCGCCGCCCCTGCCGCCGCGGCCGGCCGCTCGCTCGCGGGCGCCAGGTCACCCCAGCCGAAGGCCGCGATCCCCGGCCAGGCGACGGCGGCGGGAGCCGCCTCGTCCGGACAGACCACGTGCCGCAGCTCCGCGCCGCAGCCCTCGGCGTCGAGGCCGTCCAGCAGCTCGGCCCGGGCGATCAGGGTCGCGATGCCGCTGTCGGCGATCATCCACCGCACCCGCTCCTGCGGGTAGACCGGATCGAACGGCACGTAGGCAGCGCCGGACCTCAAGACCGCCACGACCGCGGTGAGGAAGCCCAGGTCGCGCTCGCGGTAGATGCCGACGAATCGCCCCGGCGCGGCGCCCAGCCGCCACAGCAGCTCGGCGAGCCGGTGCGAGCGCCAGTCGAGCTCGCCGTAGCTCAGTCGCTCGTCGCCGGCGACCGCCGCGATGCGCTCGGGGGTCCTTGCAGCCTGGCGGGTGATCAGCTCGTGCAGCGTCACGTCGGGATAGACGCGCGCCTCGCCGCGCGCCGCGGCCAGCAGCTGGGCGAGCTCGGGCGGGCGCAGCAGCGCCAGCTCGCTCAGGCGCTCGCCGGGGGCGCCGGCCATCGCCTCCAGGAGCGCCTCGAGGTGCCCGAGCAGGGCGGCGGCGGTCGCGGCGTCGATGACGTCGGTCGCGAACTCGAGCGTCAAGCGCAGGCCGCCGGCCGTCTCGTTGGCGGTCAGCGTGAGGTCGAACTTGGCGGTGGCGCTGGGCAGGTCGACCAGGCCGAGGCGCAGGCCCGGAAGCTCGAGGGCCGCCCGCGGGTCGGCGTGATTCATGTCGAACACCGCCTGGTACAGCGGGGTGACGGACAGGTCGCGGCGCGGCTGCAGCTCCTCGACCAGGCGGTCGAAGGGGAGGTCTTGGTGGGCGAAGGCGCCGAGCACCGTCTCGCGCACCCGCGCCAGCAGCTCGCCGACGGTCGGATCGCCGGCAAGATCGGTACGCAGGACGAGGGCGTTGACGAAGAACCCGATCAGCCCCTCGATCTCGGCGCGGTCGCGGTTGGCGACGTCGGTGCCGACCACCACGTCGTCGCCCGCTCCGCAGCGTCCGAGCAGCGCCTGCCAGCCGGCAAGCAGCGTCATGTACGCGGTGGCGCCGGCGCCGCGGGCGAGCGCCGACAGCCTCCCCGCGAGGGCGGCGCCGAGGAGGTGGCTGCAGGCGTCGCCGCGATAGCTCGCGAGCGCCGGGCGGGGACGGTCGATCGGCAGCTGCAGGACCGCGGGAGCGCCCAGGAGGCGCTGCTTCCAATAGGCGAGCAGGCGGGCCAAGGCTTCGCCTTGCAGCCACTGCCGCTGCCAGCAGGCGTAGTCGCCGTACTGCACCGGCAGCTCCGGCAGCGCGGCGGTGCCGCCGGTCGCCAGCGCCTGGTACAGGGCCCCGAGCTCGCGCGCCAGGATGCCGGACGACCAGCCGTCGGCGATGACGTGGTGCAGGTTGAACAGCAGGGCGTGCTCGCCGGCGTCGAGGCGCAGCAGCACCAGCCGGATCAGGCGGCCGCCGGCGAGGTCGAAGGGCCGCCTCGCCTCCTCGCGCTCGAGCCGCGCGACGGCGGCGCCGGCGATCGCCCGCGGCAGGGCCGAAAGATCGGCGATCGGCAGCCGCAACCGGCGCGGCGGCTGGACCACCTGAACGGGCTCGCCCGCCTGCGACAAGAACGAGGTGCGCAGCGCTTCGTGGCGGCGGACGATCGCGGAGAGCGCGCCGGCGAGGGCGCGGACGTCCAACGGACCTGACAGCCGCAGGGCGCCGGGCAGGTTGTAAGCCGGGCTCTCGGGCTCGAGCTGCTGCAGGAACCACAGGCGCTGCTGGGCATACGACAGCGGCAGCGGACCGTCGCGCGCCACGCGGACCAGCGGCGGCGCCGCCGGCCCTTGCCCACCGCTCCGCTTCAGCGCCGCCGCGGCGGCCAGGCGCCGCACGGTCGGATTGTCGAACAGATCGCGCAGCCGCAGCTCGGCACCGAGCGCCTGCCGGGCGCGGGATACCACCCGCGTCGCCGAGAGCGAGTGCCCGCCGGCGGCGAAGAAGTCTTCGTCGGCGCCGACGCGCTCGACGCCGAGGACCTCGCAGAAGAGAGCGGCCAGCAGCTCCTCGGCGGGTCCCTGAGGCCGTGCCCGGGCGTCCGCTTCCGGCCGGGGCCGCGCTGCCGGTGCGGGCAGGGCGGCGCGGTCGAGCTTGCCGCTGGGCGTGCGCGGCAGGACCGCCAGCTCGACGATGGCCGCGGGCAGCATGAAGTCCGGCAGCCGCGCGGCGAGGAAGCGGCGCAGGCCGTCGGCTCCCGGCGGCGCAGCGGCGGGCATGACGGCGTAGGGCAGCGTCGCGGCGGCGTCGGGCAGCGTCGCGGCGGCGGCCCGCGCCGGCGAAGTCCGGCGGCGGCGGTCGAGGTGGCGCCGGTCGACGGCGTGCAGGTGGAGGATGCCGGCGTCGCGCAGCGACGCCTCCTGGTGCACCACCGCGAGGAAGCCGTGCGCGGCCAGGCGGTCGGCGATGACCGCGGCCCGGCCGTCGCGATCGTGGACCTCGAGCACCATCTGGCGGACCTTGCCCCAGTCGTCCTCGTCGAGGCCGTCCAGCACGTCGAGCTCGCTCTTCTCGACGTCGATCTTGAGCAGGTCGATGTGTTCGACGCCCTCGTCGCGGATGACCTGTGACAGGGTCGTGACCGGGCAGTCGAAGTGCCGGCCAGCAAAGCGGTCAGTGAGCAGCTCGGCAGTCTCGGCGGCGGCCAGCCCTGCCGCCGCCCGGCCGAGCGCGGCGCGCGTCACCCGCTCCTCGTCGGCGGCGTCGGGGTAGGCGCCGGACATCGCCGACCAGCGCGGGTAGAAGGTGAAGCGGCGGGTGCCGGCGCTGCGCCCAAGGCCGCAAGCGTGCAGCCGGGCATCGATGCCATGCATCGCGGCGTTGGCCGCCAGCACCTCGAAGATGGGCGGCAGGGGCTCGAAGCAGTGGATCCGGCAGGCTGGATGACGGCGCTTGACGAACAGGGCGAAGAGGCCGATGTTGGCGCCGACGTCGAAGACGCAGGCGTCGCCCGCCGGCAGGCCGACGCCGTGCGCAAGATAGCTCTCGTCCGCGAAGATCTCGCGGTAGAGCACCTCGGTCTCGCCGCGATTGAGGAAGGCCACGGCAAGGCCGTTGGGAAGCCGGTGGAGATCGCGGTCGTGCCGCGTCCCGGCGGGCTTGTCGCCGGCCACGTAGGCGATCAGCCGACGTTCCCCCGCCGCGTCCTCGCGCACCACGACCGCCGCCTCGCGCACCGCCGGGTGCGCCAGCAGGGCGGCCTCGATCTCGGCCGGCTCGATGCGGAACCCCCGGATCTTGACCTGGGCATCGGTGCGGCCCAGGAACTCGATGCGGCCGTCGGGCAGGTGGCGCGCGAGATCGCCCGTGCGGTAGAGGCGCTCGCCGCCGCGCCGGCTAAAGGGGTGCGGCACGAAGCGTGCGGCGGTCAGCTCCGGACGTCCCAGGTAGCCGCGGGCGAGGCCGGCGCCGCCGATGCAGATCTCGCCCGGCAGGCCGGGCGGCACCAGGGCGCCCCGGCGGTCGGCCAGGTAGACCTCGACGTTGGCGATGGGCCTGCCGATCGGCACCGTCGGGCCGTTCAGCCCCGCGGCGTCGCCGCCCCAGGCCTCGCAGGTGGCGTCGATCGCTGCCTCGGTCGGACCGTAGAGGTTGCACAGCCTGGCGGGGACGCGGGAGAGGAAGCGGCCGGCGGCCTCTCTGGTCAGCGCCTCGCCGCCGCAGAAGAGCCGCCGCAGGCTGGCGCAGGCAGCGGCCGCCCCCTCCTCCTCGAGCAGCGGCGCGAGCTGCGACGGGACGAGCTGCAGCACCGTCACCTGCTCGCGGGCCACGGCCGCGAGCAGCAGCGACGTGTCACGGTGCTCTCCCGGCTCGGCGAGCACCAGCCGCGCCCCGGTCGCGAGCGGCAGGAAGATCTCCCAGATCGCGGCGTCGAAGCTGTAGGGGGTCTTCTGCAGCAGGCGGTCGCCGTCGCGCAGCGGGAAGTCCCGCTGCATCCAGCGCAGGCGGTTGACGATGGCGCGGTGATCGACCATCACGCCCTTGGGCAGTCCGGTGGATCCCGAGGTATAGATCACGTAGGCAAGGTGCTCGGGCCTGGCGTCGCCGGCGAGCTCGCCCCAGGTGCCCGCCTGCGGCGCGGCGTTCCCACGCTGCGATGCATCCTTCCCGGCCGGCGCGGCCGGCGCGGCCGGCGAATGATCGTCGACGCAGAGCACCTCGTCGCCAAAGCCGGCGACGCCGTCGCGCAACCGGCGGTTAGTGAGCAGCAGCGCGGCGCCCGAATCCCGCAGCATCAGCCGCCGCCGCTCCACGGGATAGTCGGGATCGAGCGGTACCCAGGCGCCGCCCGCGGCCAGGATGGCCAGCAGCCCGACCAGCATCTCGGGCGAGCGCGGCAGGCATAGGGCGACCCGCACCTCCGGCGCCACCCCCCGCCGTCGCAGCCGGCCGGCCAGCCGGCGGACCGCCTCTGCCAGCCCGCCGAAGCTGAGGTGGGTCCCGGTGCAGGTCAGCGCCACCCGCTCCGGCGTCTGCGCCGCCTGCGCCGCGAAGAGGCCGGCAAGGGTCGCGTCGGGGCCGAGCGCGACGGGGCTCGGCCGCGATGCGGCCAGCAGCTGCAAGCGCTCGCCGGCGGGCAGCAGCCGCAGCTCGTCCAGCGCCGCCTCCGGCCGCGCCACCGCGTCGCGCAGCAGCGCCGTGTACCAGCGGGCGACGCGCCTGGCCGCGGCCGGCGTGAAGGCGGCGGCATCCCAGTGCAGCTCGGCAAGCAGGCGCTCGCCCGAGCGCCGGGCGGAGAGCTTCAGCGCGAAGCGGTCGGTGCAGGAGAGCCACCCCGCCCAGGCAAAGGCGACCTGCCCCCCGCGCGGCAGGACCGGCAGCTCGTGGAGCTCGAAGCAGTGCGCCAGGAACCGCGGCGGACCGGCCGGAGCCGTCAGGCCCTGCCATCCCCAGTGGTCCTGCCACTGCCGGCTTCTGGCGGCGCCCCGCTGCGCGGCGGCCACCAGATCGGCCAGCCGGCCTGCCCTGGGCCATGCCGCCGGCAGCGGCACGCAGCGCTCGAGCGGGCCGACCGTGTCCGCGAGCTCCCGGAGCCTGCGGCCATTGCAGGCGTAGCCGACGAGCCCGCCGCCGGCCCCCGCCAGCCGCTCGAGGAGAAGCTGCCACAGCCCGAGCAGCAGGTCCTCGAGGGTGGCGCCGAAGCCCAGGGCGAGGCGCGACGCCTCGGCGAGCAGCCCTGGCGGCAGGCGGAGCTCGCGCCGCCGCGGCGCGAAGTCCGCGCCGGCCGTGCCCCGCCGCGCGATGGGCAGGCGCGGCTGCGGGTCCCAGGCGGCGCCGGCCGCCGCCACGACCTCGTCCCAGAACCGCGTCCCGGCCTGGGTGTCCGGCGAGGAGAGCAGGTCGTTTGCCCAGGCCGCGACGTCGGCGTACTGCAGCGGTTCGCCGCCCGGCGGATCCCCGAGGTAACAGCGCGCGGCTTCGCAAGCCACCTGGCCGAGCGCTGCCGCGTCGGCGCAGAGCGCGGGCAGGCCGAGGACGAGGAGCCACCGCTCCGCGGCCAGCCGGAGCAGCCAGCCGGCGAGCGGCGGACCGTGCTCGAGATCACCCGGCAGCCGCGCCATCGCGGCAAAGATCACCGCGATCTCGCGCCGCAGCGCGCGCGGGCGAAAGCCGCGGCCGCGAAGGTCGAGCACGGCCGGCGGCGGCGGCACGGATGACGCGATCGCCTGCAGCGGCAGCTGCATGCCGGGGATCTGCAAGAAGGTGGTGCGCAGGACCTCGTGGCGCCGGCAGACCTGCGCCAGTGCCGCGGCAAGCGCGCGGACCGCGAGCGGTCCGGCGATCTCGACCGCGCAGACGCTGCGGTAAACCGGTGACTCGCGGCCGCCGGCGAGCGCCCACAACCGCCGCTGCTGCGGCGAGAGCTCGAACCCCGCGACGGCCGGCCGCGAATCGCTGCTCACGCGCCCCTCCGCGCGGCCGCGACATGAACAGGTTGCGCGGACATGGTAACCCTATGGGCGCTGGGCCACCTTGGCCGCCCGCCCATCCTGTGCCATGAAGTCCCCGAGCAGGGCCATCGTCTTCTCTCGTTCCTCGATGAAGACGAAGTGGCCGCTCTGCTCGAGCACCACGACCGAGGCCAGGGGTGTGACCTTGCTGAGTGCGAGCGCATAGCTCACGGGACAGATGTTGTCGTACCGGCCGGCGAGGATCAGCAGCGGTACCCGCAGCTCTTTCAACCGCCGCCCGTAGTCGAGGCTCGCGACTTGGCCGCCGATCACGAAATCGGCGTCCTCGCCGAGGATGCCGTAATAGACGTCCTCGTTGTACTCGAGGTTGGGCACCTGCGCGGGCCGCCGATGCCAGTAATACCCGGGCGGCAGCCGATAAGCCTGTTGGTGGACCTCGGTGTTCGATTTCTTGCCCTGCGCCCGCACGCTTTGCACTTGCCGCCAGACTGCCGGCAGCTGCTCGCGGATCGCACGGTTGACGATGTCATCCGAGTCCTGCCACATCTTGCCGCTGAACATGCCGTTCGCGATCGCAACTCGGTCGACAGCCTCGGGATGATCGAATGCGTACGCCAGCGCAACCAGTGAGCCATAGGAGTGGCCGAACAGGCTCACCCGCTCAAGCCCCAGTGCCTTGCGAACGCCGTCGAGATCCTCGACGTCCCGGCGGAAGGTGTACTGCGCGGGGTTCGCGGCGTGATCGGATTTGCCACGGCCGAAAGCGTCGTAATAGATCAAACGGCAGCGCGACGCGAGCCCGGAAAAATAAGGGTGAAAGTAGTCGTGCGGCAACCCTGGACCGCCGGCGACGAGGATCATGGGCGCGCCGCGGCCCTCGCTCTCCGTCCAGAGCTTGGCGCCGTTGACCAGCACATAGCGGCCGGCGGGGTGCTGCGGTGCGGGACTTACTTGCGCCGGCCGGGCGTGCGGCGGACCGCCCAGCATCCAGCCGGCCATCGCGATGAGTGTCGTCAAATAGAGCCGTTGGCGCATGATTCCTCCTGACCTTACCGCCCCGCCACGCGACGGTTGCCGCGTGGCCGCCGCCTGCCGGCGCCCGCTCTCGCGGGCCTGTCCCGCGCTGTCTTCAGCGCGGCACCAGCTCTGGTGTACTATAACCTGTGTCTGAATTATGCATAAGCGAATATCAGAAAAGAAGGTCATAGGGGTATAAGGTTTATTCGGCGCAATCACTCATGATTGACGGACCGCCGCTTTCTATTGACGACTGGTTGCGGGAGCTCGTGGCCCGGCTGAGCGGGGCCAATCCCCGCCGCATCGACGACGACCGGCCCCTGATCGGTTGGGGCCTGGATTCTCTTTCCATGATGGAGCTGCAGGCGGCGGTCGAGGACGAGCTGGGCGTCGTGGTCCCGGTGTCCGAGCTGCTCGATGGGCTGACGCTGCGGGAGCTTTCGGGGCGGTTGGCCGGGGCGGCGGCGCGAGAGCTCTCGGAGCGCTCACCGCCGGCCGGGGAGGCCTCCGGCAAGCTGGCGTCCGCGGCGACGCCGCCGGAGGCGCCGGCTCTCTCGCCGGGGCAGCGCGCTCTCTGGGTGATGCACCGGCTCGCGCCGGAGAGCTCGGCCTACACGCTCGCCGCGGCGGTGCGGGTGATCGCCGGTCCGGGAGCGGAGTGGCTGCGGCGGGCCCTGCAGGTCCTTCTCGACCGGCATGCGTCGCTGCGCACCACCTTCGACCGCGGGCTCGACGGACCGGTGCCGCGCGTCGAGGAGCGCGCGGCGCTGGCGTGGCGCCTGCTGGACGCCTCGGGATGGGATCGCGCCGAGCTCGAGCGGCGGCTGCGGGCCGAGGCGTTCCAGCCCTTCGACCTCGAGCGTGGGCCGGTGCTCAGGGCGGCGCTGTTCGCGGGAGCCGCGGGGGGCGACGTCCTGGTCATCGCGGTTCACCACCTGGCGGCCGACTTCGCATCGTTCGGCGTCCTGGCGCGGGAGCTGCGCGCGCTGGCTGCCGGGGGGACGCTCGCCTCGCCGGGCCCGCCGCCGATCGCCGACGCGGTGCGCCTGCAGCTGGCGGCCCTCGCCGGCGGCGGCGGCGAGGCCGCCCGCGACTGGTGGTACGAGCGGCTGGCCGGCGCGCCGCCGCTCGATCTGCCGACCGATCTGCCCCGCCCGCCGGTGCAGGGCTTCCGCGGCGGCGCGCGGACCGCCCTCCTGCCGCTCCAGCCGGTGACCGATCTCGCGCGCTCGCGGCAGGCGACGCCGTTCATGGCCGTGCTCGCCGCCTTCATGGCGCTGCTCGCGCGCACCAGCGGCCAGGAGGACTTCCTGGTCAGCACGCCGCTGTCGCAGCGCTCGGCGGACGGGTTCGGAGGCGGTGGCGGGCTGGCGAGGCAGTTCTCGGACACCGTCGGCTACCTGGTGAATCTGGTGGCGCTCCGCGCCACGCTGGCCGGCGACCTCCCGGCCGGCGATCTGGTGGAGCGGGCCCGGCGCGAGGCGCTCGCGGCCTTCGCGCACCAGGAGGTCCCCTTCGCGCTGCTTGCCGAGCGGCTGCAGGCGGAACGCGGGGCCGGCCGGCCGCCGCTGCTGCAGGCGATGCTCGTTCTGCACCGGCCGCCGGCGGCCGAGCTGGAAGCGCTCGGGGCGCTCGCGCTCGGGCTGGGCGGGGCACGGCTCGAGCTCGGGGACCTGGTGCTCGAATCGCTTCCTCTGCCAAATCCCGGAGCGCAGTTCGACCTCGGCCTGCAGGCTGCCGAGCTGGACGGGCGCCTGGCGGTCAGCCTGAGCTTCGACTCCGACCTGTTCGACGCCGTGTCCGCCGAGCGGTTCCTGGGGCACTTCGCCAACCTGCTGCAGGGCATGGCGGCAGAGCCGGGGCGGTCGGTCTGGGAGCTGGACCTGCTCTCCGCCGCGGAGCTGGGTGAGCTGGCGGCGTGGAACGCAACCGCCGTGGTGCGCGGCGGGGACGCTGCCTGCCTGCACCAGCTCTTCGAGCGCCAGGTGGAGCGCACGCCTTTCGCGCCGGCGGTGGTCGCCGAGGGCGAAGGCGCCGCCGCCATCGTCACCTACCAAGAGCTGAACCGGCGCGCCAACCGTCTGGCCCGCCACCTGCGCCGGCTGGGGGTCGGTCCCGAGCGGCGAGTGGGCGTGCTGCTGCACCGCACTCCCGACTTGCTGATCGGGTTGCTCGGGGTGCTCAAGGCTGGCGGGGCCTACGTGCCCCTCGATCCTTCGTATCCAGCCGAGCGGCTGGAGCTGATGGCGTCGGACGCGGGCGTCGGCGTGCTGGTCACCGTCGACGAGCTGGCCGGCCGGCTCGGCGGTGCGGGGCTGCGCCGCGTGCGCCTGGACGCGGAGGCCGCGGCGATCGCCGGCGAGGACGGCGGCAACCCCGCGCCCTTGGGCGGGCCGCAGGGCCTCGCCTACGTGATCTACACCTCCGGCTCGTCTGGCCGCCCCAAGGGCGTCGCCATCGAGCATCGGAGCCCGGTGGACCTGGTGCAATGGGCGCGCGGCTCCTTCGCCGACCAGGAGCTTGCAGGTGTGCTCGCGGCCACCTCGGTGTGCTTCGACCTCTCGGTCTTCGAGCTCTTCGTGCCGCTCGCCTGGGGGGGGCGCGTGATCCTCGCCGGCAATGCCCTGGCGCTGCCGGAGCTGACGGCGGCGGCGGAGGTGACGCTGCTCAACACGGTGCCGTCCGCGATGGCCGAGCTGGCGGCAGGCGAGCTGCCGCCGGGGCTGCTGGCGGTCAACCTGGCGGGCGAGGCGCTGCCGCTGCGGCTCGTCGAGCAGATCCGGCGCCACCGTCAGGTGCGGCGCATCCGCAACCTTTACGGTCCGACCGAGGACACCACCTATTCCACCGCGGCCGAGATCGGACCGGACGAGGGGCGGATCACCATTGGACGGCCGCTGGACAACACGCGCGTCCATCTTCTCGACCTGCGGCTGCGGCCGGTGCCGGTAGGCGTCGTCGGCGAGATCTGCCTGGCGGGTGCGGGCCTGGCCCGGGGCTACCTGGGGCGGCCGGACCTCACCGCCGAGCGCTTCATCCCCGATCCTTGCGGCGGCGGCGGCGGGCGCCTGTATCGCACCGGCGATCTTGCCCGCCGTCTCGCCGACGGCCGCATCGAGTTCCTGGGGCGGCGGGACCAGCAGGTCAAGGTCCGCGGCTTCCGCATCGAGCTCGGCGAGGTCGAGGCGGCGCTGGCCGGCCACCCGGCCGTGCGCGAGGTCACCGTCACGGCGCGAGAGGACCTGCCGGGAGGGCGAGCGCTGGTGGCCTACGTGGTCCCCGCGGCGGCGCAGCCCACCGCGGCGGAGCTGCGGTCGTTCCTCCGCGGCAAGCTCCCCGCCCACCTGATCCCCGATCACGTCGTGCTGCTCGACCGCATTCCCCGGACGCCCAGCGGCAAGGTGGACCGGCGGGGGCTGCCGCCGCCTGCCGGCAGCGGCCAGGAGGCAGCCCGGGTGCCGCCGCGCACTCCGATCGAGGAGATCGTGGCCGCCGTCTGGGCCGAGCTGCTGGGCCTCGAGCGGGTGGAAGCGCATGGCGATTTCTTCGCGCTCGGCGGGCACTCGCTGCTGGCGCCGCGCGCCATGGCGCGGTTGCACGCGGCGCTGGGGGTGGAGCTGCCGCTGCGGCAGCTGTTTGCGACGCCGACGGTCGCCGGGCTGGCGGCGGCGGTGCGGGCGGCGCGGCAAGGCGAGGCGGGCGCCGGGGCGACGGCGGCGGCGGGTGCCGGGGCCGCGGCGGCGGCGGCGCTGCCGCCGGCGCCGGCCCTGGTGCGGCTGCCGCGGGCGGCGGACGGCGGCGGCGTCTTCCCGCTGTCGTTCGCCCAGGAGCGGCTGTGGTTCCTGGAGCGGCTGACGCCGGGCCAGGCGGCGTACAACGTTCCGGCGGCGGTGCGGCTGTCGGGTCGCTTGGCGGTGCCGGCGCTGCGGCGGGCGCTGGCGCAGGCGGTGCGCCGGCACGAGGCGCTGCGGACGACCTACGCCGCGCCCGGGGGTTCGCCGGTGCAGGTGGTGTGGGGCCCCGAGAGCGCGGTGGCGCGGGCGGCGGCGGCACTGCCGGTAGTGGACCTGTCGGGGCTGGCGCCGGCGGCGGCGGAAGCCGCGGCGCAGGAGCTTTCGGCGGCGGCGGCGCGGCGGCCGTTCGCTCTCGGGTCGGGACCGTTGCTGCGCTCGGCGCTGGTGCGGCTGACGCCGGACGAGCAGCTGCTGGTGGTCGACGTCCATCACCTGGCGGCGGACGGCTGGTCGTTGCGGGTGCTGGCTGGGGAGCTGGGGGCGGGCTACGGGGCGGCGCTGCGCGGGGAGGAGCCTGAGCTCGGGGCGCTGCCGGTGCAGTACGGCGACTACGCGGCGTGGCAGCGGCAGGCGCAGTCGGCGGCGGCGCTGGCGGCGGACCTGGGCTGGTGGCGGGAGCGGCTGGCGGGTGCGCCGGAGATGTCATCGCCGCCCGGGGACCGGCCGCGTCCGGCGGCGCGGGGTTTTCGCGGCGCGATCGAGGCGGTGGCGCTTGGGGGGGAGCTGGTGGGGGGCCTGCGCGGCCTGGGGCGGCAGCGTGGGGCGACGCTGTTCATGGTGCTGCTGGCGGGGTGGTCGGCGCTGTGCGAGCGGTGGACGGGCCAGTCGGACCTGGTGGTGGGCACGGCGGTGGCCAACCGGTTGCGGCCGGAGGTGGAGGGTCTGATCGGG